>JANNWR010000194.1:0-5280 GCA_031408715.1 bacterium
CACGATCATCCCGACCGACGGTGATACCACTGGGATGGCGGGATTCCGATTGAACGGCCTGCCTACGGGCGTGTCACTCGACGGCTCCGTGAGTCTGTCACCGGGCGCGACGTCCCGCGTCAGCGTGACGGTTGACGCCACGAACCTGCTCGGCGGGCGCACCTACGACGTGGTCGTGTCGTACGACCTTGACGGCGACACAGTTCCTGATGCGGCGGCCGTCGTCGGGCTGGGTGACTTCCTGGACCAGACCCCGGTCGATGTCGGGCCTGCGGTTCACCCCACTATCGAGTCCCTGCGCTGGGTGCGTGCCAATCCCAATCCGTTTACCGAGTCGTCCACGATCGAGTTCGAGCTCGGTAGTGCGGGCCGGGTCGACATCGAGATCTACGACATCGCCGGTCGCCAGCTTCGGGCGCTGACCCGCCAAGCGCAGGTCGCCGGACTGCAGCGGGTCGTTTGGGACGGACGAGACGAAGAGGGCCGAATCGCGGACAGCGGCGTGTACATGGTGCGAATCCGCGCAAATGATCGTTCGACCAGCGCCAAGGTGCTGCTCGTTCGTCAACGAAGGTAGACCAGACCAGCAAGTCCCTCGTATTTGTGCGCTTCATCGCGCGCGAGTCCTGTCCCGGTGGTAGGGAGTGAACGCAGTGGTGCTTCAACCGAAGGAGGAGCCGATGTCGACTGGCCGCGCATCTCGAATGCTTTTCTTGTTCCTGCTCGTGGTTGGGGTGACGGCAAGTCAGCCCGCGCGCGCCGTACCGTCGTACGCTTATTCCGCTAGCAGGCCCAAGTGCAAGGCCAAGCTCATCCCACCAACGATCACGTGGACTTTCGGGGTTGCCACGACCGAGACGGCTACCATCGCCGGGCAGTCTCTGCGGCTGAAGGCTGCGGTCGCGGCTCCGGTGGCCTACGGGACTCCCACTGCGGTCGCGCAAGACCTGATAGGGAATCCGCTGTTGATCAATGGAGCGCTGGTCACCTTTGCTGCCTCCTCCGCCGACTCCGTGGAGATCAACACGCTGCACCCGCAAGTCTCCGGGATGCGTTGGTACACGTTCCGAAGCGCCCCCATCCCGAGTTCGGCTGGAGCTGCGCTGAGGGACTATGACGTCACTTTCGAATGGAGCAGCAGCGCCAACCCATCGACCGGGTCAGGCTGGATTAGCGACAACGGTGACGATCTGTTCGGCAATACGGTCACGGACGCCTTCCTGTTCTTGTCGGCACCAGTCCTGCCGGGGCTTGGCGCCGGCGGGATGGTCCTAGCGATGCTCGGGTTGGGCGTCATCGGCTATCTGGCCCAACGACGACGGTCCATCAGGATCACAAGCTCAGACCCGGTCTGATCAAGCGCTCGCTTGCGAGCGTGCATCGCGGAATCGTCAGAGGTCCCCTGCCCCCCCAGCGCGAACTTCCGGAGTCCCGCTAAGGCAACCTCGATGGAATTCAACGTGAGACATTCACTCGGTAAAGCACTTGTTGCGCTGGCACTTCTCCCGCTGCTCGCCACTTCCACGCCAGCCGCGCCGTCCGTGGCAAGGCAGTGGAATGACGTGCTGCTGCAGGCGATTCGCAAGGATTTCGCTCGCCCAACGGTTCAGGCCCGGAATCTCTTTCACTTCTCGGTCGCCGCCTACGATTCCTGGGCGGCCTACGACCGGGTCGCCGTCCCGTACCTGTTGGGCAACACGCTCGGCAGCTTTGTCTGTCCATTCACCGGGATCCCGCCCCCGTTGGACGTCCATGCGGCGCGCGAAGAGACCATCAGTTATGCCGTCTATCGGTTGCTTCGAGAACGATTCACGGGCTCGCCCGGGGCGGTGCCGTCGCTCGCACGATTCGATTCCCTGATGACAGCGCTCGGATACGATATCGCGTTCGGGTCGACGGACTACTCGAGCGGCTCGCCCGCCGCGCTCGGCAACTACATCGGCCAGTCGATCATCGCCTACGGATTACAAGATGGTTCGAACGAGCTGGGGTTCTACGCGAACCAGCACTACCTGCCCGTCAACCCCCCGTTGATCGTGTCGCTGCCGGGTGACTCCACGCTGGCTGACCCGAATCGTTGGCAGCCGCTTGCGCTCACCAGCTTTGTCGACCAGAACGGCAATACGCTTCCGGGCACGACACCAGCCTTCCTCACGCCGGAGTGGGGAGCCGTCCGCCCGTTCGCGCTCGGCCCGAGCGACCTCACCCTGCACACGCGTGACGGCTACGACTACAGCGTCTATCGCGATCCCGGTCCGCCGCCGCTGCTCGATCTGGTGCACCCGGGCAGCTCCGCCTCCAGGCTCTACCGATGGGGATTCGAGTTGACGGCGGTGTGGTCGGCCCACCTCAAGGCTTCCGACCCCGTGCTGATGGATATCTCGCCCGCATCGATCGGCAACAATCCGGTGCTGCCACAGACTCAAGCCGAGCTTGAGGGCTTCTACAACCTGCTCGAGGGCGGTGACACGGGTGTCGGGCGAAGCCTGAATCCCCGCACCGGTCAGCCCTACCCACCCCAGTTCGTGCCTCGCGGCGACTACACCCGGGTCCTTGCGGAGTTCTGGGCGGACGGGCCGAACTCCGAGACCCCACCCGGACACTGGTTCACGATTCTGAATTACGTGAATGACTATCCCGGCTTCGTGAAACGGTTCCAAGGTGCCGGGCCGGTGGTGAACGATCTGGAGTGGGATGTGAAGGCCTATCTCGTGCTCGGGGGGGCGCTCCACGACGCCGCGATCTCGTGCTGGGGGATCAAGGGCTGGTACGACTACATCCGGCCGATCTCCGCGATCCGCTGGATGGCCGACCGCGGCCAGTCGAGCAACCCTGCACTCCCGCATTTTTCGCCCGTCGGGCTACCTCTGATTCCTGGCTTCGTGGAGCTGGTGGCGCCCGGGGATTCTCTGGCCGGTGTGGGCAACGTGAATTTGAACAAGATCAAGCTGTTGGCTTGGCGAGGCCCTGGCTCGGTCAGCGTGCCGGCCACGGACACCGCGGGCGTTGGGTGGATCCTGGGCGAGAACTGGTGGCCGTATCAGCGTCCGACGTTCGTGACTCCGCCCTTCGCGGGATACACCTCTGGGCACTCGACTTTTTCGCGCGCGGCGGCAGAGGTGCTCACGGCACTCACCGGTGACGAGTACTTCCCGGGTGGAGTGGCGGAGTTCCTTGCCCCCCGCAACTCCTTCCTCGTGTTCGAAGATGGCCCGAGCGTCGATGTCCGGCTGCAATGGGCGACTTATCGCGATGCGTCGGACCAATGCAGCCTGTCTCGCATCTGGGGTGGCATCCACGCTCCGCAAGACGACATTCCCGCCCGGCTCATTGGCAAGCGGATTGGCCAAAACGCGATGACGTTCGCAATTGGATATTTCACAAACGTCACGACCGGTGTGCGCCCGCCCGGTTCGCTCGGCACCCCGATACGCGTGGCGGCGTATCCGAACCCCTCGTTCGGCGGCCAGCCCCTGACCGTGGAGATCGAGCCGTCCCGATCTGCCCACTCCGTGGAGCTGTTTGATGTGGCCGGGCACAGAGTGGCTACAGCCTCTGTCCAGGTTTTTGAGAGCCGACGCTTATTCAGACTGACCACGAGCGGACTGAGGCCCGGGATCTATCTCCTGCGCGCGGTCGGACCTGGTCGCGATGCTTTGCGCCGGGTCGTCATCGTCAACTAGCGAATGCGCCCAACCCATCAACCGCCGAAACGTGACCGACGAGTGGCGTCGCGAGAGCGTGGCACGATGAGTCGCGTTCGCGACGCCGTGAGAGGCATATGGTTGGATCCTGCCGGGCGCTTTCTCATTCGCTACCCGATCTTCACGGCGCTCGCGTTCACCGTGCCGGTGATATGGCCGGCCATCGGACGAACGCTGATTCACGCCACGCTCATGAGCCTGAACCTCGCGAGCATGGTGTTCCCGTCGGCGGTTCAGTTCGACCAGTCACGATTCCGTATTGGTGTGACCGCGATAGACATCGCGCTGGACTGTACGCCTCTCTTCCCGACACTGTTGTTGTTTGGAGGGATTCTTGCCTTTCCTGCGCGGTGGAGCTGGAGAGCCACCGGGTTGCTGGCCGGCGGGCTCCTCCTATGGATCTACAACTTGATTCGCATTTACATACTCATGGCTGTGCTGCGCTATGCCCCAGGACTGTTCGACTTGGCGCATGTATTCCTGTGGCAATCAGCTACTTTGCTCGTGGTAGTGGGATGCTTCCTTCTGTGGATCCGCGTGGGCGCGCGAAAGGCGGCGCTGTCGTGAGGTGGTTCCTGAAGGCGGCTACGTTCGCTCTGCTCCTCACCCTTCCGGGGCATTGGATCGCCCCCGCATACCAAGCCCTGCTGCTCACCCTGACCGGCATGGCACTGCGCGTGACCCTGGCTGTGCCCGCAGATCAATCGGTCGACCTCTCGGCGTCGAACCTGCTCATGGTCTTTGTCGCGCTCTGCCTCGCGAGTGACTCAGCAGGCTGGTCACGACGCCTGCGAGCGATCGCGCTCGGCATTCCGATCCTGATCGCGATCGAGTTCGCAACGGGTGTGCTTGGGCTGCAACTCGCGAACGCCAGCAGTCTGGGGGGAAACCCTGGAGTAGCGGGAGTGCACTTCATTGAGCAGATGCTGGAACTTTCGCGTTGGGTATGCGTTCCGCTGGTTTGGGGAGTGCTGTTGGGCCGAGTGAAACTCGCGGCGCTCTCGCGCTCTAAAGTCCAGGTTCGCGTTTCGCCCTGAGCGATCCCTTCGGCAATGGGGCGGAGTCGAGGGCCAATGCCGGCCTGTGATCGCCAATGCGATGGTTCTGGATCGTTGAACGTACGTCGGCTTGCCGGCGCCGGACCGCTTTCGGAAGTCCCCCGACCTGCTGACGTGCCCCCCCCGGATCGGTCCAGAAACAATGCGATAGTGTGGACCTTGGCTTGCTCCTGGAGGGTCTGCTCCCCGATCTTGGACCACTATGACGACATACTCGTGTTCTACGAGCCACCTGACAGCATCGTCGAGATCCAGCGCACCAGTTGGGGGCTGCTCAGGTCGCGATTCCGTTACCGAGAGCCCTTCAGCTCTTCCGTTCGTACGCGTTCTGCGTCCACTTCTCCATCCAACGTTCGGGCGCGTTCAACGCCGTGAAGCCGTGCTCGGCGTACACGCCGTGCGCGTCGCGCGTCAGCAGGAACCAGCGCCGGAAGCCCTGCAGTTCCGGGTGCGCCATGACGCATTCCATCAGGAAACGCGACAGCCCGCGGCCGCGCCAGCCTTCGAGCACGAACACG
>JANNWR010000195.1:0-22746 GCA_031408715.1 bacterium
CGAGTTTCCCGCCCGAAAGCCGGTCGACCTTGCGGCGATTGTCCTCGACCCAGGCGCGCGTGCGCAGCGCCTGTTCGTTGGCCACCGGCACCACCGTCACGGTGTGAGCACCTTCGAGCGACGGCTTGCCGTTGATCGACAACACCGTCTGCTTGTTCGCAGTGCCATCGAGCAGGCGGTACAGGTTGTCCTCGCCGCGCAGCTCTTCTCCATTCACCGCCACGAGGTAGTCGCCCACGGCCACCGCGAGACCCGGCGCCGCGAGCGGGGCCTTGAGTTCCGGATTCCAGCTCTCGTTGTCGTAGATACGCTTGATCCGGTAGGTGTAGTTCTCGATGGTGACGTCGGCGCCGAGAAGCCCGCACGGGGAAGAGGGCACCTCAGGCATGTCGCCGCCACGCACGTACGAGTGCCCGATGGCGATCTCGGCGCCCATCATGTCAAGCAGGTAGTTGAGGTCGGCGCGATGGCGCACGTGCGGCAGGAAGCGCCCGTACACCTCGTGCATCTTCGGCCAGTCGCTGCCGTGCATGCTGGGCACGTACAGGTAGTCACGCTGGTTTCGCCAGCCTTCGTGGAAGATCTGCGCGAACTCCTGTGCCGGATCGACGAGCATGCGCAGCGTGTAGCTGAGCTTGCCCGTGCCGGCCGCGGGCGGCGCCTTGTCGGCATCGACCAGGAACAGCGACGGTGCCACCGGCTTGACCGGGGCCGCGCCGGGTGCGGGCGGACCGCCCGGTGCGGGTGCGCGCCACACGAGCTTTTTGCCGTCCGCGCTCACCGCGTAGTCGGCGACGTCGCTCGCGAACACGGTGCTCTTGCGCTCCGAGATCTTGTAGCGCTGCAGCGTGGCGCCGCCTCCGGGCGGCGTGCCCGCGGCTGTCTCGAGGTAGTACACCGTGCCGGCAGCACCGGCCTTGAGTGCGGCGTACTGGCGCTCGGGCACACCGGGCACCGAGACGATGCGCTCGGCGAGGCCGTCGAAGTCGATGCGCGTCGGGCTCACGACCGGTGCCGCGCCATCGGCTCCCTTGGCGGCCGGCGCCGGTGCACCCGGCTTGCCCTTCGCCGCATCCGAGATCGCGGCCGCCGGCTTGTCGGTGCTGATGCCGCCGTCCTCGTCACTCTCGGGCAGGAACGGGCTCGCTTCACCCTTCTTGAGCACCGCCACGTAGAGTCCGAAGTTCTCCTCGTGGTCGTAGCCGCTCATGTCGAGCCACTGCGAGCGCAAGCCGAAATCGGTGCTGGCGAAGAACCACAGGTACTTGCCGCTGGCATCGAACGCCGGGTACATGGCATCGGCCAGACCGTCGCTCACCGCATGCGATTCGCCGGTCTCGATGTCGGAGACATAGACGACGCGGTAGAGCGAGTTCAGGTGTGCGGCATACGCCACCCAGCGTGAGTCGGGACTCCACACCGGGAACACCGTGCGTTGCGGCACCATCCACGGGTCCCGTCCGACCTGCTTGCTCTTGCCCGTCGCGACGTCCGCGACCCAGACACGCAGGTTCGTGTCCATGTACAGGATCTTCCTGGAGTCCGGCGACCACGACACGTTGTAGGCATGGCCGGGATTCGGCACCGCGAGCGTGCGCGGCTTCGAGATGCCGTCCTGGGCCTCGATCACGAGCTGGTACTCGCCCGAGGCATCGCTCCAGTACGCGATCGACTTGCCGTCGGGCGACCACGCCGGGTCGCGTTCGGCGCTGCTGCTGGAGCGCGTGACGTTGCGCACGTCGCCCTTCTCGGCGGGGATCGTGAAGATGTCGCCGCGGGCTTCGACCAACACGCGCTTGCCGGTCGGGGACAGGGTCAGGTTCGCCAAGCGGCCGCCGACGTCGTCCCAGTGCGGCATCATCCACGGGAAGTCGCCATGCACGCTGATCGGCACGACGTGCTGTTTGCCGCTCACCGGGTCGAGTTCGTGGATCTGTCCGGCCTGCTCGAACACCACCACGCCTTCGCCGGCATCGAGCGACTTGACGTCGAGGTCGGTGAAGCGCGTGAGCTGCTTCAGGTCCTTGGCGCCGGCGTCGCACGACCACACGTTGGCGACGCCGTCGCGATCACTGATGAACACGACGCGATCACCCAACCACGCCGGGTCCATGTCCTTGGAGCCGTTCCACTCCGGGGTCACGGTGTCGAGCGTCTTCAAGTCCGTGATCCACACCGGGCGATTCTGCCCGCCGCGATAGTTGCGCCGCTCTTCATCCCACGCGTTGTTGAGCCGGTAGGCGACCTTGGATCCATCGGGTGAGATGCGGCCCTGATAGGCGCGTGGCAGCACCAGGGGATTCTCGTATCCGCCCACGACGCTCACCGCCCAGAAGCGCGGTGCGGGCGCCGGCGCCTGGCTGGCGCGCCCCGATGCGAACACCACTCCGAGGCCGTCGGCCGTCCAGCCCTGCACGAGATCGGCGCCCGGATGCCACGTCAGCCGCTTGGGCTCGCCGCCGCTCGCGGACACGATGTACACGTCCATGTTGCCGGCGTACTCGCCGCTGAATGCGATCCGCTTCCCGTCGGGCGAGAAGCGCGGGTTGCTGGCCTGGCCCTGGAAGCTGCTCACGCGCTTCGCCTCGCCGCCGGCGCGCGGCACCACCCAGATGTTCTGCGCATAGGCGAACGCCAACTGCGTGGCGCTCACGGTCGGAGTGCGCAGCATCAGCGTGCCGGCAGTCTCGTCGTCGGCGTGCGCGTGGTCAGTCGACCACGACACCGCGGACACGACCGCGACGGCGAACTGGACGACGCGTGCGGACAGGGCGGACCACGAGCGACTGGAACGACTCGGCATGGGGGGCTCTCCTCGGTGGTGCATGGGACACGGCCCGGGCCGAGGGGAACCGCCCCGGCCGACAGGGAGCGAGCCTAGCGCATCTGCCGCAGCGGACCAGGGTGCCCTGATCGGATCGCCCATGCGCCGCGCGCAGCTTTTGCCGCGTTCGTCCATCGGTTAGCCTGTTCAGATGCCCGATTCCCTGCAGGTCCTGCTGGTGCGCCATGGCGAGAGCGTCGGCAACGCTGGTCACGCGACCGAGGACGCCGCGTCGACCGAGTTGACCGCGCGCGGCGTGCAACAGGCGCGGGCCGTGGCCGCGGCGCTCCCGGGCCCGCCGGCACTCATCGTGGCGTCGTCCTACACGCGTTCGCAGCGCACCGCCGAGCCGACGCGTGAGCGCTTCCCGCATGTGCCGTTCGAGGTCTGGCCGGTGCACGAGTTCACCTACCTGGGGCCACACGCCTATGCGGGCACCACGCTCGAGGAGCGCCAGCCGGCAGTCGAGGCTTACTGGGATGCGAGCGATCCGCACGGCGTCGCCGGCGAAGGTGCCGAGTCGTTCGCGACCTTCCTGGCGCGCGTCGCCGAAGTGCGTGCCCGGCTGGAACGCGGGCCGGCGTCGCCGGTGGTGGTGTTCTCGCACAAGAAGTTCATCAATGCATTGTTGTGGTCGTGGCTCGCGGGCGAGCCGGTCGTGAGCTCGCGTCGCATGGCGCGCTATCGCGGATTCGACCGGGCGGTGCCGTTCCCCAACGGCGGCAGCGTCGAGGTGCGGATCGAGGCCGGCCAGATGTGGATCAGTCCGGTGCGCGGTGGCGCGATGGAGGGACTGCCCGAGTGACCCGCATCGGCTACGTGCTCAAAGTATTCCCACGCCTGTCGCAGACCTTCATCGTCAGCGAACTGCGTGCACACGAGGCGGCAGGACTGTCGCTCACGATCTTCTCGTTGCGATCCCCCAAGCCCGAGGACCGGGGCGTGGTCGATCCGCCACTCGGCGCCGAGGTCGTGTACCTGCCCGGGCCGGACGCCGAGCTGCCGGCGCAACTGGCCGCGGCCGCGAAGTCGCGCGGCATCACGCACCTGCACGCGCACTTCGCCAAGATCGCCACCCATGTCGCGCGTGCCGCCGCCGCCACACTCGGCGTGCCGTACTCGTTCACCGCGCACGCGCGCGACATCTTCGAGCAGAGCGTCGACCCTGTCGCCCTGGCCGATCGCATCCGCGATGCGGCGCAGGTCGTCACCGTGAGCCGGTTCAACGTCGACTACCTCGAGCAGCACTTCAGCCGCCGCCCGTCGTTGGTGTACAACGGCCTCCCGCTCGACGACTTCCCATACCGTTCGCCGCAACAGCGCGCTCCACTCATCGTGGCGGTGGGCCGACTGATCGAGAAGAAGGGCTTCCCCGACCTGCTCGAGGCCTGCGCCCTGCTGGCCGCGCAGGGCGTCGAGTTCCGCTGTGACGTCATCGGGGATGGCGACGACCGCGAGGCCCTGGCCGCGCAGATCTCGCGCCTGGGACTCGAAGCTCGCGTCCGGCTCCTGGGTGCGCGCTCGCCCGAGCAGGTGAAGGCGCTGATCTCCGAGGCCGCACTGCTCGCCGTGCCGTGTGTCGTCGCCAGCACCGGCGATCGCGACGGACTGCCCACGGTGCTGCTCGAGGCCATGGCGCTCGGAACTCCGTGCGTCGGCACCGACGTCACCGGCATCCCCGAAGCGCTCACCGACGGGGACACCGGGCTCGGCGTGCCGCAACATGACCCAACTGCCCTCGCTGCCGCCTGCCGCCGCCTGCTCGAGGATCCGGCCCTGCGCGAGTCGCTCGCCCGCCGCGCGCGCGCACTGATCGAGCAACGCTTCTCGAGTATGGCCAACACGCGCAAGCTGCGCGCGTTGTGGGGCGCCGCGCCGCTGCGTGTGCTGTTCCGGGTCTACAACCGGCGCGGGCTCGGGCATTGGATGCGCGGCCTGAACATCGCGCGTGAGTTGCTGGCGCTCGATCCCGCGACCGAGATCCGTTTCTTCACCCGGTCCGCGCCGCCGTTCGCGATTCCCGACTCTCGCATCCAGCACCATGTGGTCGCCGATCCCGAAGCGCCGGATGCCATGACCGTGCTGCCGCCGGAACTGGCCGCGTTCGCTCCCGACGTCATCGTCGACGACACCATGCCGCCCGCGCGGCTCTCGCACTCGGGTGCGCGGCACGTGTTCGTGATGCGGCGCTGTGCCCCCGAGCGGCAGGCGCAGGTGTTCGCACATCCGTCGCTCGCCGGCATGGACGCGATCATCGTGCCGCATACGCTCGAGGAGTTCGGCTATCCATTGCCCATGGAACTGGCGGGGCGCACCACGTTCGTGGGCCCGATCGCCCGCCGCGCCGAGGGTGCGACCATCGCCGCGTTGCGTGAGCGGCTCGGCATCGCACCGGGCGCGTTCTGCCTGGTCTCGACGCCCGGCGGCGGTGGCTTCGATGACGACAGCGCGCGTTTCGTCGAGATCGCGCAGCGCATCCATCGTCAGTTGGTGCCGGCGCTGCCCAATTTCCGGCACGTGCTCGTGCTGGGCCCGAACTCGTCGGTCACGGCGGCCCCCGTCGATGCCGCCATGATCGTGCTCGGCAGCGAGCCCGAGATGGCGAGCCTGATCGCCAGCGCCGATGCGGTGCTGAGCGCGGGTGGCTACAACAGTGTGAGCGAGATCCGGCTGGAGAAGCGCCCGGCGTTCTTCCTGCCCGGGCACCGCACGCACGACGACCAGCGCCAGCGTGTCGACGATCTCGAAGCGCGCGGGCTGGCGCTGGTGCTCGACCCCGCCGATCCGGACGGTGCCGCAGCCGCCGTGGCTGCTGCGTGTCTCGACCCGGTGGGGTTGGCCGCCATGCGCGAGCACTACGCCCACGACGTGTTCGAGCCCGGGAACCGCGGCGCGGCAGAGGTCGTGCGGACATGCGCGCGACGCTGACCGCGCGCGCCGAATCGGCGCGACTGGCGCTGGCCGAACTGGACCCCGGAGCGTGGGAGTCTCGCGTGCTCGAGGAGTCACCCGATGGCCGCGCGGTAGTGGAGTATCGCTGCGAAGCGCGGCGCATCATCGGGAAGTTCCGCGCCGACGGCGGGGGTGGGGAAGGCGTCGCGCTCTTGCGGATGCTGTCCGCGCAGACGCCCGGCGTCTTGCGCGTGCCGCGGCTGGTGGCGTGGCTCGAGCCGACCGGTGCGTTGCTCACCGAGGCCGCAACGGGCCTGCCGTGCCGGCAGGTCGAGCTCTCGAAGTCGCAGGCGGCATTGGTGCGCATCGGCAGGGCGCTTGCGGAGTTGCATCGCATCCCGATGTCGGGGGGCACGCCCAAGCGTCTGCAGGACCATATCGCGGACCTCATGCGGCCGTCCCCCGAAGCCCTGGCGGCAGCGCTGCCGGCGCACGCCGCACGCATCCTGCGCGCGCTCGATGATCTGGCCGCGAGTGAAGCGGGCTGGAGCGCGATCGTGCCGGTGCTGCTGCACCGGGATTTCCATCTGCGCCAGCTATTCGACGACGGCACGCACATCACGGTTCTGGATTGGGACGATGCCGCCTGCGGAGACGCCGCGTTCGATGTCGGCTACTTCACGACCTACCTGAAGTCGCACTACGAGCGCGCCGAAGCGGAGACCGGCATCGCGGCATTCCGCGACGGCTATGGTGGCGACGAGGCGCTGTGGGCGCGCATCCCCGTGTACGAACGCTTCAACGCGCTGCGCCGCGCCTGCCGTCGTTTCCGCCTGCGCGATGCCGGCTGGGAGCGCGAGCTCGAACGCATGCTGGTACTGCTCGACGACTGACGTTGGGTCACACTCAGGTGCACGGGATGTTCGAGCGCTTGCACTGCTGTGCGCGGAAGTTCACCGCCCCGGCCAGGGTCCGATCGCCTCGGGGATCGCTGCTCCCGGTGCGGGCGATGGCGTCCTGGCCGTCGGTTTCATGAACGGCAGGCAGGCGAGTCACAGCATGCCGAAGCCGGCATCGGCCGCGAGCGTGACCGGATAGCCCCAGCGCTCGATGGCCCAGCCCTGCCAGGCCGCCGAGTACGAGATCGCGACGTTCATGAACGCCATATAGCCGGTGAACTGGGTCGCCGCCACCCGTGGCGTCGTGACGTCCATGAACAGTGCCGTTCGCACGCCGTGATAAAGCCCCTGGAAGACGTTGTAGACAAGCACGGCGAGCCAGAATATCTGCACGAGCGCGACCGGGACCGCGGGCCGGTTCGGCGCGTCGGGCGGGATGGCGTGCAGCCAGCCGTGCTGCTGCATGCTCCACGCGAGCGCCAGCGTTGGAATCGCAGTGGCCGCCATCGTCCACGCCAGCGTGCCGCGCCGGCCGTAGCGATCGGACAGCCAGCCGCCCGCGATGCAGAACACCGCCGAGATGACCGACGACCACAAGTTCAACGCGCCGACCTGCGCGTCGTTCATGCCGAGTTCGACCGCGAGGTTCGATTGCAGCGCCAGCCCGAGCGCATACGCTCCACCCGGCAGCAAGGCGAACAACACGCCCACGAACGCCGCGCGCGTGCCGACGAAGGCGCGCGCTGCATCGACGATGAACGTGCCGATCTCGCGGCCGGTGCGCGCAAGTGCGGAACCCGCCGCAGCGAGCCGTGGCGGTGCGGCCGGCTCTCGCAGCGGCAGCACCACGAACAGCGTCACGCACGCGATCCAGGCGCACACCACCATGAATGTGTTGGAGAACCCCATGGCGGGCGTCAGGAACAACACGCCCGAGCCGCCGACGGCCTGTCCCAGATAGGCACCGCAGAACATGAAGCCGTTCGCCATGCCGCGTTCGGAATCCGGCAGGATGTTGACCGCGAGCGCGTCGATGGCGACGTCCTGCGTGGCCCCGAAGGCGTTGTGGACGAGGATGATGGTCGTGAACAGCGCCAGTTGGTTCACGAAGTCGACGCGCATGGCGACCAGCAGACTCGCCATCATGCCGAGTTGAGTGAGCAGGATCCAGAATCGCCGCCGCCCGAAACGCGAGACCGTGAGCGTGTCGACGATCGGCCCCGCGGCCCACTTGAACGCCCACGGCAGGTAGAGCGAGCCGACGAACGCACCGATCTGCGCCGGCCCGAGGCCGTGGCGTCGCATCTGCGTGGCGACCGCCGTGGCCGTGAAGCCGAGCGCGATCCCCTCGGTGAGGTAGCGGAGGAAGAACGCGGCCATGCGGCCACGGCGGGAGGCGAGCAGATCGGGGAAGCGCATGAGGCGTTGGGCTGGCTTCATGTCCGGCCTCCGTCAACCCCGAGGAGGGTGAGGCGAAGATCGTCGGGAGGGCCTTGGCCCCGCGTAAGTCGTTGCCCTGAAGTGGCGGTAGGAGGCTGAACGGGCCGCTTTTCCGGCCAGCAACAATCTTCACCTCACAAGGCTCGGGATTGAGTGGTCCAACGTACATCTACCAAAGTGGACCTATGCCTAACCACTTACGATGGGCTATGGTAGTACCGCTGTGATCGAGGTGTTCAGGTGGTTTGACGCAGGCGCCTGGCACCCGGAGGTGAGTTCAAGACTCGCGCTGGACGAACGACACGCCTGGCCGCTCAAGGAGAGGGGTTGGTCGGGGAGAGACGGGTCGCTCGAGGCGTGTGGTTCCTCTGTCATCAGGGGTGTGGCGGCTCCAACCTGCCGCCTGCCCCAGCGATCCAGTGACGGGCTGCCGGCTTCATGGCGCCCGTGTGCCCGGCGCGATCCCCCGATGCGCTGTGGCACGCCCGGCGGTCACCCGCTTCGCAAGGGTGACCAGCCGGGACCGCAGGTTGCCGACTCGCGGTCCCGCCGGGTTCGGACTCAGGGCCGGATGGCGGCCACGAATGCGGCGAGCAGCTTTCGCCACTGCTCCCGGGTGCGCTCATCCGAGAGTGAGCCGTCGGCTGCGAAGGCCTGGTGCGCCGCCGACAGGTAGAACTGTGGCGAGTGCATGCTGCGCGCACCGAGTGCGGCGAATACCGGTAGCCACGCCAGCTGCGCGCGCGCGCCGCCGAAGCCGCCAGGGGACGCACTCACGACCACGAGCGGCTTGCGGGCGAATGGTTGTCCGGGGCCACGCGACACCCAGTCGACGGCGTTCTTGAGCACGCCCGGCACGCTGTTGTTGTACTCGGGGCTCGACAGCACCACACCATCGGCGGCACCGATCGCCGCGCGCAGCGCGGTGACCTCGGCGGGGATGCCCTGAGTCTCGACGTCGCCGTCGTAGAGTGGGATGCCATGCAGAGTACGCACCTCGAGCGTGACGTCTTCAGGCAGAAGCGTCTGTGCGCTGTGTAGCAGTGCAGTGTTGAAGGATTCGCGACGCAGGCTTCCAGAGATGCCGAGCAGACGAAGTGCGGCCATGGGGACTCCTTGAAGAGCGGAACGGCGGGGTCGGGACGCGGGCTCGATGCATGGCTGCCGGAAGTGGCCGTCCATGAGTCGCGCCTCGCAGCGTACGCCATCGGATGCCAGCATGTGGTCGCGGATGCATGGGCAAGCGGCCCCCCCGTGGCGCTTGGCCTGCGACCCGGGCTAGGCTGCGCGCTCATGAGTCCTTGCCCGGGAGCCGGGACTGTCGCTGGCAGGGTGCGGAGGGGCTGTGCACAAGGTCGACCTCGCCGAGAGCTTCGCTCGCTTCACCGACCATTGGAATCCGCGCATCGCGGGTGAGTTGAATGGCCAGCAGGTCAAGCTCGTGAAGTTCCAGGGTGAGTTCGTGTGGCACTCGCACGAGCACGAGGACGAACTGTTCCTCGTGGTCGCGGGCGCGTTCTGCATGGAGTTCCGTGATCACAACGTCGAGCTCACGGCGGGACAGTTCCTGATCGTGCCGCGCGGTGTGGAACACCGGCCAGTGGCGGCTGCCGAAGTGCAGGTGCTGTTGTTCGAACCGTCGAGCACGGTCAACACGGGAGCCGTGCGCGAATCACGCACACGCGATCATCTCGAACGTCTGTAGCGTCGAACGTCTGTGGCAATTCCATCCGGAGGACGCACCGCGATGCACAAAGGCCGTCTCGAAGCGTTCAGCGATGGCGTCATCGCCATCCTCATCACCATCATGGTGCTCGAGATCAAAGTGCCGCACGGCGACTCGCTCCACGACCTGATCCCGATGCTGCCGGTGCTGTCGAGCTACCTGCTGAGCTTCGTGTTTCTTGGAATTTACTGGAACAACCATCACCACATGCTGCAGGCCGCACGACACGTCGACGGCGGCATCCTGTGGGCGAACATGCACCTGCTGTTCTGGCTGTCGCTCGTGCCCACGGCCACGTCCTGGATGGGGGAGCATCCGTTCGCGTCCGGGCCGGTCGCGGCCTACGGTGCCGTCCTGCTGGCCGCGGGCGGCGCTTACTTCCTGCTGTCGCGGCTGCTTATCGCACGACATGGCGCTGAATCGGTGCTGGCGCGCGCGGTCGGCGGAGATGGAAAGGGCCTGATCTCGCTCGTCATGTATGCGGTGGCGATCGTGCTGGCGTTCTTCGCTCCGCGAGTGTCGTGTGCGCTGTATGTAGCCGTGGCGGTGATGTGGCTGGTCCCGGACCGTCGGATCGAACGCGTGCTCGCGGAGTGATTCCCGCGCTGGTGGGCCGAAGTCGCCACGCGGGTCGCCTGCCAGCGGCGTCCGGAACTCCACGATGGGGTTCGCGTGCGTCCCGTGGCAGAGTGTCTGCATGACACTCGTCCGGCGTGTACGGCTTTGGCACCTGCACTGCTCGGCGGCACTCGCGCTCTGCTGCACGTCTGTGGCGTTCGCTGCCACCGACCGTGACCCGAGGCTCACCGGACTCGCCGGCCACTGGCGCGGGCAGGCCGAGTGGAACGGCTCTCGGGAACCGCTCGGCCTGTCGTTCACACCGGCAGACAGCGGGCGGATGCGTGTCGCGTTCACGCTGCCCGCGCTCCAAGCGCACGACTATGCGCTCGGACGCGCCCGGCTGCATGGCGACACCGTGCTGGCGGGACCGTTCGTGTTCGTGTGGGACTCGCTGGCGCACCAGATGTCCGGAGTGCTGCCGCGCGACCTCGTTCCCGTGCACGCGATCCCGATCACGCTCACGCCCGGCGCCGCACTCGCACTCGAGCCCCGCGATTCGCTCGAAGCCGTTCGGCGGGAGCCCGTATGGCGCTTCGACGCCGGCAGCGCGCTGTGGTGCGATCTCGAAGCCGGGCAGGGGCTGGTCTTCGCCGGCGGCGACGACGGTGTGCTGCATGCGGTGTCCGTGCGCACCGGGCGCGAGCGCTGGCGGTTCACGACCGGCGGTCGGTTGCGCGCGCGACCGTCGTTGGTGATGACCTCGGTCTACCTGCACTCCGACGACGGCTGGCTCTACCGGATCGATGCAGGCACGGGGCGGCTGCGCTGGCGCGTCCAGCTCGAACCGGATTCCGTGCACCGCATTCCCATCGACCAGCCCGGTTCGCGCTACGATTTCTATGGAAGCGGGGTCGCGGCTTGGGGCGGGGCGCTGTACGTTGGCACGCATGACGGTCGTGTGCTCGCGCTCGATCCCGCGGACGGTCACACGATATGGTCCGCCGCCACCGGCGGCCCGGTGCTCGCCACGCCGGCATTGGCCGATGGCCGGGTGTTCGTGGGCAGCTTCGACGGCAAGGTGTACGCGTTCGACGCAGGGGTCGGCGAACAGTTGTGGACGTTCGACACCGGCGCGCCGGTCACCGCCACACCGGTGCCCGATCGCGGTGTGGTGGTGATCGGCAGCCGGAGCTATGACCTGTTCGGGCTCGACGCCCTCACGGGTGCCGTGCGTTGGGATCGCTACGTGTGGTTCTCGTGGATCGAGTCCAGCGCGCGTGTGGCCGACGGCATCGCCTACGTGGGCTCGTCCGATGCGTCACGGCTGTTCGCGATCGAGACCCGGTCGGGAGTCCAGCGCTGGGAGAGCGACCTGCATGGCATCAGCTGGGGGCGGCCCGCGGTGACGTTCGACCGCGTGTATGCCGCGGTGCGCTTCTCGCCGTCGATCGCGACGCACGAAGCCAACCTGATCGCCCTCGATCGCCAGACGGGCCGCGCGCTGTGGCACTACCCGTGCGACCGGCCCGAGGGCGCGACGCATCGCGGCTTCGGCGCCTCGCCCGTGGTGGCCAGCGGTCGCGTGTTGGTGGGGGGGCTGGATGGCACGCTGTACGCGTTCGACGAGCTCGATCCCGTGCCACGTCGTGCGACGGCCCCGGCACGCCGGCGAGCGGCAAAGCCGGGTGCGGCGCACTGATCCCAGAGCGCGCGGGTGAGAGTCTGCGGTGAGGCGGTGGCTGCGAACTTGCGGCCGGTGAAATAGACTGTGGCGATGAAGCCGTCCTCACGCCCCGTTCCGCCTCGGCGTCCCGCGCGCCCCGCAGCCGCCGTGCCCCCGGTCCCCGCGCGCTCCGCCTGCCTGCGCGATCCGTGGTTCTGGGCGGCCCTTGCCACCGTCCTGCTGGTACTCGTGCGCGCATGGGGAGCCCCGTTCGGCGAACCGGTCGCCGACGACTTCGACCATCTCCGGCACACGCTGCTCGAACGCGGAGGGTCGTGGTTCGACGGCGGCGGCTCGGCGTCGTTCTGGCGGCCGCTCGCCTACCAGGGCTACTACGGCGTGTTGCACGAGATCATCGTCACGCATCCGGCATGGATCACGGCTCTGCACCTGCTGGCGCTCGCACTCGCCACCGCCCTGCTGTTCGATCTGGCGCGCGACCACGCGACAGGGCCGGTCGCATTCACCATGGCCACGTTCCCGCTCCTGCTCGAGGCCACGCGTGCATTGATCCTGGTTCCCGTGCACATCGTCGACCTCGGGCTCTACGTCGCATCGGTGCTGGCGTGGTGGTGTGCGGCGCGCGGACTTCTCCTGCCGGGGCTCGTCGCACTGTTGGCTGCGCTGCTGTGCAAGGAGACCGCAGTCGCCACCGCGGTGATGCTGCCATGGCTCGCCCGGCCACGCCCCGGAGCGTCGCGGACCCCGTGGGTCGTGGGCAGCGCGCTGATCACCCTGGCGTGGGCGATCGCGTACGTGAGCGTCCGCCAGCGACTCGCCATGGCATTGCCGCACGGCCTCGAGGCGAAGCTCGCGCCGGCGTTGCTGTTCGAGCCCGCGCGTTACGTCTGGTCGGTGCTCGGTTCGTTGCGCGCGGTGATGAGCCTGCCGATCAAGCCCGAGCCGCGCGAGGGCTGGGTGCTGGTGGCGACGCTGTTGGTAGTCGGGCTCGTCGCGATCCGGTTCGTCACGGACACAAGCGCTCGTGCACGCATGCGTGCCGCGCGCGGCGCGGTGATCACCGGCGGGGCGTGGTTCGTGCTCGCCACCGGGACCCTGCTCACGGTCTACCCGGTGTGGTCCCCCGAGCGCGTGGTCTACGCCAGTCTCGGGCTCGGGGCGGCACTCGGGCTGGCGCTGGCGGCCGCGCACCCCGCACTTCCGTTCGCGTTGCTCGCCATCCGCCTCGTGACCTTCGCGCTTGCGCCCGGTGCTCCGGCCCGCGTGACGCGAACCGCGCCCGAGCGCGGTGCGTTCGTCGACTTCGAACGCCTGGCGCGCCTGCAGCGGCTCATGGTCGAGGCGCGCACGACGTTGCGCCGTGAGTTCCCGACCCTGCCGCGCGGCGCGAGCGTCGCGATGCTGCACCCGCCGTTCATGGCCGACTATGCTTCGGGCGATCGCGCGCTCCAGGTCTGGTACCGCGACTCGACGTTGCACTGGGTGCGCTGGGACCAGATGGAGAAGACCGGCGCGCGCGGGCTCGCGGGTGCGATGGAGTTCCAGGAGGAGGCGACGCCGCCGTTCCGCCGGATCGAGCCCGAGGCACTGCGATTGTTGTTCGTCGCGGGTGCGCTCGATCGCAGCGAGCACTGGCAGAGCGCGCTCGACACGCTCGAGCGCGCCGATGCGCTCCAGCCCGATCGTGAAGCGCACCACTTCATCGGGCGCGTGCTGGGCCTGCGCGCATGGTGCCTGGGAGCAATCGGGCACCTTCCCGAGGCCGAACGCCTGGCACGGCAGAGCCTCGCGATCTCGACCGAGAACGCCGATGGCCACCTGACGCTGGCGGCGATCCACAATGGCCGCAATGAGTGGAACCAGTCACTCGCCCAGCTCGACACGCTGCTGACATGGTATCCAGGCTACCAAGCCGGAGTCATGATGCGGCAGGGCGTGGTGGAGCGCATGCGGGAGCAGGGCGCCGCGCCGCGCGCCCGCAGTCCGGGTGCGCCGGTGCGTCCGTGAGTGGCGATGGCTGTGGGCAGCGCATGAACTCGGCCATGCGTCAGGTCCGCGCGTGAGCCTGCCGACAGCGCTGCCGCCGTCTTTCTCACTCGATGTGGCCGCTCGCACGCTGCAACTCGACCCTCGCGACCCGGAGTTCGTCCAGCATCCCTATCGGGCGTATGCCGCGCTGCACGAGCGCGCACCCGTGGTGTACTGGCAGGACTACGGCTACTGGTGCTTCACGCGGCATGACGACGTCTCGGCATTGTTGCGCGACCGGCGTTTCGGCCGGCAGATCCTGCACGTCATGAGCCGCGAGGAACTGGGCTGGCCCGAGCTGCCCGCCCATCTGGCGCCCTTCGCCGCCTACGAGCGGCGCGCGCTGCTCGAGTTGGAGCCGCCCGAACACACGCGCATGCGCATGCTCGTCAACCGGCCGTTCCTGATGCGCGTCACGGAAGCACTGCGTCCGCGCATCGAGGCCGTCGCGCACCGCTTGATCGATGCCTGCGAGGCCCGCGGGCGCTGTGAGTTGCTCGCGGAGTTCGCGACACCCCTACCGGTCGCGGTCATCTGTGAGCTGCTCGGCATGCCGCCCGAGCGCTCGGGTGAGTTACTGGCGTGGTCACACGACATCGTCGCCATGTATCAGGCGCGGCGCGACGAGCAGGTCGAGCGCCGCGCCGCGCGCGCGGTGGAGGAGTTCTCCGCTCACGTTCGCGGGCTTCTGGCGCTGCGCCGTAGCACTCCGACGGGCGACCTGCTCACCGCGCTACTCGAGAGCGAGGCGGCGGGGGAGCGGCTGAGCGAAGACGAACTGGTCTCGACGGCGATGTTGTTCCTGATCGCCGGCCATGAGGCCACCGTGCATGGCATCGGCAACGGGGTGAAGGCGCTGCTCACTCACTCAGTGGATACCGCTGCGGCGTTCGCCGATTGCGAGGCGTCGGCGCGCACCATCGAAGAGGTGCTGCGCTTCGACACTCCGCTCCACCTGTTCACGCGCTTCGTGCTCGAGGACTGCGAGTACGCAGGTGTCACGCTCCGGCGCGGCGAGCGCATCGGGTTGTTGCTCGGGGCGGCGAACCGTGATCCCGCCCGTTTCGACCGTCCGCACGCGTTCGAGTCCGCTCGCAGCCCGAACCCGCACGTCAGCTTCGGTGGCGGCATCCATTTCTGCGTCGGGGCTCCGCTGGCCCGGCTCGAGCTGCAGGCGGCGCTGCCGGTGATGTTCGCGCGGCTGCCCGGATTGCGCCTCGCCGCGCCACCGCTCTATCGCGACACGTATCACTTCCGCGGGCTCGAAGCGCTCGAACTGGCGTGGTGAACGATTCACATCCGGCTCGACTCGCCTCGCAGCGACGAGCGCGGGGAAGCGAGCCTCAGTAGGTCCGTTCGTGAGTCTCGGTCGAGTCCGCCTCGGAACGCACGCCCTGGAGCGAATCCGGCAGCGGCACCATGAGACTGTCGAACGCCATGGTCATGCTGTCCGGTGCGAGCGTCCGCAGCGTCTCGGCCCTCGCGGAGCGGGTCGGAGCGACTTCGACCGAGTGCCGCGCGATGCCCGGCGACGAAGCCAGCCGCGCGCCGCGATCCATCTGGGATTGGCGGCCCGATTGCGCCAGCACGGCCACGCGCACCGCGACGTTGCGCAGCGCCTTGGCGACCTGCAGGAACTCCGCACCCGGCGGATTCACCCAGCGTACCGCGAACAAGTTGCGCTGGCTGTCGCTCTGCCCCGGAAGCAGGTACGACTTCCAGGAAGTAGGGCAGCCGAGCAGGGTGGCGGGGATCTCGTCGGAGATGTAGCCCTCCTCGCCGTCGACCGTGACCAGTGCTCGCGGGCCGACCCAGACCTGACGCGCGTGTCGTCCGGTCGCGCTGGGTCCCTCGGGCGGGCTCAGGTTGTAGTGCGCGAGCGCGCCCAGATACCGAAAGCGCCCGTCAGTCGTGCTGTCCGCCACGAACCTGGACCAGTGACCGCGGCTGAACAGCATGCCTGCCCACGTCTCGATCGCACGGAAGTCGCGTGAAGCGAGCAGCGTGCTGTCCGAACTCGCACGCCGCACCGAGACCGCGAAAGTGGTCATGGCCTGCGCGTATTCGCGCTGCCCCGAAGCCTCGAGCCGTGTGGCTTCCTGCGCGACGAAGCCGCTGGTGTCTTCGAGCGCGAGCAAGTAGAAGCGATTGTAGAGCCGCTGCTGTTCGAGCACGGTGCCGAACGTGCCGGCATCGGGCTGCGAACTCATGAACGCCGGCTCGAGCAGCACCCGCCGCCATGCTTCGCGCGTGATCGTGCGCGCGATGCCCGGCGTTTCGAGCAGCTTCCTCTGGACCGCGGGATTGGCCAGCGAGCCTTCCCATAGGCCGAGGCGATAGCCCACGGAATATCCCGACATCAGTCCGAGCAGGTTGGTGACGACGCCCACTGGCCGCACGTAGTCGAGCGTCTTGCGCGTGAGTTCGTCGAACTGTCCCTGTGTCATCGCACCGGCGCTGGAGTCGGGCAACGCGATCCAGCTGCCCTCGCCCGAGTGCCCACGCAGCTTGAGCCGGGTGTAGTGCGCCCCGCTGAACGCTCGGTCGTAGCGCCGGCCGAAACCCGAGGTGACGAAGCGCTGCTGGTCGACATCGTACTCGGCGAACGGTTTGCCGAACGCCGTGAGCTCGACCACGAAGTGGTAGTTCGTGTCGGACGGCGTGTCGCGGTAGGAGTAAACCTGCAGCTGGTCGAACAACTGGGCCATCGGCACCTGCACCGGGTGCGGGACCTCATCACGACCGACCAGATAGCCGAGCAGGCAGAGCCCGAGGAAGCCCAGGAGCACGCCGCTCAACAGGGCCTTGCGCGCGAACTTCCACGCGACCTTCAGGCCCTTCTTCATGAACGCGGAGCGGATGCGGAGTCGGCGGTGTCCCACGGGACCGGTATCGGCGCCGAAGTCCCATTCCTTCACGGCTTTGCGCGCGGTGCAAAGGGGCGGCCCGTGTGGGCCGCCCCCCCGCCTGACGCCTGCTCCGAACCTACCTGCTGCCGCCACCTTCCATGCCGTCGCGGATCTTCTTGCGCATCGCCTCGGCCTCCGCGCTTCGCGGTGTGGTCGGCGCGACGAGGTCGCCGCCGACCTTTTCCGACAGCAGCAGCGTCAGCAGGCCCTCCATGACATTGCCGGTCGTGCCGTTGCCCTTGCCGCTGCCATCCGAAGAGCCGCCACCGACCACGACTCGGGGCACCACGTCGACGCCGGACGCCTGGATGGCCTCCGCGAACCGGTTCATGACCTGCTGCGTGAGCTGGAAGCGCGGGCCGCCATAGGCTCGCACCTGCTCTTCGATGGCCATCGCCTGCGCGACGCCGACACGCGCCGCGCGCTCGGCCTCGGCGCCCGCAAGTGCCAGGATCTTGCGGGCCTCGCCTTCGCCCATGATCCGGATGCGTTCGGCATCCGCGGTGGCGATGGTCTGGATCTTGGTGGCCTCCTGCTGGGCACGCGCCACATCGGCCTTGCCGGTGTTGGCCTGCACGACGATCGACAGTTCGGACTCGGTGATGTTCGTCTGCTGCTTGGCCCGCGACTCGGCCTCGCGCAGCTCGCGCTCCTTCACCGCCGCCTGTTCCTGGCGGTTGTAGGTCTCGACCTGTTCGGTCGCGATCTGCCGCGAGCGCAGCTGTGTCAGGATCTGCTCGATCTGCCCACCCTGGCTGCCCGAGGTCGGCGTGCCGATGAGCACCTCCTGCAGCTCGAGGCTGTAGAGCGCGAACTTGACCTTCATCTGCTCACCTGCGATCTGCTGGATTTCACTGCGTTCCTGGATGAGTTGGATGAGCGTGCGCGTCTGCCCGATGTTCTTGAAGTACGCCGAGACCATCGGGTCGAGAGTCTGCTCGACCAGTTTCTTGATGTCCCCGAAGCGCTGGATGACGAGCGGCGCCTTGCGGTAGTCGATGTGCACCACGACCGACAACGGCAGCGACGGTTCGAACGCGTCCTTGGTGATGAGTGAGACCTCGGCCAGGTTCTCGTCGAAGCGGTGCGAGCCCACTTCGCCCCGGGTCCACTTGAGGATGAAGTTCGTGGTCGGCACTGCGATGCACTTGCCAGCATACGTGTTGAACGCGTACTTGCCGGGCAGCAGCGGTTCGCTCCACACGCCGCGTGTGCCCTTCAGCACGAGTTCGCCATGCTTGTACTCGGCCCCCGAGACATCGGCGCCGGTCTCACCGGTATAGGACACGACCACGCCGACATTGCCGACGTCGATCACGGTCTTGGGGACCATCTCGACCGTCGCGAACAGGCGGTTGATGAAGTACGTGCCTTCTACCAGCACCTGGAGCTGCCGGCCGCGCAGTCCGTTCGCGGCCAGGAAGCGTTCCGGGTCCTGAAAGCTGTTGTGGTAGGTGGCGGCGTTCGTCGTGTCCTCACCGACCGTGGGCGCGATGATCTGCCCGGGTGGCAGCGACGATCCATCGTGCACGGTGACGATGCCGATGGTGTCGTCCGTGCCCTTGATGACGACCGGTGTGAAGCCCTCGCGTTCCCGCAGCACCGCCGCCATGCGCTGGAACACCTCTTCCTCACCCTTCTCGAGCGGCAGGTAATACAGGCGCTCCTGGGTGATGACGACGAACTCCGCGAGGTTCAAAGCGTACGTGCCTTCGCGCACGATCTTGCGCTGCGGGCCCCGCTGCCCGCCGCGCTCCAGGAACACCGAGACGTCCTGGAAGTCGGTGGCTGTGGCGTTCGATGCCAGGGTCTGCGACGACGGCAATGGCTGTCCGTCGCGTGCGAACACGTAGCCGATCTTGCCCTGGGGGATGGTGACCAAAGGCACGATGTGAACGTCGTATTGGATCGGCAGCAGGTAGTGCAATCCTCCACGCAGCACACCCGGCTGGAATCCGGCTTCGCCGTGCAGGGCCATGATGCCCTTGTCGACGGAGCCCTTCGGGCTGATGCGCATCTCGATGATGCCGACCTTGTTGTTCGGGATGAAACGGATGCCTGCGAGCAGGAACAGCACGACCAACAGGAGCAGTGCACCGAAGACGTACGGCAGGACCATGACGACTTGCGACATGACTTCCTCACCCCATCGGGGTCTGTGCGCCCTCGCACCGGAATGGGCCCGCGGCAGGCCCGCGCGTTGTGGTGCGCACGTAGGTGGCGCTGGGGTGGGTTCCCGGAAGTGGGTGGCCCGTGCGCGATGCGGTCCTCAGCGCTGCCGCGTCATCCACGCTAGCGCGACCTGCGCCGCATTCAAGAGCAACCGGCAAAACCCATGGAAAACAAGGGGTTGCAGGTGGCTTCGATGCGTGGGAACAACACGCTTCGAGCTGCCCGGATTGCTGGGGATACGCGTGAAGCCGTCAGCTCGCGCGCTCGAAGCCCTCGTTCTCGCTGGCGTGCAGGAAGCGCAGCGCGCCCCCGGTCGCATCGTCGAGTGCGCGCCGCAACGTCTCGTAGCCGATCTCGAGGCCGCCAGAGACGATCCACTGCGACACGTCGCACGGCCGCCCGGAGGCGAGTGCGAG
Organism: bacterium; assembly: GCA_031408715.1. Lineage (GTDB taxonomy): Bacteria > Eisenbacteria > RBG-16-71-46 > RBG-16-71-46 > RBG-16-71-46 > JAIOPA01. The sequence goes on from JANNWR010000195.1 coordinate 19,552, forward strand.
ATCGGCACGCTCGGCGACGAACAGCAGTTCGGCCGCCGAGTTCACGACGTGGGGCTGATCGCGGCGATGATGATCCGCCACGGCCGCGGCGCGATCAAGCTCGAGGCCCCAGCGCAGCATGGCCAGTCCGCCGAGCGGTTCGTGCAGGTGCAACAGGATGTCGCGCGTGACGGTATACGGCAGTCGCGTGGCTTGATGCATGCGATGGCGGTGTTCCGAGAGCGCATCGAACAGCACCAGCTTGCCCGCGTCATGCAGCAGGCCGAGCATGAAGGCGGTGTCGGGGTCGACATTGAACGTACGCGCCAGCGAGCGCGCGACCGGCGCGGTGCGCGACAGGTGCAGCCAGACTTGCGCGACCATGCTGTCGTAAGCGCCACCCGGCCGGCACAGCGTGCCTTTGAGGGCGTTCTCCATGATCACGATCTCCGCACCCGATGAGCCCGTGCGCTGCAGCGCTTCGCGCAGCGAATCCACCTGGTCGTCACCGCCGCGATACCACGACGAGTTCGCCAGGCGGAGCAGCCCCTCGGCGAGCGACGGGTCGTGCTCGAACGCCTGGGCGACGTCGACCAGGTTGGCGTTCGGATCACGCGCCAGCGACATCGCCCGTTTCGCGGCGGTCGGGATCGGCCGGATGGTGCCCGCTTCCGAACGGACGACCAGATCGAGCAGCTGCCGCACGTCCTTCGCATACGGCTCCCGCTCGATCGGCAGCAGGATGGCCCGGGTGCGGTCCACGACCTGAGCCACGAGCCGAGCATGCAGCGGGCCGACCGCCCCATCGTGGACGGATGACGCCACGTCCTCGGGGGCCGGGGGCATCTCACGGGGCACCAGGTCGCTCTCGCCTGACGGCGACTGAGGTTCGGCCGGGGCCACGGTGAACGCCGCGTCGGTGACAGGCTTGCGCTTGAACCAGCCGAACATCGGGGCAGCCTCCGTGCGGGGTTGTGGGAGGGGCCATTCGGTAGGAGCCCCTTCAGCAGGAGTCTCGGACGCTCGACCACGGACTGGAGAGGTCGGGTCGTCCGGAGAGAAGCGCTCGCCGTTCTCGGGATGGACCGGAGCGGTGCCAAACCCTTAGTCTGCCGGTTCGCCGCACGCCGGGATTCCGTCCATGCCCGGTGTTCGGGCCCGCACCGGGCTCTGCTCCGGGTCGAGGTCCGGTTCCGAACGGAGGTCGCCCATGATCCAGAAGCTCGCACTTGCGCTGTTCCTGCTCATCACCGCAGCGGTCATCGCCATCCTGGCGATCGCGGGCACACGTCCCGCCACCTACCACGTCGAGCGCAGCATCCAGACGAGCGCCAGCCCCGAAGTGGTCTACGCGCTGGTCAACGACCTCAACCGCTTCCCGGAGTGGTCGCCGTGGCAGGATCTCGATCCCAAGATGACCATCAAGGTCGAGGGTGGCGGCGTCGGCACCGGCGCCAGCTACTACTGGGTCGGCAACAAGGACGTGGGTGAGGGGCGCATGACGATCACCGAGAGCACGCCCTCGACGCACGTCGCCGAGAAACTCGAGTTCCTGAAGCCATTCGCGTCCACCAGCGATGTGCATTTCCGCATCATGCCCGAGGCCGGTGGCAGCCATGTCACCTGGGCGATGGACGGCACGAACAACTACATGGCCAAGGTGATGACGCTGTTCATGAACATGGACAGCATGATCGGCAAGGACTTCGAGAAGGGCCTGGGCCGCCTGAAGACCGTGACCGAGACCGCGGCCATTCCCGCGGCCGTGGGCAGCACCACGGCCGACAGCACCGCGGCAGCGAAGTAGCACAGGACCCATCGGGTCCGGGCGCCCGGGTCGGGCGCCCTTGAGCTGTTGACCGTGGGGTCCGCCCGAGTGGGGGGCCCCACGGACGTTTTCGGACGTGGCCGCGTTGAACCGGCCCGTCCGGGCGACTATCCTGTCCCGTCGCCGTGCGACCGCACGGCCCCCGCAGACGGCGCCAAATCACCTTCATCCCGGACTTCACCCATGGGACGCATCTTCGAGACCCGAAAAGCCACGATGTTCGCGCGTTGGGACAAGATGTCCAAGGCGTTCGCGCGCATCGGAAAAGAGATCACGATCGCAGTGAAGAAGGGCGGGGCCAATCCGGACTCCAACCCCTCGCTGCGCCGAGTCATCCAGAACTCCCGTGCCGTCAACATGCCCAAGGACAAGGTCGAGACCGCGATCAAGAAGGCGTCGGGCATCGACCAGGCTGGGTACGACGAGATCCTGTACGAAGGCTACGGCCCGCACGGTGCCGCCATCCTCGTCGAATGCGCCACGGACAACATCGTGCGCACGGTCGCGAACATCCGCCACCACTTCACCAAGGGCGGCGGCAACATGGGCACCGCGAACAGCGTGTCGTTCCAGTTCAAGCACATGGGCGTGTTCCGGCTGGCCCCTGCCGGGCTCGATGCCGAAGCCCTCGAGCTCGACCTGATCGACTTCGGCCTCGAGGAACTCGGCGAGACCACCGGCGAGAAGGGGGATGCCCAACTCATGCTGCGTTGTGCGATCAACGATTTCGGGCATCTGGCCAAGGCGCTCGAGGACCGCAAGATCACACCCATCTCATCCGAACTGGAGTACATCCCGCAGACGCCCGTGTCGCTGCCCGAGGACCAGGCCAACATGGTGCTGAAGCTGGTCGACTTGCTCGAGCAGGACGAGGACGTCCAGAAGGTCTATCACAACCTGGCGTGACGTCGGTGCCGCGCGGCCGGTCCATCCACGGCCCGCCGCGCGCGTGACCCGCACGAGTTCCAGGCGACCCGCACACGGAGCGTGCATGGACCTGTCGTTGCTGCCGCTCGCCATGGGGCCCGCCGCACTACTCGTGCATGTGGCCTGGATGCTCGACGCGCCGCGCCGCGAGCCGTGGCGCAATGTGCTGCGTTACGTCGCTGCGGGAGCGATCTCCGCCGCACTGGCGTGGCTCGCCGAAGCGCTCGCTTCGCCAATGCTCGCGAGCGCGGACTCGCGTGCGATCGAGTGGCCGCTGCGCTTCCTGGTGGTGTTCGTCGGCATCGGCATGGTGGAAGAGGGCTGCAAGTACTTCTGCCTCACGTCCGCGGCACGCGGCGACCACGAGCTCGACGAGCCGTTCGATTGGGTGGTGTACGCCGTGGCCGTGGCACTGGGCTTCGCCGCGGTCGAGAACCTGCGCGTGCTGTGGCTGGGCGCCA
>JANNWR010000196.1:0-3231 GCA_031408715.1 bacterium
GTACCGTCCAATCCGCCCAATTTTCACATTCCGAGGATTCCTGCTGACGCCTGGATGCCGAGGGTATAGCCTTGCAGCATGCGGAACTCACAGCGCACCCCGATCGCATCGCGCCTCCGCGTCGCGCCCACGCTCGGCGCCATGCAGCAGGCGGCTCACAGGCCCACGTTCGCTCGCCGCGCCTGGTGCCTGGCGCTGCTGGTGGTCGCGTGGACGAGCGGCCTGCTCGCCGCGCCCGCCGCTGCCGAGCCGGTGGCGGGTCGCGGAGCATGGAGCGTGCTCTCTGGTCCGCTCGACCCGCCGCAGACGGCGAGTTCACGTGCCATCCACGACGCCGTGCGTCACCGCATGGTGCTCGTCAACGGAGCGGACCCCACGCGGCTGTGGGAGCTCGGGCTCGGCGCGACCGGGTCGCCCGCGTGGCGGCAGGTCGTCGTGCGCGGGGCGGAGTTCCCGGCAGCGCGTGAGGGCTTCTCCGCCGTGTACGATTCTCTGCGCGATCAAGTCTGGGTCTACGGCGGCACCATCTTCGCTTCGGGTCTCACTCGTGAGGTCTGGACGCTGTCGTTGGGAGACGCACCGGAGTGGAGGCGCGTCCCGACCCAGACCGGTGGTCCGGTCGCGCGAAGTGGTCATGTGGCGGTGCTCGATGCCGCGCGCGATCGCATGCTCGTCTATGGAGGACAGTGCGAGGCCAGCACGGAGACGGCGTCGTACCTGGCCGACACCTGGCAGCTCGACCTTGCGGGTACTCATGCCTGGACGCGGCTCGCGGTGGGCTCGACCCCGCCACCCGGGCGCATGGGCGCGACTGCGCTGTTCGATCCCTGGAACGACCGCATGGTCGTCTTCGGCGGCTGGCGAGTCGGTCTCGACCCACTCGGTTACTTCCAGAATGGTTTCGTGCTCGCCGACGCCTGGGAGCTCACGTTCTATGGGTCCGTCACGGCGTGGTCGCAGCTGCGGACCACGACGCCACCTCCCGGTCGTCACCAGCACGTGGCGGTTCTGGACCCGGTCGGGCGCCGCATGCTGGTCAGTGCGGGCAACTCGTGGCAGCACCGCAACGACCTGAGTGACACGTGGGCGCTGTCGCTCGAGTCCGGGCAGTTCAACGTGGTTCATGAGTGGACGCAGCTCGCAGCAACCGGATCGAGTCCGTACGTGTTCGGACACTCCGCCGTCTACTCACCCGAGCGCGGCACGTTGGTGCAGTTCGGCGGCGTGGGTGACGCGAACGAGTGCTTCGAGTTCTCGCCGACCGCACGGTCCTGGGCGCGCATCGACGCCGGGGTGGGCGCGGCCTACCCGTCCCGCCGGACGCTCGCCGTCCTCGTGCCCGATCCGGCGTCGGACCAGTTGTGGTTGTTCGGCGAGTCCGGCTGGAGCTGCAAGAACGACCTGTGGTCGTTCGGCCTGGCGGACGCGTCGAGCTGGCGTGCGCTCCCGACCACGGGCGTGTCCACGGACTGCGTGCGACGGAAACTCATCTACGACCCGCTTCATCGCAGGCTGCTCGCCTTCGGTTGCTTCCGGCGCGACGGCCAGTTCCGAAACTGCAGTATCGAAGTCTGGGCGCTCCCGCTCGAGGAGCCACGCGTCTGGGCTCCGCTGGCCACGGGCAGCGTCGTGCCGGACGGCCGGCAGGAGTTCAGCCTCGCGTACGATCCGCGGCGTCAGCGCATCCTGATGTTCGGCGGAGTGACGTTCGCCCGGGCGGCCGCGGACCTGGGTGAGGACCGGGACGACCTCTGGTCGTTCTCGCTTCTCGACGACCGCTGGACGCCACTGCCGGTGGTGAACTCCCCCGGGGCGCGCAACCGGCACTGGGCCGGATACGACGCCGTGGGCGACCGGATGGTGGTCGTGGGTGGCGCCACATCGTTCTACCGCGGATTCGGCCAACGTACGGATTGCTGGGCCCTGCCGCTCGGCGCGGACAGCCTGCGCTGGTCGGCGCTCGGGCCCGATGCGCCGATGCCCGAGTTCCGCTACGAGACCGACCCCTGGCCCGTCGACATCGATCCGCTGCGCAACCGGCTGCTGCTGTGGAACGGAGGTTCCACGGTGTGGTCACTATCGCTCGCTGCGCCCACTGCGTGGAAGCCGCTGTCGCCGGGCGGCGAGGCACCGACGCCGAGGGAATCCTCATCGATGGCCTACGACGCGCGCCACGACCAGTTGGTGATGTTCGGAGGGACCGACGGGGCGCTGCGGGCCGACCTGCTCGCGTTGCGCTTCAGCCAGCCCGTGCAGGCGCGGCTGCTCTCCGCGTCCGGCACGAGTGCGCCGTTCGGACGCGGCGCTCTGGTAGACATCGCCCTGCTCGCCGACGAGGGCTTCTCGCCTGACAGCGTGAGCATCGGATCCCTGACGCTCGCCGGGGCGCACGTTCTGGACGATGGTTTGGCGCTCGGCAGGCTCCTGCCCGGGGGACCCAGCGGGGGAGTCGCACCTGGCCGGCGTGACGTGAACCACGACGGGCGCATGGATCGCATCGTGCGCTTCCCGGCCACTGACATGCGGCTCTCGCCCGGGGACACCATCGCGATCCTGCGCGGCCTGACTCCGAACTTCGAAGTGGTGGCGCGCGTGCCGTTGCTCACGGGAGATACGCGCACGCTGGCCGGCCGCCTGCCGGGGTTGTTCGCGGGTCCGCGCGTGCTGCGGTTGCAGTTGCGTTCGCGCCTGGGTGAGTCACTCCGGGTCCGCTACGAGCTCGCGAGCAGCGCGCCTGCGCGACTCGAGGTGTTCGACCTGCTGGGCCGCCGCGTGTCCGCACGCGATGTGCCCGTCGAGGCCGCGGGCGAGCAGGAGTTGTCGCTCGGCGGGCCCGAGTTCCGCAGTGGCGTGTACCTGGTGCGACTGCGGCAAGGGGCGCAGACGACCGTCACCCGCGCGGTCATCGTGCGCTGATCCGGTGCTCCTGCGCCGACGCATGAACGAGCGCCCCACCCGTGCTGCTCGCGCATCTGGTCCTGCGCAGGCGGCTATCGACGCGCCAGCGCGTCGGCGCGGCGCTCGTCGCTGTGGTGCTGCTGTCGCAGGGGGCATGAGCGCCGCGGAGGTTTGCGTGCCACGGCGTCGCCGGGCAAGAATCGAGGCTCACCGTGCCCCCGTGGGAATGCCCCCGCGAGGTGCCGAGGATGGGGATCGCGAACTTGCACCCTGGTGAGCTCCGGAAGCTGTTCCATGCCCTCGAGGCGCAACACGTCGAGTACGTCGTGGTGG
>JANNWR010000197.1:0-7002 GCA_031408715.1 bacterium
CGCTCCCCTCGCGTCCGCCAACGCCGCGGCGACGAGCGGTTCGGCAGCGAGATAACGGGGCCGGCGCGCACACGTGCAACCTATAGGGAAGGGATCTCGCGCTTGGCGCAGTCGAGGATCTCGAGTACCTGGGCGAGCTTCCTGACGTGAGGGCGCTGGATCTGCCCGCCAGACCCATGGCCCGTCGGGAGCTTCCAGTAGATCTTGTCCCCATGGGTCACCTTGATCCGGTGATCCTTCTCGTCCCAAACGTGACCCGGCGCACACTCTCTGAGCATGCGCCGGATTTCACGGAGATGGATCTGGCCCTTCGAGGTCAACGCTATGCCGCCTTCGCCAGCGCCTCAGCCAGCGCCACCTCAACTCCGTCCGACCCCTCGAAGTTCTTGAGCAGGCCCACGTTCACCATGGACCGGAACTCCTCGACGACTCGCTTCAGATTGTTGAATGGCGCGGCCACATCCTTGCCAGCGCGGATTTCGGCTCTGGCTCGGTCCCACCGCCCGGCCTCGATCGCATCAGCCTCCAACACGAACTTCCCGACCGTCGACTCGAGGGCGGCAAGCGACTGGGCCTCAGCGGCGATCTCAGCGAGTACGTCTCCGAACGCCTCCCGGAAGGCAACGAATGCCGCCATGGGGTCAGCGCCGCTGGCAGTGATGCCGCCGGGCTCAACTCCGTGGCACCACCACTCGTCTTCCTCGAAGACCATGAGCGCGCGTCCCTTTGTACCCACGCGCGCAACGCCACTCTCGAACTTGAGGTCGTGCACCAGCGTGAAAACGATGGGGTATTCCAACACCTGTCCTCCCGTATCCGGTGGGGGCGCTTTCGGAGCGCCTCGGGAGCGCCAGCTAGCCACTTGTGGAGCTGCGCTCCAAGGGCCGTCCATCACTTCGAATGACACAAATCCTAGCGCCAACAGCGGCTAGAGTCAACGCCTTGACAGGCATATGACGGCGCGGACACCTGGCCGCCCGCTTGTAAATTGATGCTGAGAAAGTTGGCTGGGTGTCAAGCAGGGACCGCGATCTCGAGAGTGATCCGACAAGGGCGCTCGGCTGCCCCGAAACGTCCGCGTTTGTAGTGGAGTCCAGGCGTTTCGGGGCAGCCACACCCGCGCACATGTGCTGAAGGGTCAGCCCACCACGAACACCCAGCAATCGCCCCACGTTTGAGCCCCTCCCTCGCATCCCCTAACTTGGCCCGCATGCATCCTGACGAAGACCGCCCGCGTGACACCGCGCCCGGCCCCGACCCCGCCACCGAACGCCGCACCGAGCTTCGCAAGGCGCTCGACCGCCACGCCAAGAAGCTCGAGCGCAAACTCGAAGCGCTTGGCGGTGACCTGGCCGAGGCCGGTCGCGGCGCCGAGTGGCGGCGCAATGGCGAGACGCTGCTGGCGTACGCGCACCTGGTGCCGCCGCGTTCCGCCAGCGTGACGCTCGCCGACGCGAGTGATCCCGATAGCCAGTTGATCATCGAGCTCGATCCGTCCGTGGCCGCACCCGCCAATGCGGCGCGCTACTTCAAGCGCGCCGCCAAGTCCGAGCGCGCGCTGCGAGAGATCCCGCCGCGCATCGAGGCGTTGCGCGCCGAGATCACCGAGCTTCGGCGCAAGCTGCGCGTTGCTGCCGATGCCGAGCGTGCGGTGACGAGTGCCGACGCCGCCACGGTCGATGCGTCCGACGCCGCGCAACTCGAACTCGAACGCGTACTGGCGACGCTCAGCTTCGGCACGCGCAAGCAGCTCAGCGCGCCCGAGCCGCTGCCGCGCCGCAAGCTCGGGCTGGCGGCACAGGAAGCACCCAAGCCCGCGGCAATCAAGTCGCCGACGACCGCCGCGATCGTGAAGCAAGGCAAGCAGGGCCACGTGCCCGCCAAGTTCGTGCCGTGGCGCTTTCGCAGCCTCGAAGGTTGGGACGTGTTGATCGGCCGCAGCAGCGAGGCGAACGATCATCTGACGCTGCACATCGCGCGGCCCGAGGACTACTGGTTCCACGCGCACGGCTGCCCGGGTTCGCACGTCGTACTGCGCCGCGGCAAGGGCGCCAACGAGCCAAGCAAGCAGACGTTGGAAGAAGTCGCGAGCTGGGCTGCGTTTCATAGCAAGTCACGCACGGCTGGCAAAGTGCCGGTCATCTACACGCAGAAGAAGTACGTGCGAAAGCCGCGCGGCACCAAGGCCGGCACCGTGTACGTCGAGCGCGAGAAGATGATCATGGTGCGCCCGGTCGAACCGCCGCGCGAGCAGATGAGCGATCAGCCGCAGGGCGCGCCGCCGCCGGAGTTCGAGGAGTAGGGCGCGGCGGCAGCCCGGAACTCCCGAGCCGTGGCCTTGCACCGGCGCAACGACCTACTTCTTCTTGCCCCCCAGCAACCCCGCCTTCGCCATCTCGGGCAGGAGCAGGTTCTCGACCTGCGTTTGAATGCTGAGCGCCGTGACCGCATCGGTGGTCATGGACGAGCCCGACCACACCAACCGGCCGCCGTCCTTGGTGGTCCACACGTCGGTCTTGAAGTTGGCCACCGCAACGGCCTCGGTACGCTCGGGCACCTGCACGTCCTGCCACACCGTGTAGTAAGCACCCGTGAACGGGTTCTGCCTCGTCACCGACTCGCGGTTCACATAACCCGGGATCACGTTCTGCATCTGCCCGTCGGGCGGGCGCATGTTCACGAACACACCATCGTAGCCGTTGGCGCGCACCGCTTCGATGACCTGCTGCGTGTCGGGCAGCGCATTGGCCCACAGCAGGTAGCTGGGCGTGGCCTTGGCGCCGCGGCCGGCCAGCCCATTGGCCAGCGCGTCCTCCCACAGCCGGCGCTTCACGCCGTCGGTGCGCAGGCTCACCACCAGCACGTTGGTCATGGGCGCAGCGTGGAACGATTCGTCGCGCCACATGTTGCCCATCTGGGCGGCGGCGCAACCCGACAGCACGGCGGCTACTGCAAGCAGAGGTACGGCCACACCGCGCGAGAGCGGCCTGCGAAACGCGCGCATCGAGGACTCCTTACAAGGAACTCGGCAGACGGGCTACGAGCGAACCGGCGGCGCGCAGACTATCGCGGGCGGGTGCAGGCGGGCAATGCGGCTGCCCGCTGCGGGGCAACCGGCGTGCACCTGCTCCGCACGCGGGCACGCGGAAGGGCGGCGCTGCCGCTACTCGCCGCCGCGGCCCGCCACACGCGCGAGCAGTTCGCGAAACCGCGGCTCGGTGCGCAGCGATGCGAAGTCGGCGTCGTCCGCCATGCCCTGCCCGAAGCCCTCGTCCACCGCGCGGGCCAACGCGTCGAGCGCATCCTGCTTGCGCCCCACGCGCGCATAGCCGCACGCCAGGTTGTACGACGCCGCACCCCGCGTGTTGCGCCCCGCAGGAATGCCGGCCGCGAACGCCTGCTCGTAGTGGCGCACGGCATCTTCGTTGCGGTTGGCACCCAACTCGGCGTAGCCCAGTTGGCCCAACGTGCGGCTGTCGGTGAAGCCCGCGGCCACCGCGCGCGTGAGCAGTGCCACGGCTTCGGCCCAGCGCTGCTGGTTGAGGCGAAACGTACCGAGCTGCGCGGCCACCATGACGTTGGCGGAGTCGAGCGCGTACAGGCGTTCGAACGCCACCGTGGCCTCGTCGAACCGTCGCAGGTCACGCAACGCCTGCGCGTAGGGCATGAGTGCCGCGGGGTCGTCGGGGTGTGCGGCCAGCCAGGGGGCGAGCACGCGGACCTTGGCCTGGGGGTCGCTGCCGAACATCACCGCCAGCATGTCGCGCGCTTCGGAATGCGCCCAGGTCGGCTGCGGCACCGGCAGCAGATGCGACTGCCAGAACGCGATCGTCTGCTGGATGAGCCGCCGCGAATCGTCGTTGTCGGCCAGCCCATCGAAGCCGTGCGGCAGCCCCGCGCCGTAGGTGAGCGTCCATGGCGCCCCCACCGCGACCACGCGGTGCCACAACGAATCGAGATCGGCACTCATGCGCGGCGCATCGGATGCCGCCACCACGAACAGCACCGGCAGGTCGGTGCGTGGTGCGGTGGCGGGCGGATTGCCGTAGTAGAGCGCCGCTGCGCGCACCTGCTTGGGCGCATCGGGCTTGCCGAGAAACTCCCACGCACCGCGCACGTTGGCCGAGGCCGCGTACACGCCGATGCGCGCGCCGTCGATGCCGTACGCCGCACCCTTGGCGGTGAGGAACGCGAACGCGCGAGCCAAGCACTCCTGGATGCGCTCGCCATTGGCATCCATGGACACGCCCACCAAGCCGTGCGCCGCCACCAGCCGCGGCCAGCCGCGATAGATGCCCCACTCCTTCACGCGGCTGTCGGGCCGATCGCCGATGGCGTTGATGAACACCACCACCGGACGCAGTTCGCCGCGCTTGGCCGCGGGCGGCTGGTAGATGTCGATGGCCAGCGTGTCGCGGGCGTCCTGCCAGTACGGCACGTTGGGCACGAGCCGCACCTGCTTGGTGCCGGGCGTGTCGTACACGATGCCGAAGCGCGAGGGATCGAGAGCGGAAGTCGGTGCAGCGGCGTGGGCGGCGGGCGTCACGAACGTGATGAGCATGAGAGCGGTCGCCCGCGTCAGGGCGCTGATGCGGATCTTGAACTTCGTAAGTGAGTGCATGGACGGACCGTTACTCCGAGCGCACTCGCGGACAACCGCGGAAGCACGAGCGGGCGGATCGCACCGACGAACGCCCCACTGGCTGCCACAAGCCGCTGGCGACCCGCACACGCCGCGTGCCCCACCGCCGAGCGTCACTGCAGCGTGACGATGCGGCGCACCACCGTGCCCTGCCCCGCGCGCAACCGCACCAGGTACACACCCGGTGCCCAGCCCTGCGTGCGCAACTCGCACGTGCCCGCGCCCGCGGCGCGCCACTCGCCCGCCACGGGTGCGGCCACGCGCCGGCCCGCGGCGTCCGTGACGTCGATGAACACGCGCGCCGCCGCCGGCAGCATGAAGCGCAGCTCGGTGTGATCGCGCGCGGGCGCCGGCCACGCCGCCAGTTGCAACGCGGTCGTGCGCGGCGGCCCCACGCCGAGCGGCGGAACCGCCGGGAAGCGCGCGAAGTCCCCCGTCATCAGGTTGCTGGCGCTCGCGAACAGGCCGCCCACGAACACGTCGGCGCCCAGCGGGAACACGCGGAATGCCGTGCCGTCCAGGTGCACGTCGTCACTGGTGGCCGCCGCCGACGCAGCATCGAGCACCGCGTAGCCCAACCGCGACTGCCCACCGATGCTGGTGAACATGCCCGCGGCATGCACGTGGTAGCCGTCGTGCGCCAGGCTGTAAACAATGTTGTTCGCCGACGGGTTCCACGGCAGCAGTGCGCCGGTGGTGGCATCGAACGCGGCAACATTGTTGCGCGCGGTCGCGTTCACCGTGCCGAAGTTGCCGCCCGTGTACACCGTGTTGCCCAGCTGCGTCACCGTGAAGGGCGCCCCCGGGCCGATGTCGGCACTCCATAAGAGCGCGCCGTCGCTGTCGCGGAACCGCCAGAAGCCGCCCTGGCTCGCCACCGTGACCGCGCCGGCCGCGGCATCGGGCGCGATCTGGTTGATGGGGCCGCCGCTGGTGACCGGCGACCACGGCTCGTGCACGCCCGTGGCCGCGTCGACCGCGTACAACGTGCTACCCAGGCCATAGCCGCCCACGTAGAGCCGCGAGCCCACCAACGCCAGGCACGTGGCCACGTCGGGAGCGCTCGGGTTCCACGACGCCACGCTGCCGCTGGCGGCATCGATGCGCGCCACGTACGGGTGCGACGCGCCGTTCACCTGCGTGAAGTAACCACTCGCGAAGACGTTGCTGCCGTCGGTGACCAGATCGGTCACGCGATCGCTGGCCAACGGCGCCCACGTCGTGGGCCGGCCCGTGGCCAGGTCGACGGCGGCCAAGTTGGAGCGCGCCACACCGCCCACGCTGCCGTAACGCCCGCCCACGAACACCGTGCCGCCCGCACTCTGCACCGCGTCCGCGGTGCCGTTGATCTGCGGCGCCCAAGAGAGTGCCGCGCCCGTGACCGGGTCGAGTTGCACCACGCCCGCATGCGCGACACCGCCCGCGTGATCGAACGTGCCCGCCACATACACCGCGCCGCCGGGGCCGGCATCGAAGCCGATGCCCGTGACGAGCGTGCCGAAGCCGGTGACGCGCGTGAGCACGGCATTGAACGCCGTGAGCGCGCCCGTGGCGCGGTCGAACGCCGCCAGGCCCGCGCGGCCGAGTCCCGCGGCCAGCGTGAACGGACCGCCCAGGTACACGCGCGAACCCGAGAGCGCCATGGCCTGCACCGGTGCGTCGAGCGCCGGGTCCCACGCGCTGGCGAGCCCCGTAGCCGGGTCGAGTGCGGCCGCGTGGCTGCGCGGCTGGCCGCCGATGTTGATGAAGTTGCCACCCACGTACAGCGTGCCGCTGTCGTACGCCATGGCCAGCACCTGCCCGTTGGCCGCCGCGTTGAAGCCCGCGTCGGCAACACCCGTGACCGCGTCCAGCTTGGCCAACCACGAACGCGGCTGAGCGCCGATGCTGAGGAAGAACCCACCCGCGTACACCGCACCCGGCGCCACGGCCAGCGAGCGAATGAACGGCCACGAGCTGCTGCTGGGCTTGGGTGGGCTGGGATCGAACGCCGTGGCGAGCCCCGAAGATGTGCTGACCGCGCCGATCTTGAAGCGCGCCGCACCACCCAGGTGCTCGAACCGGCCGCCCACGTAGAGCGTGGTGCCGCTTAGAGCGAGTGCGAACACTTCGCTGTCGGGGTCCGGTGACCACGGGGCGAGCGTGCCGGCCGCGAGGATGTGCACCAGGTTGCGCTGCGCAACGCCCGCGAAGCCGCGGAACTGGCCGCCCACGAACCAACCACCCGCGCCGTCCGGCACCACCACGTTGACGTTGCCGGCCAGGCGCACGAACGGCTGTTGCGGCTGCGCATTGGTTGCGCTGAAAGGCACCGCGCAACCTGTGGCCGGACCGATGCGCGAGAACGAACCGCCCACGTA
>JANNWR010000198.1:0-5905 GCA_031408715.1 bacterium
GGCGAGGCTGGCGAACACCATGATCGACGTGCCGCCCCACAGCGCCCAGTTGCGCGGATGGAACAGCGCGCCACCGCCGGCGGTGGGAATGCTGTTGATGTAGCCCTCTACACCGGCATTCGCAACGTCGATGCCATGCAGCCAGGGCGCGACCACGAAGTACAGCAGAGAGGCGGACGCCAGCATCGACAATGAGACGCGCAGTCCGACGATCATGCCCGCCGAGATCAAGAGCACGCTGGGCTCGAAACCGAACCCGACCATGGGTTTGCCGTCCAGCAGCGCGAAGCCCTTCTCGGGTAACTGCTCGGGCAGGTGAATGTTGAACAACCGCGTGCGCATGAACGTGAAGAACCTGCCCAGGGCCACGAACTGGTCCTCGGCGGTGTTCAGGACGCCCACCACCGCGCCCGTACCCAGTGCGACGACCAGTGCGTACGCCTTGCGCGCCGCGTCGCCGCCCTTGCTGTACAGGCTGCGGAGCGTTGTGGCGGCCGCGATCCCGGATGGGAACGGCAGTTGTTCCTGGTTGATCATCTGGCGCTTCATCGGAATCGCCAGCCACACGCCCAGGGCGCCGGTCGAGACCGTGAACGACGTCACCACCCACCATGGCTGGTGCGTGTGCGTGGGATCCAGGATGAGCAGCGCGCCGAACGCGGTCGCGATGGTTGCGCCGGTGGAATAGCCGGCGGCGGACGCGGTCGACTGCATGCAGTTGTTCTCGAGTACCGAGAAGTTGCTGACGCGATTCGCGAGAATCGTGCGGATGGTGTTCCAGATCACGAACGACATGACGCAGGAAGTGATCGCCACCCCGAACGACCAGCCCACCTTGAGCGTGGTGTACAGGTTCGAGATCGACATCAGCATGCCGAGGATCGCACCCATGGCCACCGCGCGGAACGTGAACTGCGGCATGCGGTCGCCCATGTAACACGTCTCGTACCAGTGCTGGTCCTTCTGCTCGGGTGTGGCGCCCTCGGGCAGCGGGACGAACTCCGGCGGCAGCTCCGGATACTCTTGCTGGGTCGCGGGGGGCGCAGAAGCGCGTGCCATGGCTTCCTCAGGAATCAGGGGGGTGCAACGGTTCGTCTGCCATCCGGACGGGGATCGTTCCCAGCTCAGATGGGCAGTGATCGGCTCACCAGTCCGTGAACCTAGGCGGCGGCAGGCCGCCGCGCAATGCGGAACGCCGTGCGAGTTCGGGGAGCAAGCGCCTCGACGCAGTGGGTGTGGGCTCGCGACGCTCAGCCGCGTGCCACCATGGCGGTGAATACGATGCACGCCAGCAGGCCCGCCGCTGCGATTCCCGCGGTCCGCCGCCACCCCCAACGCACCGTCATCGCCTGGAGTCCGATCGCGGCTGCCACGACCACGCACCATTCGCTCGGGAAGCGATAGCGATCTTGCATGGCGACTGGGATGAGTACCAGGCCCTGCGCGCCCCACACCAGCGCGGGTAGCAGCAGACGCCGTCGCCAGCCCGCCCACAACAATGCGGGCAGCGCGGCGAGAAGGGCGAAGCGGTGGAGCCAGACATTGCGTTCGCGTACGCGCAGGGGCCCCAGGTACTCCAGCGTGCCACGCAGCATCAGGCGCGCAAAGGCCAACGGGTCCTGACGCACCAATCGTTGCGTGCCCTCGCGGAAGTGCCGGTCGAGACCCAGTTCACCCAGGTTGGTGTGCTGTGCCATCCAAGTCCAGGCCACGATCGGTTCCTGATTGCTATGGATGTTCCAAGCCGCAACGCCCCCGCTCGTCAGGAGTGGCACGAAGGCGTGCAGCCGAGCGGCGTTGCGGACCGGCCACGGCGCCCACGCCAATAAGGCGCATAGCGCGAACATGGCCGCGGCGCGCGGGCGGCTCAGCAGCAGCCAGATCGCGGCGCCTGCCGCAACTCCAAGCCCCGCCGGGCGCGTCAGGATCGCGATCGTCGTAACCACTCCGGCGATGGCGGCCCAGCGCAGCCGGCTTTGCCGGTGCGCACGGAACACCAGCCACACCGTGAGGATGGACACGAACGTGAAGAAGGTCTCGCTCATGAGTTGGCCGGCATGGAACCATGCCGCTGGCCAGACCATGTACATCGCGAACGCCAGCCACGCCCCACGCGTGCCGGCGGAACGTCCCGCGATCGCGCCGGTGAGTGCCGCGGACACACCGTGCAAGGCCCCCTGCAGCGCGACCGTGGCGCCGACCCCGCCCAGCGCGAACGTGATCGCCAGGAACGCGCTGTATGCGGGCGAGCGGAACGCATAGAGCGGAAGGTCGGGGAACATGGGTTCGCGATAGACCAGACCCGTACCTGCCAACAAAGAGCGGGCGATGGCCTGGAACGAGTAGCTGTCCGCATTCACATACGGGTCGCCGGCGAGCAACAGGTTGACCACTCCGCAGAGTGCGGCGGCGCACAGGCTGACCAGTGCGAGCGGGAACCGCGCTGGCTCGCGGCCGGCGTCGGGTGAGCTTGCGCGCCCGCGGGGCGCCAGCTCGTGCACATGTGGCGCGGCCGAGCGGTGCGCTGGTGTGCGACTGGCCCCAGCCGGCTCGAGCGTGGCCCCTCGGCGCTCCCAGTGCCAAGTCCTGATCAGAGCTTCCCCCTTGGAATCGACTCCACGCACGGAGTGGCGGTCAGTCGGGGGACGCAACCGGATGCGCAAGAATACGAATCGAGCGCGTGCATGAACAGTAGGGCTGATTCCCTCACACGACAACGAGTATATGAACGACCGGGTCTCCACGGCGTGTCGCCCAAGGTCTACCCCGGGTGGCTGCCGGGGCCGCCGGCCGGGCTCTTCCATTGCTCGGCAAGTGGCTGTGGCGGGAGGGGTTCCACCCAGGAGCGCGTCCGGGTAAGATGCCCGCCCTATGCCCCCTTCCAATGCCCCATCCCGCTCGAGCGCGTTCCCGACCTGGGCCGCGGTGTGCTTCCTGGCTTCCGGAGCCGCCGGCCTCTTGTACGAGGTCGTATGGTCCAAGCAGCTCGCCTATGTGCTCGGCAGCTCATTGCACGCCGCTGCGGCCGTGGTCGCGGCGTTCCTGGGCGGACTCGCCTTGGGCGCTCGCGTGCTCGGCGTACCGCTGTCGCGGCGCGGGGATGGCGCCCGCACGTATGCATGGCTCGAGCTGGGCGTGGCCGTGCTCGGGCTGTTGCTGCTACCGCTGCTGCGGCTGAGCGATCCGCTGGTCGGCCAGTTGTACCGAGCGTTGGGCGGCGAGAGCGGGGCCTTCGCGGCCGCCCGCCTGGGACTGCTCGTGGTGTTCCTGCTGCCACCCGCAGCCCTCATGGGTGCGACGTTGCCCGTGCTCGTGGCGCACATCGAGCGTGACCGGGTGGGAGCGGGGCTCGCACGCCTCTATGCATTGAACACGTTCGGAGCGGTGGTCGGCTCACTCGCCGCCGGCTTCGTGCTGCTGCCGGTGATCGGGCTCACCGCCACGACATTCGTGGCGGCCGGCCTCAATCTGCTGGCGGCCGCGCTGGCCTGGCGCTCTGGCGGCGCGCCGCGCATTGCCGAGAAGGCTGCTGCGCCGGCTCACGCCGACGCGCCGCTGCTCGATGGCGGTTCGCGTGCGGTGCTGGCGTGGCTGTTCGCGTTCTCGGGTTTCGGAGCGCTGGCGTTCCAGATGGCATGGGTGCGGCTGTTCGGTCTGGTGTTCGGCTCGTCGGTCTACTCGTTCTCGGCCGTGCTCGGTGTGTACCTGCTCGGCATCGCGCTGGGTGCCGCGCTCATCGGGCCCCACTTGAAGAAGCTGGCCACGTTGTCCGGCTTCGCGGTGTTGCAGCTCGTACTGGCCGCGAGCGCCGCGCTCGCCGTGCAGGCCTTCCCGGGGCTGCCGCAGCGCATGCTCGAGATGGGCGCGGCGGCTGGCACCGATTGGCGCGGACTCCTGACGGCGGAGACCCTGACCGTCGCCGTGCTGATCGGGCTGCCCTGCCTGGTGCTCGGGGCGCTGTTCCCGGTCACTGTTCGCCTGCTGCAGAGCCGAGATGGCGGACACGCCACCGGCTTCGCCTATGCGGTCAACACCGTCGGCACGATCGCCGGTTCGCTGGTCGCGGGCTTCATCCTGGTGCCGCGCTTCGGCGTTCAGGGCACGCACCTGCTCGCCGTGGGCATTGCCGCGCTGGCGGGCGTGGTCGCAATTGCATTGGCTTTCAGACGAGGTGAACGAGCCGGAGTCGCGCCCATGCTGGCGGTGGCTGCGTTGCTCGCCACGGGGCTGTTCGTGTTCATAGCGCCCAAGTGGGATCCCACACTCATGACCGCGGGCGTCTACCGGCCCTCGCATGCCATGAAAGTCTCGGCATTCGCCGGCGGCGCGCCGGACGCGGTCCGCCGTGCGACGCTCAATGATCGGGTGCTCTACTACCGCGAGGGCATCAACACTTCGGTGATCCTCGGTACCGATCCGATCGGCAAGGAGCTGTGGTTGCGCGTCGGCGGCAAGGTCGACGCCAGCACGAGCGACATGGAGACGCAGGTGCTGCTCGGGCTGCTGCCCGCGGCCCTGGCGGACTCCGGTGCGCGTGCGCTCGTCATCGGGCATGGCTCGGGCGTCACCACGGCGTCCGTGTTGGCGGGCGGCGCCGGGCCCACCGAGGTGGTCGAGCTCGAGCCCGGCGTGATCGACGCCTCGCGCTGGTTCCACGCCAAGGGCGAGGACCCGCTCGACGATCCGCGCACCACGCTGATCATGGGCGATGCGCGCACGCACCTGCTGCACTCGGCGGGCCGCTACGGGCTCATCGTCTCGGAGCCCAGCAATCCGTGGATCGCGGGCGTGAACAACCTGTTCACGGTCGACTTCTACCGTCGCGTGCAGTCGCGGCTCGAGCCGAATGGCGTGTTCTGCCAGTGGCTGCAGCTCTATGAGCTGTCGCCCGAGACATTCTCGACACTCGTGCACTCGTTCATCGAGGTCTTCCCGAAGGGCCAGCTGTTCTACATCTGGCGAAATGTGGACCTGCTGCTGGTCGCCATGCCCGAGGGCCGGAAGCTCGACCTGGCGCGCCTGCGCACGCCGCAGGCGCAGAAGATGCTGGATCGCGCGCGCATCCCGAGCGGGGAACTGTTGGCGGCGTACTGGGCTGCACCGCTCGAGTCGTTGCGCGACGTGGCGGGGAACGCGCCATTGAACCGGGACGACAAGCCAGTAGTCGAGTATCGCGCACCGCAGGACCTGGTGGCCATCGGCCGCATGCAGTCCGGGGCTTCACTCGGGGTGACCAGCAGCATCCCATTCGTCGCCAGTGAGCCCGCGGGGGCGTTGTTCGCCGACTGGACGCCCGCGGAGTGGTATCGGTCGCGTGCGCGCTGGCTGGGCGAGCGTGGCGATACGCAACGCGCCGCCGCGACCGTGCGCGCCATGCGCGCGACCGCGCCCGCCGAAGCCGCAGAACTCGAGAAGCTGCTCGAGAACGCCACGCGGCGTTCGCGCAGCCAGGTGGCCTACGACGAGGGCGCCCGGCTCATGTCACAAGGTATGAAGCCGCAGGCGCGCGAGGCGTTCGAACGCGCGGTCACGATCGATCCGACGAACGGCCAGGCCTGGGTGGTGCTCGCCGAGCGCCGGCGCGTCGATGGCGACCTCGCGGGTTCCGCCGTGGCCATCACGCACGCTCGTCAATCCGACGACGTTCAGGTGCGCAGCGACGCCGAAGTGATGGTCGGGCTCATGGCGCTAGTGAAGAAGGACACCGCGGGCGCGCTCAAGGGCTTCGCCGATGCGCAACGCATCCTGCCGTCGAGTGCGCGCGCGTACTTGTTCGAAGCCCAGGCGCATGCCCAGGCGGGCAACAAGGCGGCCGCCATCACAGCACTGCAGCGCGGGATCTCCGCCGCACCGGGCTCGCCCGAACTGGCGGCGGCTCTGGCGCAGTTGGGGCAGGCGCCTTGAG
>JANNWR010000199.1:0-4117 GCA_031408715.1 bacterium
CGAATGCAGGCGCTTCCGCCCCGCCACGATTGGCACAGGAAGTGCAGCTTTCCGTGGAGTCGGTGCGCGAATCGAGCCGCCCCTACCCGAAAGCGGTGAGTGCGGGGGGCCAGGCCGAGCGCGCCGGAGGGGAAACCATGCCGAAGGCCGGGCTGGACGCTGCACCTGCCCGGCGCGCACGGCTGGAGCCGTCCGGCGTCGTTGCCATCGCACCGCGCCGCACCCGCGCCATCGCAGTCCGGTGGCTCGGCTGGAGCGCGGCGGCCCTGTTCGTCGCACTGGCCGTCGTCGCGCATTACGTCGCCTACTTCCCGATCGACATCGCCGTCACGCATGCCCTGCAGGCCTACCACGGTCGCGGCTTCGAACTGACGATGATCGCCACGAGTTGGCTGGGCTTCTTTCCGCAGGCAGCGGTGTTGAGCGGACTCGTGACCATCACGTTGTTCGCCGCCGGCCTGCGCTGGGAGGCAGGCTCGGTGCTGTTCGCGACTCTGGGCGGCGGACTCGGGGCGCTGGTCAAACTCGCCGTCCGGCGGCCGCGGCCGGGTGAGGACCTGGCTCAGGTGTTCCAACACCTCGCGTCGTCCGGCTTCCCCAGCGGGCACGTGCTCGCGACGACCGCGTTCTGCGGGTTCCTCGGATTCCTCGTCCTCGCTCTGCTCGCACCCTCTGCGGGCCGGACCGCCCTCATCGTGATGCTGGCGGTGATCATCGCACTCATGGGCCCGTCGCGGATCTACCTGGGACAGCACTGGTTCAGCGACGTGGTCGGCGGCTTGTTGCTCGGTGGCGTGTGGCTCGCACTCACCATTCGGTTCTACCGCTGGGGTGAAGCGCGCGGATTCGGACATCGCGCCAGCGCTCGGGCGGTCGCGCCCGTGGGAACGGCCTAGTGCCCGACCCACATGTGCATCAGCCCGCGTTCCTGAAACGCGCGACCCGTGCGGGTGGCCGCCGCGCGCGGCCGCATCTGCGGCACGCCGGGCTCGAGCGGCTGTTACGCTTCGGACTCTTCATCCGCGGCGTCATCTACTTCCTCTCGGGAATGTTCGCCCTCGAATGGGCACTCGGGCGCGAGCGCCAACCCATGACGACCGCCGGTGTCATCGATCAGATCGGTCGACAGCGGCTCGGGACTTCGCTCCTGGTCGTGGTCGCCGCCGGCCTCACCGCCTACGCGGCATGGGGCATCATCCGCGCCGTCGCCGATCCCGTGGGGCACGGTCATTCGCCGCGCGGCATCGTCCTGCGCGTGGGCTATGTCATGAGCACGATCGGCTACATCGGGCTGCTCGTGCTGACGATCCGCCTGCTCCAGGGCGGGCCGGCACTCCACGTACAGCCCTGGGACTGGAGCGCCGAGGTCCTGACCCGCCCGTTCGGTGGCGTGATGGTCGCGGCCATTGGCTTGGCCGGGCTGTTCGGCTCCGGCCTCGCCCAGATCGTGACCGGCCTGCGGCACAGCTTCCTCAAGGATCTCCAACTCGAACGCATGGGTCGTCGCGAACGCCGCTGGGCCGTCGCGCTCGGCAGCGTGGCACTCGTCGCGCGCGGCATCGTCTACTCGATCGCGGGCGGCATGCTGATCGCCGCCGCACTCCACGGGCCGTCGCCCTACGGTACCGGCCTCGAGGGCGCGCTCGGCCAACTCGCACATCGCCCGTTTGGCCGCGCCATGGTGGCGCTCCTGGGCCTGGGGCTCACGACGTTCGGCATCTACTCGGCCCTGACTTCGCGCTGGATGCGCATGCGCCGGATCGTAAGCGCAGTGGCCGAACTCGCCACCGACCCCGTGCACGCCCTGACCCCGCACCCGGGCCCGCCCGCGTGAGCCCGCCCTCCGGTCCGTCACGCCACCGCTCACTCGAGCGGCTGCAGCACGCCCGAACGGTGCTGCTCGCCAGGGTCGAGCGGGCCGCCGCCCGGCTTGAACGCCGGAAGCGCAAGCTCGCGGCCATGGAGTCGGCCGTCGCCGAACTCGAACGCCGCATCGCGGAACCAGACCAGCACCCCGGCAAGCATCGCATGAACCGGAAGGGACTGCGCCATGCACAACTGATATTCAATCCGTCCGCCGGCCCCGAACCGGCGGAAAGTCCCAAACGCCTGGCCGCGATCGTGCGCGCATTGCGCGCGAGTGGCATCGAACCCGACATCGGTATCGCGGACTCGGGCGACTCGGCCCGGGAACTGGCCCACGCCGCGGTGCGGCACGGCACGTCGCTGGTGGTGGTCGCTGCGGGCGACGGCACGGTCAGCACGGTCGCCTCGGTGCTGATGGAAACACCCGTCGTGCTCGGGCTGGTTCCGGTGGGAACGATGAACAATCTGGCGCGTTCGCTCGGCATCCCGCTCGACATCGAGGCCGCCTGCTTGCTGATCGGCATGGAGACTTCGCGGCACATCGACGTCGGGCGCGTGCGCGCGGATGGCACCACCGCCGGCTCCACCTTCCTCGAGTTCGCCGGCGTGGGCCTCGCCGCGGTCGGATCGCTGGCCGGCGAGACGTTCGAGAAACGGCGTTGGCGAAAGCTGCCGCGGGCACTGTGGCGATTCTTCGAGACGCCGCCCGGCAAGATGCAACTCGAACTCGACGGAGTCCGGATCGAGGTGTCGACCCAGGTCATCACGGTCTGCAACTCCCCCCTCATGGGAAGCAATCTGCTCGCCGCTCCCGAAGCCAAGATGGACGACGGCTGGCTCGACATCTCGTATTACGAAGGCATGGGCGACACCGCGCTCTTCAAACACTTCCTCGCGGCCTCCGCGCATCGTGCCGACGGGCTCGAAGTCCGCCGCGCCCGTCGCGTCCGCATCACCACCGAGGCTGCGCTCAACACCAGCTCCCACCTCAGCCTCCCGGCCGGGCACCATGTCCTCGACATCGAGGTCGTGCCTGGCGCGCTGGCCATGATCGTGGGCAACGGCATGGGACTCACGCATCCGGTCGAAGCCGCCCCCAGCGCCCCGACCTACGCCCATGGCCCCACAACGCAGACCGAGCCGCACCGGGACTCGGCCCACGCGACGCCGGAATCGCAACTGTGAAGCTGCACCCGCGGTCCCGGCCTAAGGATAGGAATCTCCTTTCGCGCACTCCGTGAGCGTAGGCCCCTCCCGCCCGGCCAGCCGGCAACGGCTTTCTCCCCCGTTCGCACCCGCCGCATCACCGCCCCGCTCGAGGTGCGCGAGGATGCGCGTGACCACCGCATGCTCCGTCACGAACGCGATGATCCGCATCTCGCCGCCGCCTCTCGGACACACTTCGACGTCGACCGCGAACACCCGCCGCAGTCCCGAGTGCGACCACGCCAGCATCGAGCTCGCCGCGTCTTCCTCGATCCAGCCATCGCGCACGAACAGCGCTGGTCCCGGCGCGCCGCCACGCCTCGGCGAGCACGGCCGCGTCGTGCGCGCTCTGCGTCACGAAGCTGCCGTCACGACGGAAGGCGCCATCGGTGACGACAAGGTGCAGATGCGGATGCCGGTGGGCCAACAAACCGAAGCTCTGCGCCAGGCTCACCACGCCCGGCACTGCGTCCGAATCGGGCTCAAATTGACAGGACCGTGCTGACGATCCCGAAGCGGCTGTTGTGCTGGTGAGGGGATTGACAGCCGACCGCTCATGGATTCGACGCCTGCTGCGCCTGCCGAAACGTGCCGCTTCACGCGCCCCGACGCTTGCGACAAACGCGATCAGATGCCCATGTCCGCCAGTCGCTTGATCATGTTCGCCATCGTCGCGGTGAGGTCCGGGTGCGAGACCTCGAAGCGCGTGATCGCCGTCTGCAGCCGGTCGATGGTGGTCTGATGCTTCGCGGCCGTGGGAACGCCCGGCTGCGCGAGCAGGGCCCGGATGTCGGCTGACACCTGAGCGAGCAACTCCCGATCCTTCTCGGTGATCGCACTCGTGCCATCGAGCGTGCTGTGAAGCTGATTCAGAAGGGTCGTGATCGCGGTCTCGTTCATCGGGCGCTCCAGGTTCATGTCGGTGCACGGTTGGCAAACGTTCGAATCGGACAACCTTACGCGCTCGGTGGGTTGCTATCGAGCCGCCCCCGCGCTCACGGCCTGCGCGCAGCGCGGGGGTGAGTCGCGGGATCCCGCCGGGAGT
>JANNWR010000200.1:0-15620 GCA_031408715.1 bacterium
CGTGTTCGTGCTCGAAGGCTGGCGCGGCCGCGGGCTGTCGCGTTTCCTGATGGAATGCGTCATGGCGCACCCGGAACTGCAGGGCTTCCGGCGCTGGTTCCTGCTGACGCGCGACGCGCACGGCGTGTACGCCGAGCACGGGTTCACGGCGTTGAACGCGCCCGAACGTTGGATGGAGAAGTGGACGCAGAACGCGTACGGGGTGCAGAAGTAGCGCCCGGACATCGCGTGCCCGGGCGCAAGGCCGCAACGCGCTATTCGATGCGCACCAGCTTCCGGCGCAGAACTCCTTCGGGCCGCATGAGCCGGACGAAGTACACCCCCGGCGCCAGGCGCTCACCGGAAGCGTCGCGACCGTCCCAGGTCCGCGTGTAGCTGCCGGCCGCCAGCGCACCGGACTGCAACACGCGTCGGGTGCGGCCCAGCAGGTCCACGATGCGCAGGTCGACGCGGCCCTCGCGCGACAACGCGAATCGCAGCGTGGTCTCGCCGGCGCCCGGATTCGGGGTCACGTCGAACGCCATGGTGAGCGGAGCCTGCGGCCCATCACCAACGCCCAGCGCCGGCAGCGAATCGTCGACCGCGAACGTGAACTCCGCGACCGTCTGGCTGTCATAGCGATGCACGCCGCCTGAGATCGAGAAGTCGAGCCGATGGCCACTGTTGGTTCCTGGCCCGGCGGGCACGACGATGCGCGCGATCGGACCCTCCCAGCCATCGCCCGGCCGCAGCGAGTCCGGTCGTGAGTGCACGAAGTCCGTCATCGACACCGTGCCCGTGAACGTGCCGACCGCGGCATAGCTGATACCGCGCAGATAGATCACGTCGGGTGAGAAGTTCTGGATCCGACCAAGGAGTTGCACGGTGCTGCCCGGTTGGACATGCGCCACGCTGGGCGTGGGCAGCGCCTCGAGCCGGGGCTGCGCGTGCGCAGCCCCGGCGAGGAACAGAGCGAGTGTGACGAGGAGCCGGCGCATCATTGCACCCCCGTGGGCGTGAGCCGAACCAGACCCAGGTAGGTCAGCGTGGCTGTGACCGGCTGGGTCATCTCGACCGCCACCGTGAGATCACGTGTCAGCGTGGTTCCGGGATCCGGCGGTACGGCCGGGAAATAGATGAGTGGGAACGAACGCGTCTGCCCCACGGCCAGGCCACCCGGCAGCAGCACCGTGCCCGCGGCCGGACTGCCGTCCAACAATAGCGCGGGCGAAGCGAGTGACGCGAGATCAGCGCCCAGGATCGTGAGATCACCGGTGTAGGCATCGCACCCGGCATTGCGAACGGTCACCTGCAGCGCCACGGCGATACCGAACGGAGTGCTCACGTAGTCCGGCATCGCGACCACGTCCATGTTGAGCTGGGGCCCAGGCTGGCGTGCCCAGACGCCGATGTTCCCAGGCAGGACCAGCACGTTGGCCGCATCGCGCGCCTCGACGAGCACACAGCGGAATGCCGGGTCCGGAATCGGGATGAAGAGGTCCAGGTTCCGCACCAGTGGCGTGGGTGTGGTCTGCAGTTCGATGGGGCCCGAGCAGGTGCCTCGCCGCGAGATCACTGTGAAACTGAGCGGGACGTTCGTGCTCACGCGCAATGTGGACCCGCCGCATTCGGTGCTGCGGCTGAAGCGCGTGAAGATCGCCGGCGGCGGCGGGATCAGTTCGGTGAGCTGCGCGAAGTTCGAGATCGCCGAAGGCGGGCGGTTGCTGGCCACGCAGAAGTACACACCGACGTCATTGGCGCTGAATGAGGGAATCGAGAGCACGCTGGCCGTTGCCCCTGCCACCGCTTGTGGCCCCGTGTCGGCGATCTTGTACCACTGATAGTCAGGCGTCCGGCAGCAGGTGGCCACGAACGTGATGCTGGCCGGAGCACCGATGAGCACCGCTTGCGTGGCGGCGGGTTGCTGGCTAGCCACGGGCGGATCGATGCACGGGCTGACCACGAGCTCGGCCAGCGGTCCGTTCACGGTGCCGCAGTTGCCCACCACCTGAAGCTGGTAGAAGCCGGCGTCCGCGGTGAGCGGCGTGTGGATCGAGAGCGTGCCCGTGGTCGTGCCCGTGAAGTGCGCCCCTTCGGCCAGCGCGACATTGCCCTTATACCACTGCATGGAGACCGCGTTGCTGGTCGTGGCCACCAGATCGACACTCGCCTGGCCTTCACTGGCGAGCACCTGTGCGGGCGTCGTGACCGCGGGCGTGTTGCAGACTTTGACCACCGCCACGGTGGTATTGACGCAGCCACAGGCGGTGCACACCTGGAGGTTGTAGCTGCCTGCATCGGCCACCGACACCGAACTCAATGACAATGTCGCGCTCAGCTGGGTGCTGCCGATCGGGTGCACGTCCTGGAATCCACCCGTGAACGTCACGCCGTTCTTGCGCCACACCGCACTCGTTCCGAAGACAGACGTGCGCAGGTTCACGAACGAGCCCACCTCGACCGTGGCGCCATTGATCGGATTGCCGGGGCGCGGCCAAGCGGCCGGCCGTAGCGCAGCCGTCGACGAACTGAACGTACCGGTGATGTCGCCCAGTCCGACACTCGCCACCTGATAGGTGTAGCTGATCAAGCTGTCGGCTGGAGCGGCTGTGTCCACGTAGGTCGTCCCGTTCACGAAAAAGCCCGGCGGTAGCGGTGGGACGGGAGTCCCTGGGAACTGCGGGCTGCGCGAGATGAAATACTTGAGCGCACCCGCAGCAGCATTCCACGTGATCGTGACTTGCCTGCAAGCCGTCACCGAGGCGGTGACGCTTGTGGGCGGCGGCGGCGGCACGACCACGGTGAGCACTGCCGCGGAACTGGTAACGGAGCCACACACGTTGGACACCACACACGTGTAGCTGCCGGCACTGCCAACCACGACATTCGCGATCGAGAACGTCGGCTGGCTCAGCGCACCCAGCGAGACATTGTTCTTCCGCCAGTCGAACGTGGTGCTGGTCAGGTCGAACGTGCCCGGCAGCGCCAGCGAGAACAGGCGATTGACGCGAATGATCTGGTTCGCGCCGAGCGACAATGGAGAAGGCAGCGGCGCCACTCCGCAACACTGGCTCGTGTTCCCGGACGATCCACCCGTCTGACTCAACGCGTCGACAGTGGACACCGAGTACGTGCGGCACACACCAACCGCCAGCGGATCGAAATAGCTGTTGGTGAGCACGGTGACATCAGTGGTGCCGCTGCGATGCACGACGTACGACGCCGCTCCCGCCCGGGGATTCCAGGTCACGGACGCCCCCAGACAGCCCGTTTGCGCGGTCACATTCTGCGGCGGCGGCAGGGGGTCCGGCAGCACTGTGACGCGCACGAGGTCGAGCTCGTCGCAGCACTCTATGCAGCCGCGCAGGCGATAAAGCCCGCCATCGGTGAGTTGAGCGGTTGAGGTGAAGTAGGTCGAACTGGGATGGATGAACGGCACGCCGTCGCGCGTCCATTCATAGCTCGTGAGCGGCGCTGGCACGCCGGGCTGACCCACCAGCGAGACCATGAAGCTGAGCACATCTCCCACGTGCACCGTGATGTCGGGCAACGCCTGGAGTGAGAACGGCAGGCCGGCGCCTGTGCCCTGGCGCGGTCCTGACTGCGGGCCTTCGACGTCGTTGGCGTCAACCGTGGAGACTCGGAAAGTACGATCCGTCGGTGCGCTGGTCACCGGGAAGACCGCGGATTCCGTGAGCACTTCGATGGGAGTCGGATCCCCGGTCATATAGACGCGGTAGGCCGCTGCACCCGCCACGGCGCGCCATGTGATGGTGTACTGCTGACAGCCAGCAGCGACTTGAATCGCAGCCGGAAAATCCAGCTGAGCGGCGGCCGGGGCGGCGAGGCCCACAAGACCGAATGTGCCGAAGCAAAGAACGACCGCGGCGCGGAGCCATGCAGAACCCTCGCGACGTCGGGGTGACCTGGCGGCCATCGTGATCTCCCGAGTCAATCGAAGGATGCCGGCTCGCAGGTCACCGTTCCTTCCGAGAGCGGGATGGTAGGCCCGTGACACCGATGAGAACAAGGGAATTCACAGCCCCTGCCGCGCTAGGCAGCCGGGGATCGATCGGGGTCGGACAGTGAGGCATGCAAGAGCGCAATGCTGTTGTCCTGCGACATCACAACCGTGCCATCACCGCCACGACCGTGCTGCTCCAGCCGCGTTCGTGGATCGCGCTCTCGAAGGAGCGCGCGCGCAGTTGCCGGCGGAAGACCTCGTCGCACGCCTCGGGCGACAGATCCCACCACTCTGCGGGCGCCACGGGTAAGCCGTCGGGGTCGCGGTGACGGTGTGCGCTCAGCGTGGCCTCGATGAGCAGTTCCTGCGTGGCGTCCGGCTCGTAGTAGTCGTTCGGGGTCATCGGAGGGCCTCGTGTTCGTGCACGCCCTTGCGCTGCAGGCACTCGTCGATCGCCTTGCGGGCGCGGACGATGTTCTGCAGGAATGTGTTCTTGGTCATGGTGAGACTTTGCGCCAGCACGCTGTCGTGCTCGTGCGCGCGTTCGAGCCGGGCGCTGAGCACACCGCGCAGCTTGTCGGACAGCGCCGCGACGCAGTCTTTGATGTGCTGCATCAGGAACGGGTCCGACGGCGGCTCGGTGTAGTCGTCCGGCACGCTCACATCCAGCTCTTCCGGCGGGAAGAACTTGAGCTTGCCGTGCTTGCGCGCCATGTTGCGGGCCAGGTTGAAGGCGATGCCGTGCGCAAACCGGAGCGACGCGTTCTCGCCTTCGAGCACGCGCTCGGCGTCGCACGCGAACGCCCACATGCGCAGCAACGTCTCCTGCACGACAGTCTCGACGTCGATCGCGCGCGCGAACCGCCACAGCGAGCGACGGACGGGGCGCTCGACGCGCCCCGCCCAGTCCCCGAAGGCCTTCCGGTCACCCGTGAGGGCCCTTGCCCAGAGTTCGTCGATCTCGGTCATTCGGTTGGGTGTGGTCCTTCGTGCGCTTTGGGTGCGGTGTCCGGCATCACGTGTTCAGGCATGCGCACGTGAAGCACCGTATCGAACGGGATACGATCGTGCGTCGGCGCGACGAGATCGCTTGTCCAGCGCACCACGATCTCCCGCCCGGCCGGCAGCTCTTTGCCCGGCGGCAACTGCAGCGTGAGCCGGACCAGCGTTCCGGCGGAAGCATTGCGCGCGTAGCTGCTCTTGTCGTGGACGACTCGGGCGTCGACTCGCTCCGCCCCACCCTTGACGTCCCGGAACTCGATCTCGACGTGGTCGCGCTCTGGGAACTGCCCTTCATGCGCGACCTCGAACTCGATCACAACCGTGTCTTCAGAAGCCCAGCGGATGACATGGCCAACGAGGTCGAGACGCAGTCGATTGATCCACTCCTGGCGTCTGAGATCGCGGTCGGCGTCCTCGCGCCGGTGCTTGGCCTCCTCGAACCGGCGCTCGGCCTCCTCGAACTGCCGCTTGGCCTCTTC
Source organism: bacterium (assembly GCA_031408715.1). Lineage (GTDB taxonomy): Bacteria > Eisenbacteria > RBG-16-71-46 > RBG-16-71-46 > RBG-16-71-46 > JAIOPA01. Next base: position 5,425 of record JANNWR010000200.1, read on the forward strand.
GAGTCGGCGCTCTGCCTCTCGGACCTGGTTCTCGCGCTCGGCGCGCTCGTCGGCTGACTTGGAGCCGCGGCGGAACACTCGCTCCGCCAGATCGAACAGACTTGCCCCGGTCGCTTTGGCGCGGGCAGATGGCGCCATGGGTGCTGCGTCCATCATCGCCGCTGCTGCGGAGCCGGACATGCCCACGTGCATGGCAAGGTCGAACCCGAGCCCCACGCCTTCTGCCGACACGCCCGCCGGCACTTCGACCGCCAGCCGTTCACGACGACGAGGCGCACGCGGATCGACCGACGGCTCCTCGGCGATGGCCACCAGGCTCGTGCGACGGCTAACGATCCGATGGCGCATGGCCGTGCGCTCGATGGCAACGTCGAACGCCGAGATGCGGTCTTGATGATCTGAAACGTGGTGACGATATCCCGTCCCCGCGCGATCCAACTCGACCCGCGCTACCCGCTCACGCCCGTACAGCGCGCCGAGCGGCAGTGTGGTGAGCGCGAGCCCGTTCGGCGTTGCTGCGGGCGGCACATGGACCACATGACTCCAAGGTGCGCCAGCACCCGCCAGCGCACCAGTCAGCTCGAACGAGCCGCCCGCGGGACTCAGCTCGATCGCGAACACCAACGGCTGGCCGGCGAACACGTCGCGCAACTGCGCCGGCACTTGGCCCGTGAGCGCCGTGCCACCGAGCGCGACCTGCGTGAGCACCGGGCTCGCCGTACCCGCGATGAGGCGCCGCGCGGCGGCACTCGCGTCGGCATGCGTGGTCGCCAACAACTCGAGGCCGCGCCCGGCCGCTGCCGCCTGTTGCGTGAGCGTGCGGTTGGGCACATGACCCACGCCGACCACATGCAAGCGCACGTTGCGCTGTGCGGTGATCCGCCCCACGACTTCGTGTTCGAAACTGATGTCGCCATCGGTGACCAACACCACCTGGCGCTGCGCTTCGGCGTCGGTGGACTTGAGCGCCTCGGTGACGGCGCTTGCCATCTCGGTGCCACCGCCCGCCTGCTGGGCCGCCAGCTTCGCGAGCGCGTTGTCGAGTGAGCGCTCGTCGATGGTCGTGAGCTTCGGCACGAGCGGGGTCATGACATTCGAGAACGCCAGAAGCTGGAAGCGATCGCCCGGCGCCAGACTGCGCAGCAGGTCACCCACGACCACCTTGGCAAGTTCAAGCGGCAGCCCGCCCATGGAACCGCTCGAGTCGAGCAGCACCGTGAGGTCGCGCCGGTACACGGCGGCTGGCTGCGAAGGCGGCACCACGGTGACAAGCGCGTATCGGCCATCATCTCCCGGCAGGCCCGCGCCTTCGACCAGATGCACGCCGACTTCATTGCTCGCGGCGGCCCAGCGCACGACGACGTCACGGTCGAGCGCTTCGCCATTCGCGAACGTGACCGTGGCGTCAGGTGCGTTCTGGACGCGGTGACTTGGCGACCACGCGCTGTCATTGAACTTGTCCGCGATCGTGAGCGTGAGTTGGACCTTGGTGGGGATCGCGCCGGTTGCACCACGATCGGGGCTCAGCGCTGCCTGGTCGCTCACGCGCCCGGGCGCGCCGTGATAGCGCACACCGACGACCGTTGGAAAGCGATACTCCCACTGCGGCAAGCGGCGAGCTTCTCGGATCTGCGCGAACATGTCACCGATGATGGGTGCGAGTTCGGGCGTCAGGAACGCCAGCGGATGCAGCACGTCGATGCTCACCTGCACCTGCGTGTGCGGCGGCACGTTGCCGAGCTTCTGCTCGAATGTGTCGGCGCGCTGCTGTTCGAGCAGCCCTGCCGTGCGGCCTTCGTACAGCGCCTGCTTGTAGGCGGCCGCAGCCTTCTCGCGCGGCTGCACTTCACCGCGGATGACGCGCTCGCCGATCGTGATGGTGTAACCGAGCACCGCGCCATCGGCCGGCAGCGGCAGCGTGTACAGCACTTCGAGTGGTTCGGCGTAGGGATTCGCGAACGTCTGGGCCAGCGTGCTCATGGCCATGCCGCCCTCGGCGCGCGCCTTCAACTCGGCGGATTCGAGTGGGTACGTCTTACCGTCGACCGAGACCAGTCGGGCGGCGGGAACCTGAGGCTCCAGTTGAACGTGACTCACGGGGACTCTCCTTGTGACCCGCCCGCCGCAGCCTGTTCCGGGAGGCTCCCGGGGATCGGCGCTGGCGTGGGTGTCACTCGGGTATGTCTTGGGACCGGCGAGTGGTGACAGGGAAAGTATCGAGGGCGTAAGTCTGTGCCGGGACAGGGGAATCTGCCAGTTGCCCGCCCCCCTTGAACGTCCGCGGGGTAGTCGGCGGCGGCTCTGGACCCTACTCCCCCCGCTCCTGCTCCAGCCACTCTTCGACGAGCGTCCTGAACACCTCCACCCTGTTCAGAAGCTCGTCCGCGACACCCTCGCCAACCTCGTCGCCGTCGTAGGCGACGACGTTGCGCTTTCGACGACAACGATCGAAGTAGGGGATCGCCTCAGCGGCTTCTGCCCCGAGCGCTCAGCGGCCCTTCTTTGCGCCTCGATCTCGGCGCGCTCGGGCCGGTGCCGTTCGACTCGCCCCTCCCTGAGCCAGACGCTCCAGGTCACGTTCGGTTCCCACGACGAACAGCTTGTCGCCATTGAGGACTCGCCGTACGAATGGGTTCGTGCTGGCCACTTTGTGGGCGAAGTCGGCCACGCCGTAGACACTCGGCTCGACCGGCCGCCGGAGCTCCCGCTCTGCGGTGGCAAGCGCCGTCGAGAGCGCCGAGAGGGTGACAGACCCGATGATCATGAGGTCCACGTCGCTCTCGGCGGCTTCGGCACCACGTGCGGCCGAGCCATAAACGAACGCGCATTCGATGTGCGCTGTGTGGGGCGCCAACGCGCTCTGCAAGACCCCGGCCAGTCCGGCGGTCTTGGCGAGCAGCGCGCGCAACTCAGGAAACACGGGCGAGTCGGCATTGGCCCGGTAGTACACGCGGTTGCCATCGCGGCGTGATTCGAGGATCTGCGCCTGCGTCAGTCGGGCGAGTTCACGCTGCAGCGTGGCGTGGTGCAGGCCGAGGTGCCGGGCGAGATCGCTGAGGTACCACCAGCGCTCCGGGCCGGCGAGCGTGGTCGCGAGAATGCCCTGGCGAGGCGCGGTGAACAGCGCGTCGAGTGTCGGATGGCTGCGCATGTTGCAGCGATTCTGCTGCGGAATGCAGCGGGAGTCAATGGGTCGCCTCCCGGCCCGCGGGGATGGGCTGGACTACTCGGTTTCCAGAGCGGGCGGCCCTGGCTACCGCCAGCTCGTTGCGTTCACCTGTGCTTCGACTTGTGCCACGGTCGCCATGACTTCGTCGAACTTCGGTGCTGCGCCGATGAACATGGAGCTGCGCATGGCGGCGAAGTCGGCTCGCCAACCGGCGAGCGTCCGGGCAGGCGGCACCAAGCGAAGGGCGCCGGGCCGCAGGGATTCGTGCACGGCTCTCGCCCGGGGGAAGAACGCTCGTCGATGCGCGGCGACGGCCGCACCCAAAGCGCTGTCCGCCACTGCTCGCGTGGCGACACCGGCATCGGCCAGACAGGCGATGTCATAGTAGTGGCGCGACAGACGCGCTCGTGGGGGCACACCGCGATGCAGTTCTTCGTGGATCAGCATGACCTTCTCCCAGAACGTCCGCTCTGCTGCAACGACACGGACCGGGAAGGAACTCTCTCCGAAGTCGAGGCCGGCTTCCCCGGCGAGGTACGGCGTCACGTGACGGAACTCGGCAGGGACGACGTCGGAGCGCGCACCGAACTCGAGACGGACTTCGCGTCGCAGGTACATGGGCCCGGTGACCCGGAGGGGATACTCGAATAACAAGGTGGGCTCACCACCCAGATCGGGATCCTGGATCAGCCGCCAGTCGATCCCACCCGGGAGCGCATCGGCAAGCGCCGCGTCAAGCTCGAGCCTCACGCGTTCGAGCACGAACCGGCGGCACGCTTCCCTGAGCTTCTGGACTCGCCGCCGCTGCTCGTCGGTCGTGGTGGCGGTGTCAGGCCCGGAATCACCATCAAATCCCAGGCGCCGGCGATCGATGACCAGGTCGACGTCTTCGGAGAAGCGCGCGATCAGGTTCCAGCACTTGGACAGTGAAGTTCCACCTTTGAAGCTGAGACACGGGGCCGTCAGGGGCATCCGGAACAACTCCCGCAACAACCAGCACAACCAGAAGTCCTTCTCGACGACTTCAGCGGCGACGCCGTGCCGGTCGGCCGCGGCCCACAGCGCGTTCACCTGCTGCGCCTGCGTCAGTGCCAGAAATCGGTCCATGCTGCTCCCGCGGGGGCTCTGCCGACGCGCGCATGATGCGCGCGATCCACGCGGGGGCGAACCGGACGTCTTTCAGCAACTGCTGTCGATCGGATACTGACAACGAACGACGCAACTTGTTCACAGCGCGATCGGTCACGTTGTGCTGCCCCAACCAGCGCAGCGCCTGGATGACCGTGCCGCTCGTGCGCCCCGCCGTCGCCATGTGCCGTGGCGTGGTGTGCCGGAAGACGATCTCACGTTTGCCCACGCGCACAACGCGGGACTGGCCATCCGTGAGGAAGACCATCCGCACGGGCACCTGCTCGCTGAGCCCCAGCATGTTGGCCGCATGGGCTCCGGAGGGCTGCAGCCGGGTGCGCTCGCGTCCCTGCAGCGCCCGGACGATGGCGTCTGTGCTTGGAAGAAGCGGGCCAGTTCTGGGATCGAGATCTGGGTAGTCATAGAGTCCACGTGCCAATCTGCGAATGCGACCGGCCCTGGCCGCGCGGGCCAACGTGGTGTCGATCGCGGATCTGCTGCCGAGATCCAGGAAGTCCGCCGGCGTGAACACGGCGCCCCGGCCGCGCTGAGTGATCCGATGAAGGACCTGCTGGTCGATGGTTCGGGGCTGCCTAGGACGCGCGCTCATGCCAGAAGAATAGTGGTGTTTTTCTGGCTGATGCAAGGGGAGGATCGGGGGGAGTAATGCAGTCCGGGTGCGAGTCCTGGGCGCGGCGAACGGGGGGATTCGGTCGCCGATTCCGATGAACTCCGGCACAGCCCCCTCCAGCGAGCCGCTTCTAGTCCTCAAGCTGCTTTACGCGCGGCCCGAGCACGCGGGCGAAGGCCTCGAGCTTCGTCTGGAGCCAGACGAAATACTCCGGCCACTTGGTGCGGTTCTCGAGGTCGACTGACTGGCGGACGTAAATCCGGCACGTTCTGACCTCGGACGGGTTGTACCAAGTGAGCGGTTCGCCGATCTCGGCTTCGACTTCGCGCTTCTGTGCCTCGAGTTGCGCAAAATGGTTCTTCGAAGACTGCGTCTCGATTCCCAACTCGACACGAATCTCGCCGCCGAAGCGATTGGTAACGGAGTCGAAGGTCGATGCGATGGAAGACAGCCGGATCCCCGTGCGCCCAATGGCGTGATTCATCCAGGTCTGAGGCAGTGGCTTCTGACAGCGCACGCTGCTCTTGCCTTCCATGAATGCCGTGAACCCGGTCCAGAACTCGAACTGTAGCAGTCTGGCTCCGGCCAACTCGCCTTGCTGCGCCGAAGCCCGGATCGTCTTGGCCCAGTCGTTCGGCTGGCACACGATGTTGAACTTTGGCGCCGGTGCGGAGTCACCGATGCGCCAGAGCTCGATCTCGACGCCGAAGAAGTTCAGGTGCTCGGCTGTGGACTCGTTCAGCCAGTCGAGCGCGGCGCGATGTTCGCTCGTGAACTTCGGCGCCACCCAGATCACGGTCTCGGCATCGAGCCCAGCGGCGTACGTGAGCGACTGCCCCAGATGCGAGTGGTCGGTCTTCTCGAGCTGGTTCTCGATCACCACCCACTTGTCGCGCGCGATGTCCCTGCAGAGAATGTCGGCGAAGTAGGGTCCGACGTTCTTCTCGACCGAGCTCACCTCGAGACTCATATCAATGGCCTCCCCCAGAAGCGCGATGTTCTCGTCCTGGGCAAGCCAAGGGGTGAAGTCGCGGGATTCGTCCTTCCAGTAGGTACGGAGATCGACTTTCTCAAGGTGTCCGAGCTTTTGCTTGTCCATGGCAGTCTCCATTTGATCGTCGGTGGCTCTCGGCGCACGCAGAGCCTGGCATAACCGGCGGGCACCCACGCGTGGCACGCTCTCACCCCACTCGCACGCACTCCCCCTGCAGCACGAGATGCAGCCAGCGCTCGTGCACGATACTGCCGGTCGCGGCTTCCAGTGCGGCCGCGTACGCCGCAAGCTGTCCGCCGTAGCCTGCGGCAGTCGCCAGCGCTTCCTCGTGCGTGCCGCCGAGGCATTTGTGGTCGACGAGAATCAACCCGGTCGCCGTCTCCAGCACCAGGTCGGCGTAGCCGCGCAGCACACTGCCGTCGGGCAGGCGGTGTTGCAGCGGCCACTCGCGGTGCCACTTGGCACCCGGCCAGCGGCGCTGCGTCCAGTCGCGCAGCCGAGCGCCGGCGAGTGCAAGATCAGCGGCGCTCATCACGTCGCCAGTCGCGTGTGCCTGCAAGACCGCCGCGGCGAGCGCCGACCGCTCGGCTTCGGGCAGCCCGCTTGCGTCGGCGGCGAAGAACGCGTGGCAGGCATCACCAAGCGCGGTGCCGCCTGCTTCGGGCGCTAGTGGCAACGCGCCGCCGAGCGACTCGGGCTCGCCGAGCACTCCGGCGCCGCTCAGCCGGGACGGGTTCAGCCACGCGGCCGCGAACTCGCGCGGGCCCTGCTCGACGTAGCCTTCGTCGGCAGCGATCGACTGCGGCACGGCTTCACTGGGCGCGGGGCTGCGCAGCTTTGCCACAAGCGGATGACCGCCCCACTCGGTCGTGCCGTCCGAGTCGGGCTCGGCCAGCAGCGGTACACCATCGAGCGCGGTGATGGTCTCGAAGCCGCTCGCGAGCAACTTACCGTCGCGACTGGCCAGCACGACGCGGTCGCGCGCGCGCGTCCAACCCACGTACAGCAATCGCAGGTTCTCGTGGGTCTCGCGCGACTGCACGTCCTGATGCTCCGTACTGTTGCGCACGGCGGAGTGGATCGAGGTGGTCCCGCGCCCCGCACCAGAACTACCGAACCCCGTCGGGCGCGACACGTGCGCGTCCGGCCAGTAGCGAATCCAGCGCCCCGCCAGCGGCGAGTCGAACGAGAACGGATCCGTGCCGCTCATCAGGTGCACGCCGAACGCGCTGGGCTCCCGCGAGCGGTCGATGGCGAACAGAATGGTCACCGGCCACTCGAGACCCTTGGCACCCCACAGCGTGCTCAACGTGACGGCGTCCTGCCCGCCCGGCGTGGCCTGCATGTCGCGCTTTTCACCGGCCAGCGTCTGCAGATACGCGACAAGACCGGCCACGGTGGGCGTTTCGCGCTCGGCCATGCACTCGTCGGTGTACTTGAGCGCGAGCGCTCGCAGCGAGTCGATGTTGGCCAGCCGCTGTGCGGACTGCCCCCAGCGCAGGCAGAGTTCGCGCGCACCGATCGCGCCCAGCACGGCGTCGAACGCCAGCAGCACGCCGGCGGTCGGCTGCGCGCCGCGCGCGGCGACGACGCGAACAACCTCGGGCTGCTCCTCGAGCGGACGGCCCTCGGAGTCGAGCACCTGCAGCAACCAGGCTTCGGGGTCGTGCGGCAGGCCCACCAGCCGGCCGAGTTCGGCGGCCGCGAAGCGGTCGCGTGGGTCGACCCACAGGCGCAGCCCGGCCAGCATGACGCGCGCTTCGAGTGTCGCGACGAGCCCCTCGCGCCCCAGCACCGCGGGCACGCCGAGCGCTTCGAGCGCGCTGGCCAGACGCGCCAGATCGATGTTGTTGCGGCACAGCACGGCGATGTCGGCCGGGCGAACGCGGCGCGACGCACCGGTGACGGTGTCACGCACACGCACTTGGGCGTCCGTCATGAGCTCCACGACACCGGCGGCGACCGCGGCGGCCTGCTCGCCGACCGTCTTCGCTTGCAGACTCCAGACCTCGGCAACCGGCCCCAGGCCGTCGGATTCGGGAACGCCTTCAGCTGGCAATAACCGCACGCGCTCCGCGGGGACGCCCTGTGCCTCGAACGCCTGCGCGAAAATGGCCGACGTCAAGTGCACGAGCGGCGCGCGACTGCGCCAGGAGTACGGCAGCGTGTCGAACGCGCCGGCCTCACCGCGCGCGGCGATCGCCGCGACTGTGGCTTCCATGAGCGACGGATCGGTGCCACGGAAACCGTAAATGGCCTGCTTCTGGTCGCCCACCCAAACGCTGCGTGGCGCGAGCGTGGACAGCGCCAGGAACAACTCGAGCTGCAACGGGTTGGTGTCCTGAAACTCGTCTACGAGGACCAGATCCAGCTGCTCGGCGAGCAACTCGCGCACGTGCGGGCGGTGCAGCAGTTCCAACGCCAGCCGTTCCTGATCGACGAAGTCGAGCAGTCCCCATTCGAGCTTGTAAGCCTGATACGCCTCGAGCGCTTGAGCTGCCAACTCGAACACCTGCGTGATCGCCACCTCAAGGTCGGCGCGCAGCGCGGGGTGGCCCTCGCCGGCGCGCGCCGCGTCAGCCACGGGTGCATACCCGGGCTTGAGCTTCACCGCTGGATCCGCGGCCGCCAGCTTTGCCCAGTCCGTCCACGGCAGCGCGCGACCGCGGCGCAGCTCCGACAAGACGCGCTCGCACAGGTCGAGCACTTCCTTGGTCTTCTTGGTGGAGTCGATGTCGAGGCGCGCGACGAACGCTTCGAGCTCGGCCCGCAGGCGGCCTTCGAGTGCGGCACCGTCGGCCGCGGGCGCGGGTAGATAGACCGACAATGAAGCGACACTGCGCGCGGCATCGCGGCGGAGCGCAGCACCATCGAGACGATTGGCGCGCGCCAGCGCGACGATGTCGCGCACCCGCCTCTGCCAGTCGAGCCCGGGGAGCCGGTCCTCGAGCTCGTGCAGTGCAAGTGCCGCATCGCTGCCGCCGGCGCCTGCCTCGTCTGTATTCACCGTAGCGCCGAGCAACCCCGACAGCGCACGCTCGAACGCGGTCTTGGCGGCGGTGTCATCGAGCGTGCGCAGCTCGGGCGACAAGCCGAGCTCGAATGCGAACTCACTGATGAGCTCGGCGCACATGGAATGCACCGTGCCGATGCGCGCGACGGCCAACTGCTGTGCCTCGGCGACCAGGCCCTGCTCGAGCAGCCGGCCGCGCACGCGCTCGCGCAGCTCGGCGGCGGCCTTCACGGTGAACGTCGTGGCGATCACCGCTTCGGGCCGCACCGGCGCATGCACAGCGGTGATGGCCTGTTCGAGCTCCTGCACGAGTCGATACGTCTTGCCGCTGCCGGCGCTGGCCGAGACCACCTGGATGAGGCTCATCGTGACTCTCCGGGCAGCGTGAGCCCGCACAAGCCACCGAACTCACAGAACTTGCAGGGCGGCAACATGACGAGCAGGCCGTCCTCGACGCGTGAACCTTTGCGATCTTCGGCCGCGGTCAGCCCGACGCCGGGTGCTTGCAACTGCCCGGCTTCGGCGCGCGTCCATTCGGCGGCATGCGCGCGCTCGAGAGTGGCCCACGTCGCGGCCAGATCCGGTCCCGACACGGACTCGGCATTCGGGAACTGCGCAGGCTCGGTGGTGAACATGCGCTGCTCGCTCATGATGACGTAGGCCGCCGGGGGGAACGTGTCGCGCTCCCGGTTCAAGAACGCGTAGGCAGCCAACTGGAACGCGGTACCCCGAGCCAGGCTCTCGCGGCGATACTTGGCGCCGCCCCACTTCAAGTCCACGATGCGTGTCGGCGGACCGAGCAACAGGTCGGGCGTGCCGGCGAACGCCGTGCCGAACGCATGCCCTTGTTGAGTCTGTTCGCTCGCGAGCACACGCGTGCCCGAGTGCTGCATGAACGCGGCGAGCAGTTCCGCCGTGCGCACCAGTGCACGCCGCGATTGCGCGCGCACGCTGTCGTGGCCCGGCAGCCAGAGCGCTGCAGCGAAGCGAGAGCCCTCGTGGTCGAACATCTCGCCGGCGCGTTCCGCTGCCTCTGCCGGTGCGGGTGCGGGCCCGGCGAACAGCTGCGCCAGGAAGCGATGCAACAACCGGCCGAGCAACAGCGCTCCGCCTGCGTCGTCCAGGAACGGCGAGTCGCTTGCTTTCAATCGGCCCGGATAGTCGAGCGCCCACTTGAACGAGCAGCCGAGGAACTCCTCGACGCTGCTCGGCGACTCCGACGTGCGGCGCTGAATGGCGCCCGCCGGCACGTTCCACGCGC
>JANNWR010000201.1:0-7064 GCA_031408715.1 bacterium
CGAGTACGTGAAGGAGGCGGCGATGGCCAAGTTGTTCGCCAGCGAGATCGGCAACTGGGTCACCGACAAGTCGATCCAGATCCACGGCGGCATGGGCTACTGCCGCGACCTGCCCGTGGAACGCATGCACCGTGACGTCAAGCTCATGGAGATCGGCGAGGGCACCAGCGAGATCCAGCGCCTGGTCATCGCGCGCGAGATCCTGCGCGGGCGCTGAGCGCTTCCCTGCAATGGAGCCCATCGTGAACGACACCGCGCGTATGAAGTGGGCGAGTGCGAGTTCGCGCCAGGATCTGCCTGCTGGGGCCGCGGCCGAGGTCGCGCGCGAGTTGCGCGCACAGTTGGGGGACGCGCCACCCGACCTGCTGCTGGCATTCGTCTCCGGCCCCGGGCCCGCACGCACGTCGGCCGCAGCCGACATGCTGCGTGCGGAATACCCGAGCGCCACGTTCGCGGTGACCAGTTCGCGTGGAGTGGTCACGTCCGAGCGCGAGATCGAGCACGGCGTCGCGCTCAGCGCGATCGCCGCGCGCTTGCCGGGCGTCCAGGTGAAGCCGTTCCTGATCACCCAGGATGTGTGGGCCGATCCGGTCGACAGCGAGGCCGATTTCGACATGCGCGCACCGGGTGTGCGCGGCGCCGAGCTGGTGCTGTTGATGGGCGACCCGTTCACGCTCGACATGGAGCGCGTGTTGGGGTTGTTCAACCGCTGGGCACCGGGCGTGCGTGTGGTGGGAGGGCTCGCCAGTGCCGCCGGGAAGCCCGGGGGCAACACGCTCGTGCTGAACGACTGGATGGCGCACGAAGGCGGCTTCGCCATCGCGCTGCACGGCGCGCTGCGCGTGGACGTGGTGGTGTCGCAGGGCTGCGAGCCCATCGGTCCGCCGCTCGACGTGACGCACGTGGAGGATCACCTGATCGTGACGCTCGACGGCCAGCCGGCGGTGGAACGTGTCGAGCAGGTGCTGCGTGGGATGCCGGAGTCGCAGCGCCATCGGTTGCAGCAAGGGCTGTACGTGGGCCGGCCCGCGCGCGGCGATGCGTCGGGTCGCGGTGACTACCTGATCCGTAACCTGCTCGGCGCTGATCGAGAACGCGGCGCATTGGCGGTGGCCGACATCATCGGCCTGCGCGAGAAGATCCGCCTGCACGTGCGCGATGCGCAGGCTGCGTTGGACGATCTGCAGATGCTGCTGAGCCCGCAGGCGTTCGATACCGCGGCGAGCGGCATGCTTTTGTTCGCGTGCAACGGCCGCGGCACCGGGCTGTTCGGGGTACCCGATCGCGACATCACGACGCTGCAGGCAGCGCTGTCGGCGGCCGCACCGTGCGCCGGCATGTTCTGCGCCGGCGAACTGGGCCCGGTGGGCGAGAAGAACTTCCTGCACGGGCATACCGCCAGCATCGCGATCGTCCGGCCGCGCTGAACGCGGGCGAGAGCTCGGCTGGCGGTTCAAGACGAGCTGTGAGGCAGGCGTTCCCACGCTCCGTCCCGCTCCCGTATCCCACGGCCAGTATGCGCCTTCCGGGCCATCCCGCGAGCCGACGCGGCGCTGTGCCGGACCGCATGCGTTCGTGTAGTATCGGCCCGTTTCTACATACCCAGCTCGGGCCATATCCCAGTCGCGACATGCCGGCCACGGCCGTGCCATGGCTCGCGCTGCTTCCTCTATGAGGCTACCCGTATGTCCAGCACTCCCGACGTCTTCATCGTGGGCGCGGCACGCACGCCCATCGGCAAGTTCCTCGGCGGCTACGCGACACTCAAGGCATCCGATCTGGGTGCGATCGCCATCCGCGAAGCCATGAAGCGCGCCGGTGTCGCGGGCGACCAGGTCGACGAGCTCATCATGGGGCACGTCGTCACGGGCGGGCAGGGGCAGGCACCCGCGCGTCAAGCGCAGATCAAGGCTGGCATCAGCCCCATGGTCGGTGCGTACGCCGTGAACAAGGTGTGCGGCTCGGGCTTGAAGGCCGTCATGCTGGGCGCGCAGGCGATCAAGGCCGGTGACGCGGACTGCATCGTGGCCGGCGGTCAGGAGAGCATGAGCACCGCGCCGCACTACCTGTTCAGTGGCCGGTTGGGCCAGCGCTTGGGCGACACCACGTTGCGCGACGGCGTCGTGTACGACGGCCTGTGGTGCTCGTTCAACGACTGCCACATGATCGAGCTGGCGCAGTACACGGCCGAGAAGGCCAAGCTGACGCGCGGCCGGCTCGACGAGTTCTCGGTCAACAGCCAGAAGAAGGCCGCTGCAGCACAGGCCGCGGGCGCGTTCGATGCCGAGATGGCGACCGTCACGATCCCGCAGCGCAAGGGCGACCCCATCGTCATCTCGAAGGACGAGTCGGTGCGCGGCGACACGACTTTGGAAGGCCTCGCGAAGCTCGGCCCGGTCACGAGGTCCAAGGAGGGTGTCATCACCGCCGGCAACGCCCCGGGCCTGAACGACGGCGGCGCCGCACTGGTGCTCATGAGCGCCGCACGACTCAAGGCCACCGGCGCCAAGCCGCTGGCGCGGATCACCGGCTACGCCACCGGCGGTGGCGAACCCAAAGACCTGTTCTTCGCGCCCATCGACGCGGTGCAGAAGCTCATGAAGAAGCTGGGCGTCGGCATCGACCACTTCGACCTGTTCGAGGCCAACGAGGCGTTCGCCGCGCAGGCCGTGGCCGATGGCGATGCGCTGGGCTGGGACTGGGATCGTGTCAACGTCAACGGCGGCGCGGTCGCGCTCGGGCACCCCATCGGGGCGAGCGGCGCGCGCGTGCTCACGACGCTGTTGTACGCCATGCAGGCGCGCAACAAGAAGACCGGTCTGGCGACGTTGTGCCTGGGTGGCGGCAATGCCGTCGCGCTGTCCGTGGAGCGTGTGTGATGGCCGCGCCCGCGAGTGAGACGGTCGTGACGCTGAGCGCGCACGTCAAGAAGATCGCCGTCGTCGGCGGCGGCACGATGGGAAACGGCATCGCGCAGGTGTTCGCGACCAGCGGCTTCGAGGTCGAGCTGATCGACTCGAAGCCCGAGTTCGTGGAGCGCGCACTCGGCACCGTGGCCAAGAACCTGGACCGCGTCGCCAAGAAGCAGGCGTGGGACGACGTCAAGGCGAAAGCCATCCTGGGCCGCATCCACGGCGGCACGTCGCTGGACGCCGCGAAGGACTGCCAGTTGGTGGTCGAGGCGGTCACCGAGAGCCTGGAACTCAAGAAGCAGATCTTCACCACGCTCGATGGGGTGACTCCGGCGAACACGATCCTCGCCAGCAACACCTCGAGCATCTCGATCACCGAGATCGCGGCGTTCACGAAGCGCCCCGCGCAGGTGATCGGCATGCACTTCATGAACCCGGTGCCCGTGATGACGTTGGTCGAGATCATCCGCGGTATCGCCACCAGTGACGCCACGTACGCGCTCACCGAGGAGCTGTCCAAGCGCCTGGGCAAGACGCCGGTCGAGGTGAACGATTACCCCGGCTTCGTCTCGAATCGCATCTTGATGCCGATGATCAACGAGGCCGTGTACACGCTCATGGAGGGCGTGGCGACCAAGGAAGCCATCGACACCGTGATGAAGCTGGGCATGAACCATCCGATGGGCCCGCTGCAGCTGGCCGACCTCATCGGGCTCGACACCTGCCTGAGCATCATGAACGTGCTGCACGAAGGGCTGGGCGATTCCAAGTACCGCCCGTGCCCGCTGCTCCGCAAGATGGTCGCCGCCGGCTGGCTGGGTCGGAAGACAGGGAGAGGATTCTACGAGTATTCAGGCTAGCCCCCAGCGGTGGTGTCATGAGTGAATCTGTTGAGGGTGTGGTTCTGCAGGTGGCATTCCGGTCGCTGGAGGATCAGATCCAGACGCTCAAGGACCTGCGCACGACTTCGGGCGCGATTCTCGCGGGGAGCGTGGCGGGGACCGGGCTGGTTCTCAAGATCGAGCCGACGGTGACTCTGGAAGCTTGGGCGCTCTACGTTGTCCTGTTTCTGCTCGTGTTGTCCTTGGCGATGGGTGTTCTCGTCTTGCTGCCGGCGCATGGTTGGCGGTCGAGGGGCCCAGCGAGCGCGCTGCTGGCGTTCGGACAGGCTCTCCCCCGAGAGGATCTGGGCAGATTCATCGCGGCGGTTGTGACCCGATTCGACCAGTACTTCTGGATGAACGAAGATGTTCTTCGTTCCAAAGCAATCCTCCTCAACCTCCAGTTGGGTGCGCTGGGTGGCGAGATCGTCTTCTGGTTCGCCTACGCACTGAAATGAGGGCAGATGTTCGACGACTTTGGTGCGACGCGATCGGGTGAGGCGTCATCGCCCCCCGCCGCCGGAGCCACGCAGCCCATCTCTCAACCTGGCGAGAGCGGCCCCAAGGCGCCGCTCGTCGCGCCTGACTTCTTCACGGATGTCGCATCGCGGACGCTGCGCGGTACGAGAGTGGAGAAGTCGGGGAACGGGGAAAGTAAGTAAGCCCTATGACGGAGTCGACGGTGGAGAGCGCTGCAGCCGGCCTGTCGTTCGAGCTGTCGGAAGAAGCGCAGAGTGTGCGCGAGATGGTGCGTGATTTCGCCGAGAGCGAGATCCGGCCCATCGCTGCCAAGATCGACGAGACGCACGAGTTCCCGACCGAGAACGTCAAGAAGATGGCCGAACTGGGCCTGCTCGGCATGTGCGTGCCCGAGCAGTGGGGCGGCGCCGGGATGAGCTACCTGGCGTATGTGGTGGCGATCGAGGAGTTGTCGCGCGTGTGCGCGAGTCACGGCGTCATCGCGTCGGTCAACAACTCGCTGGTGTGCTTCCCGCTCACGCAATACGCCACGGACGAGCAGAAGAAGCGCTGGCTGACGCCGCTCGCCAAGGGCGAGTTGCTGGGGGCGTACTGCCTGACCGAGCCCAATGCGGGCAGCAACGCGGCCAACCAGCAGACCACCGCCGTGCTCGACGGCGACCACTGGGTGCTGAACGGTTCCAAGATCTTCATCACCAATGCCGGCCCGGCCGACGTGTTCATCACGTATGCCGCCACCGACAAGGCGCTCGGCCCCAAGGGCATCACGGCGTTCATCGTGCCGGCCGATATCCCGGGCGTGCGCAAGGGCAAGAAGGAGCACAAGCTCGGCATCCATGCCTCGGACACGCGCGAGATCTATTACGAGAACGCGCGCATCCCCAAGGACCTCATGCTGGGCGAGCTCAACAAGGGTTACGGTATCGCGCTCGCCACGCTGGGCGGCGGCCGCATCGGCATCGCCGCGCAGGCGCTGGGCATCGCGCAGGCGTCGGTGGAAGCGGCGACGCAGTACGCCAACGAGCGCGAACAGTTCGACAAGAAGATCGGCGAATTCGATGCCATCCGTACCATGCTGGCCGATAGCGGGCTGGAGCTGGAGACCTCGCGCCTGCTGGTCTACCAGGCGGCATGGCTGCGCGACATGGGGCGGCCGAACACGAAAGAAGCCTCGATCGCCAAGTGGCATGCCTCGGAAGCGGCCACCAAGTGCGCGAACCTCGCCATCCAGGTGCACGGCGGCTACGGTTACATGAGCGAGTATCACGTCGAGCGCTACTGGCGTGATGCGCGCATCTGCGAGATCTACGAAGGCACGACCGAAGTGCAGAAGATGGTCGTGGCCGGACAGGTGTTGAAGGAGCACGCGATCGCGTGATCCAGAAGTGGCCCGGCCGCGCCGGGTGATGTCGCAGCCCCATCCATCCTCGTGCCACACGACATTTCGATTTCCGAATCCCGAAGCCACTCGGAGGAATCTCCCGATGAAGCGTCCTGTCCGCCCTGCCGCACTGGTCATCCTCACTCTCTGCGCGTTGTACCCGGGCCTGACGGCCGTGTTCCAGGGTGCCTACCCGTTCATCAACGGGCAGGAGTTCTCACTCCTGGGCCAGCAGGGCGCGTTGGCCGATTTGGCGCTCAAGATGGGTCTGCCGATCTGGCTGCCGAGTCTGCTCAAGGTGGGCGTCGGTGGCGCATACCTGGCCGGCGTGCCCGGGCTGTGGGCGGGCGAGTGGGCCGCATGGCCGCTCGTGCTGGTGGGCGCGCTTGGTTCGCTGCTGCTGGGGCCCGGCCCCGGCGTCATGGGCATCATCGCCATCATCTGCCTGACCGTGTTCCGCGAGACTCCCGCGCACCAGCCGGCCTGAATCGCCGAGGCCAAGGAACCATGAACCTCGACCTGACCGAAGACCAGATCCAGATCCGCGACGCCGTGCGCGACCTGTGCCGCAGTGAGTTCGCTGCGCAGTCCGCGCAGTGGGACCGCGACGATGCCATTCCGCCGGCCGCGATCCAGAAGCTGGCCGAGA
The DNA here is from genome assembly GCA_031408715.1 of bacterium. Taxonomy (GTDB): domain Bacteria; phylum Eisenbacteria; class RBG-16-71-46; order RBG-16-71-46; family RBG-16-71-46; genus JAIOPA01. The sequence continues at coordinate 6,304 of JANNWR010000201.1, forward strand.
TGGGCCTCCTGGGCATGAACATCCCCGAGGAGCATGGTGGACTGGGCTACGACGCGCGTACGGTGGTCACGGTCATCGAGGAGATCGCACGGGTGTCGGCGGCATTGGCGATCATGGTCGCGGTGCACAACTCGGTCGGGGCCTACCCGATCTACCGCTATGGAACTGAAGAGCAGCGCAAGAAGTACCTGCCAAAACTCACGTCCACGCACGTCGGCGCATTCTCGCTGAGCGAGCCCGGCTGCGGCAGCGACGCCGCCGCGCTCACGACGACGGCGCGCCGGGACGGCGACCACTACGTACTGAACGGCGAGAAGAACTGGGTCACGAACGGCCGGCACACATGGACGTTCCTGGTGCTGGCGCGCACCGGCGAGCCGGGGACCAAGGGGATCAGCGCGTTCATCATCGAGAACAACCAGCCGGGGATGACCATCGGCAAGTCGGAAGACAAGATGGGGTTGCGTGGCTCCGACACCGTGACGCTGGCGTTCGACAACGCCCGCGTGCCTGCCGCCCAGCGGCTCGGCGGTGAAGGCGAAGGCTTCAAGATCGCGCTCTCGATGCTGGATTCGGGCCGCGTCGGCGTGGCAGCCCAAGCGTTGGGCGTGATGACGTCGGCGTTCCACGAGGCGACGCGTTACGCACAGCAGCGCCACGCATTCGGCGGGCCGATCGCCAAGATCCAAGCGGTGCAGTTCAAGCTCGCCGAGATGGAGCGCCGCATCCAGGCGTCGCGCCTGCTGATCCGCAAGGCGGCG
>JANNWR010000202.1:0-3637 GCA_031408715.1 bacterium
GAACTGCCCGCGAGCCGCGAACAATCCGGCCAGCGCCACGACCGCAACCACCGCAGCCGCCGCGACCCACTGTGGGGCGAGCCACCATGCCCGAACACGCCGCGGCAGTTCGACGACCACTGCATGGCGCGCCGGAGCCGCGCTCGAAGAACCCGCCGGGCCGATTCGTGACGCGATCCCCGCCCAGAGATCGGTCGGCGCCGGCGGGTCCACGAGCGAGGCCGCACGCGTCTTCACGCCGGCGAGAGCGGTGAGCGTGTCGCGGCACGCCGAACAAGTGGCGAGATGACGCTCGACCGCGTCGAAGTCGGCACGCACAAGGTCGTGATCGAGGTAGTCCGAGAGCATCTCGGTGATGTGATCGTGCGCGGTGTCCATACGAAGCTCGCTCCCTGCTTTCTGGTGACGCGTGTCGCGGGGCTGATGAGGAATAAGGGCTAGGCGTTCAGGTGGCCGCGGAGCAACATGCGCGCGCGGTGCAACTGGGCTTTGGTGGTACCGGTGGTCACTCCGAGCATCGTCGCGATCTCCTCGTGGCGATACCCTTCGATGTCATGCAGCACGAAGATCATCCGCGCACCGGCGGGCAGCCGCGCGATGGCGCCTTCGCAGTCGATGCTGTGTTCCTGTCCGCTGTGCCGGCTCTCGAGCCGATCGAGTACCTGGTCGTCGGCGATGAAGCGCGCGCGCTCGGTGGCGAACGTGGCTCGGCGGCTGAGGATGTGATTCACGGCCAGACGGTGCAGCCAGGTACTGAAACGCGCTTCGCCGCGGAACGTGTGCAGCTTCTGCCACGCCCGCACGAACACGTCCTGAGTGAGTTCCGGCGCATGCTCGTAGCCCACCATGCGGCACGCCAGCGCGTGCACACGGCCCACGTTCTCCTCGTACAGGCGCCGGAAGGCCTGCGCGTCGCCGCGCGCGGCCAGCACCACGTCACTGGACTCGAGAGTCTGGGACAGGGCGGGTCGTTCCAGGGTCAAAGTCGGATGCCAGGTCAGGGTGGCGGACATTTCGAAAGATTGGACCGCTGTCCGTGCTCAAAGGTTGGAACACCCCACGGGTCGGAAGCGAGCGCCTAACTCCCTGCGCGGACGGCACTCGCACCAGCGCAGCGGGTTTTCATGGGCCTGACGAGTCCGACCCGTCCCTCCTCGGCCCGCGTTCGTCCGCACGACTGCAACCTGAAGCGCCTCCAGCCCGTCTACCTGTACATGACACGCGCTCGATCGAGCGCTTCCGATGCCCCTTCCCGGACAGGTGACCCATGACGCTGCGCCCCATCGCCGCACTGATCGGACTGACCGCGGGCCTGACCGCGATCCTGCTCGCCGGCGACACCGAAGCCCGCACCTACTCGCTCACGGGCGACGACGTCGCGATCTGGAACCCTGCTGGCGCGGTGCATGTCATGGCCGCCAGCGGCAGCGCGGTCGAAGTCGACGTCGACGCCCAGGGGCGCGACGCCGCCCGGCTCAGCATCAGCGACCAACCGCTTTCCGGCCGGCCGACCCTGCGCGTGCTCTACCCGGAGCGTCGCATCGTGTACCCGGCCCTCGGGCGCTGGTCCAACACCAGCACGAGCATCCGCAGTGACGGCACGTGGGGCAAGCGGCCGGGCCTGAACGAGTGGCTCGGCAAGCGGCTCACCATCAAGGGTGCGGGCTCGGGCATCGAGGCGTGGACCGACTTGGTCGTGCGCGTGCCGCGCGGCCGCAAGGTGTCGGTGTACTCGCTCGCAGGGGCGGGTCGGATCGAGAACGTCGATGGCCGGCTGTTGTTCGACGGCGGCTCGGGTGCGGTGCAAGCCGCCAAGTGCCGCGGTGAGCTGAGCATCGACTTGGGCTCGGGCAGCGTGCAGGTCGCGGGCTTCGACGGCACGCTCGACATCGATACGGGTTCGGGCAGCGTTCGCGTCTCCGACGCCAAGGGATCGCGCATCCACATCGACACCGGTTCGGGTGGTGTGACGGCGGATCACCTGACCACCGAGGACCTGCTCGTGGACACCGGCTCGGGCTCGGTGCAGATCACGCGGCTCGATGCCGCGCGCGGCAAGATCGACACCGGCTCGGGCAGCGTCGAACTGGCACTGCTGACGCGCTCACCGGACCTCGACATCGACACGGGCTCGGGCAGCGTGCGCGTCAACGTCCCCGCGGACTTCAGCGCGCGGCTCCACCTGGAGACCGGCTCCGGCGGCATCCGTTCGGAACTGCCCGTGACGGTCGACGAGAAGGACCGCGGGCTGCTGCGCGGCGCGGTCGGGAGCGGCATGGGCCGGCTGCATGTCGACACCGGCTCGGGCGGCGTGTCCTTGCTCGCGGATGCAGCGGCTGCTCCGCGCACACGCACGAAGTAGCGATTTCACACGTCGTCCGCGCTTCACGTCACTCGAAACGACGAACGCCCGTTGCGCGACCCACAGCGCGGCGGGCGTTCGTGTCGTCTCGGTTCGCGGAACCCGAGAGTCAGTTCGGTTCGCGATGCGTCAGCACTCCGCGTGCGATGCCGCGCCCGAGCCATCCGCCGACAAGCGCGACCAATGGCGGCAGCAGCCACACGCCGACGTTGGAATCGCTGACCGGGCCCAGGCGCAGGATCGCAGCAACCGCCGGCTCGGCCGGCACCCACGCCGACAACGCCAACGACCACAGGATCCAGTTGCGCGGACGTGCATAACCCAGCACCGCGGCGCCGACGAGCAGACGCAGGACCGCACCCTGGATGTCGTCGTTATGCAGGTCCGAGACGGCGAGCCAGACGCCCCACAGCGCCCAGAACAGCCACGGCCACGCGGTCTTCAGCTCGGGCTTGAGGTCCGCGGGACTGGGTACCAACCGCGCGGCTTCCGCGGGTCGCAGATGCGATCGGACGACGTTCACGGCGATCCCTCCGATGACGCTTCATGCGCACTCCTTGGCGGACAGTGCGAACAGGTGGCTCGCGACTGTGTGCAGGGCGGTATCTCCGTTCGGTGCGCGCGAGCGCACCGTGGTCTGCCCTCGGGCCATCTTGGTCCCGCCCGGGTTATCGGCCCGTCGATGGGACCAGTTGAGTGTCGCGCTCGGACTGCGCTCGGCGCAAAGCGGGCTGCGTCGGGCGGCTGACATGCCGGGCTCGTCTTCTGCGTGCCCACCCAGGCCAGCGAATCGTGCAAGATGCAACGTGACAGGCGCGACCGGGCGCTCGAGACATTCCTATAGACATTCCTATGAAGTCGGTGGGAGAACCGCGTGCACGGGTGAGGGCCCGTGCCGTAGGGAAAGGAAAGTCTGACTCGTGCTCGGCGAACCCGATGCGGTGACAGGCTGACTCCACCTTTCCGTCGTGGTCCGTCCGCTGCACGGTCTCACGTTCGAGAAGGACTCACCGAACCCCGGGCCCCGGGAGGCCCGGGTCAGAACTTCGCCACGAAGCGCGCGCGGACATTCGATCAAGGCGTCGCCAACCCCGTCCGCACCGCCACAGTGAGCGCCGCAGCCAGCACCAGCACACACAACACGGCAAGAGCGCGAGTGCCTCGGCCGGCGCCGCGCCCGCCGAGTGTCGGCCGCAGTCCGAGCGCCGCCGCCATGAGCGCACCGCCCGCCATGCCGGCCGCGTGCGCGACGTTGTCGGTGCCGTGCTGCGCGAA
>JANNWR010000203.1:0-5366 GCA_031408715.1 bacterium
CCGGGCGGGGTGGTGGTTGTGGACCGGACGAGCGCGGGGTCCCGCCCGCGCTAGTGGGTACGTTCGCCCTGGGGATTCGCGTTCCCATTGGGTCCATCGCACCCACGACAGGGCTTGCCTGTGCTAGGGCAGTGGGGAATACTCATCGTCTCATGGCGCGTCCCCCGGCGCTGGCGAGGTCGTCGTCACTTGGCCAGCCCGGAAGCCTGATTCCGGGATCACGGGGGACTTCTGTCGAATCCCGATCTCACACCGGGTGCCCGCCTCGGGCATTTCACCGTCATCTCGCGGCTTGGTGCGGGCGGGATGGGTGTGGTCTACCGCGCGTCTGACGAGCAGTTGCGCCGTCAGGTGGCGCTCAAGGTGCTGCCGGCCGACGTGGCCAACGACCCGCAGGCCCGCGCTCGTCTGCTGCGCGAAGCCCGCAGTGCAGCGGCGCTCAACCACCCTTGCGTGTGCACGATCCACGAGGTGGGGGAGGAAGCGGGTGGCGTTCACATCGCCATGGAACTGGTCGAGGGACGCACACTCGATCAGTGGCGTATGGACACCCATCCCACTGCCGCCGCGATCGCGCGCGTCGGCATCGCGATCGCGGACGCGCTCGAACATGCGCACGCGCGCGGCGTCATCCACCGCGACCTGAAGCCCGCGAACGTCATGCTGTCCGCCGATGGGCGCGTGAAGGTGATGGACTTCGGACTCGCCCGGCAGCTTCAGCCGGCTGACGGCCACACGATGAGCGAGACCCTCGATGCACTCACGCAGGCGGGTGCGATCGTCGGGACGGCGCACTACCTGCCGCCTGAGGTGCTGCGCGGCGCGGTCTGCGATGTGCGGGGAGATCTGTGGTCGTTCGGTGTGCTGATGTACGAGCTGCTCGCGGGTCACAGGCCGTTTGAAGGCCAGACCATCTACCAGGCCACCGCTGCGATCCTCGATCAGCCCGCAGGCCCGTTGCCGGCTTCGGTACCGGACGGGTTGCGAGCCATCGTCGCGCGTTGTCTGGAGAAGGACCCGGCACAGCGTTTCCACGGCGCGGGGGAGGTGCGCGCGGCGCTCGAGCAGGTGGTGGCGCTCAGTTCGTCGGGGCCTGCTCTGGACATGCTGCCGCCCGCTCAAGTCCCGTGGTGGCGCGACCGACGGCTGGCCGCTGGGCTCGCCGGCATCATGGGGATCGCGCTGCTCGCATCGATCGGCATCATCGGGCGCGACTGCCATGCGCCGACCACGCTGGATGTCATCCGCTCACTGGCGGTGCTGCCGCTCGAGAACAAGTCGAAGGACCCCGATCAGGCGTTCTTCGCTGACGTCATGACCGAGGAGATCTCCACACGACTAGCGAAGATCGCGGCGCTGCGCGTGATCTCGAGGACCTCGGTGGAGGGTCTCGTACAGCAGCGCCGTTCGCTGTCGCAGATCGGCCGGGCGCTGCGCGTGCCCGCCATTCTCCGCGGCACGGTGCTACGGATCGCGGACCAGGTCCGCATCAGCGTGGAACTCGTGCGGGTCGAGAGCGGTGCCGTGCTGTGGGCCGACAGCTACGACCGGCGCATGGTGGACGTGCTCCAACTGCAGAGTGATGTCGCATTGGAGATCGCGAGGCAGATCAAGGTCCAGGTGACGCCCGATGAGCGCTCGCGTCTGAAACATTCCGGGCCCGTGAATCCGGAGGCGTACGATGCTTATCTGCGCGGCCGCCACCTACTGAAGACGACGATGACGCTCGAGGGCTATGGCTCGGCTGAACGATATTTCCGGCACTCGTTGGACTTGGAACCGGCCTACGCGCCGGCCTGGTCTGGCGTTGCGGATGCCCTCTATGGTCTTTCCAGCACGTACCAGACTCCGAGTTCTGTCATGCCACAGTCACGTGAGGCGGCGAAGAAGGCGATTGAACTGGATGAATCGGTCGCTGAGGCGCACACCTCGCTCGGGATCGTGCACATGGCCTATGACTGGGACTGGCAGGCCGCCGAGAAGGAGTTCGACCGTGCCATCGAGTTGAAACCGGGCGATGCCGACGCGCGTTACTGGCGAGGGCGAGTACTCATCCTGACGGGCCGGTTCGACGAGGGGCTCGCGGAGGTGCGGCGTTCGGTCGATCTCGATCCAGCGTCATCGATGAGGAATCTCTTCCTCGGCTGGAACCTGACACTTGCCCGCCGGGGCCCTGAAGCCGCGGCGCTGCTGACTGCCGCGCGCGACGCGGAGCCCTCGAACTATCTGCCGCTGATCTTCCTTGGTCTGGCGCTGGAGCTGACGGGCGATCACGCGGGGGCAGTCGCGGCTGCGGAGAAAAGTCTTCAGCTATACCCCAACAACGACAGCTTCGCGCAAGCAGCACACATCTATGGCACGACCGGAAGGCGTGCGGATGCGCTGCGGCTCATCGGTCTGCTTCGTGAACGCCGGCTGAAGACGTTCGTACCGGCTGGCAACATCGCCTACGCGTTCTCGGGGCTGGGCGAGGCCGACTCCACGTTCCACTGGCTGGACCTCGGAATCGAGGACCGCTCCGAGATCCTCACCATACTCAGGGTGGAACCCGGGTTCGATCCGGTGCGCAAGGACCCGCGCTTCGCGGACGTTCTCCGACGGGTCGGGCTGGATCACTGACCGCCAGGTGCGAAGTCTCTTTGAGCGAGTGTTGATCCGTGCGCGCTTGGGCCCGCGAGCGACACTCCGTGTCCCGCGCTCAATCGCCAGCCGGATCCCAGTGCAGCACGTCCTTCATCGGGTAATGCTTGCGGTTGAGCGTCCACAAACTCAGCCCGGAGGTCGATGCCGCCGCGCCGATGAGCGCGTCCGCGAGTTCGACTCCGTGTGTGCGACGGAAGTTGGCCAGGTACGTGCCTGCCCGTCGCCCCGCACGGGCGTCGATCACCACCTCTCCGCGGGCCTGGAAGAACTCCTCGGTCAGGTGTTCTTCTCCGCGCCGCAGCCCGCCCTGCACCTCGGCCCAGGTGATGGCCGTGCAGAAGGTCGGAACGCCGCGCTGCTCGAGCCGGGTAAGGGCTTCGATGACACGCTTGCGGCCGCGTAGCACCTCGATGACGACGTCCGAGTCGAGCAGGACGCCGTTCAGCGCGGACTGGGCTTGGCTCGGCGCGTACTCCGGCGCAGGCTTCTCACGAACGCGCTCGTGCTGCCGAGATCGCTTCTTCCCTGCCATAGTCCCTCGATCGCGCGCAGCGTGCGCTGGCGCTCATCCGTCATGGGGTCGCCGTAGGCGCGTTCGAGGGCCTCGCGCGCGAGATCCGAGACCGTGCGCCCCTGCTTTCGGGCGAGCAGGCGCAGCCGGGCGTGGATCGATTCCGAAAGGAACAACTGAGTCCGGACCATGCGGTGTATATACACCGTACAAACATGTGAATCAAGTTCGATCGCAAACTGCCGTCGGGTAGGTCCGCGGCCACGGGACCGGCCGCCCCCCGGTGCCCGGATAGCGTCCTGCCACCTCCGACGTTATGCTGCGGGAACGCGCTACCGCGGGCCCGCGAGCCCCAGACCCCGGCGGGCTTCGGCTCGCGATACAGGTGACTGCTCATGGCAGATCTGTCGATCGACTTCGCAGGCATCAAGAGCCCCAATCCGTTCTGGCTGGCCAGCGCACCGCCGACCAACACCGGTGAGCAGATCATGCGCGCGTTCGACGCCGGCTGGGGTGGTGCGGTGTGGAAGACGCTCGGCGATCCGATCGTCGACACGTCGAGCCGCTTTGGCGCCCTGCATGTGGGCGGGCAGCGCATGGTGGGCTTCAACAACATCGAGCTCATCACCGACCGGCCACTCGAGGTGAACCTGCGCGAGGTCGCCGAGGTCAAGCGGCTCTATCCCAAGCACACCGTCATCGTGTCGCTGATGGTCGAGTCGGAAGACGACTGGAAGACCATCATCAAGAAGTCCATCGACGCAGGTGCCGACGGCCTGGAGTTGAACTTCGGCTGTCCGCACGGCATGTGCGAGCGCGGCATGGGCTCGGCGGTGGGGCAGGAGCCCGAGGTGCTGAAAGTCGTCGCGGGCTGGGCGGTCAAGTACTCGACCGTGCCCGTGCTGATCAAGCTGACACCCAACGTGGGCGATATCCGCGTGCCGGGCGTGGCCGCGTTGCAGGCCGGCGCGCACGGGCTGTCGTTGATCAACACCATCAAGAGCATCACCGGCGTCGACCTGGACGCCATGGTGCCGTACCCGGTCGTGGGCAAGCGCTCGACGAATGGCGGCTACTGTGGCCCGGCGGTCAAGCCGATCGCGCTGCACATGGTGTCGTCGCTCGGCCGTGACCCGCGCGTCACGATCCCCATCTCGGGCATCGGCGGCATCACCACATGGCGTGACGCCGCCGAGTTCATCGCGCTCGGCTGCACCAGCGTGCAGGTGTGCACGGCGGTCATGCACTACGGGTTCCGGATCGTCGAGGACCTGATCGAGGGGCTCTCGAACTACTTGGACGACAAGGGCATGAAAACGGTGAACGAGCTGTGCGGGCTGGCACTTCCGGCGTACAGCGAGTGGGGCGATCTCGACCTCAATTACAAAGTCGCTGCGCACATCGACCCCGAGAAGTGCATCGGCTGCGACCTGTGCTACGTGGCATGCCGCGACACTTCCGTACACTGTATCCACACCGGCGACCACCCGCTGCCGGCGGGCCATCAGGCGCCGACGCGGGAGGCGGCGATCGCGAAACGCAAAGACACCGGCGTGCACGTGACGTGGGCCGACTGGGATGAGTGCACGGGCTGCAACCTGTGCGCGCACGTCTGCCCGGTGCCGGGTTGCATCACGATGATGGACGACACGCGCGGCAAGCCGTTCGAGTCGTGGAACGACCGCATCGCCAAGGGCACCGACAAGGTGCCCGGCGGGCTGCATGACTGAGCCTTCGCACCCGGAGGTGCAGCACGGTGCGACGACGGGCCCAGCCGCGATGACCGCCCCGCCGGACGCGACCGCAGCCGGAGCGACCGCGGCCATCCCCGAGCCTGCCCCGCCTTCGATGACGTTGTGGGGGCGGCGTGCGGCGCTGTGGTATCTGCTCGTGGGCCTGCTCGCACTGATCGCCATGCTCGTCGAGACAGTGACGGGCCACGCCGGCAGCGGCACGATGTTCGCCGCCATCCTCGCTGCACCCTGGAGCATGCTCGTGGCCGGCATGGCGCCGCCGCTGCCGCGGGACTGGCCCATGGCCGCAGGGCTCGCGGTGCGCATGGTGCCGCTGGCGCTCTTCATGCTGCTGAACGCGCTCATCGTGGCGAGCATCGCGGCGCGGTCCGAACGCGACTTGAAGTGGGCGCAACGCACGTTGTTGCTGCTGGTGCTGGCAGGCATGCTGTCGTCGGGCTGCGGTCTGCGTTCGCGTC
>JANNWR010000204.1:0-15817 GCA_031408715.1 bacterium
CGCGCCATCCAGGTCCAGCATCCCGAACTGCAGGCCGTGTGGGACGCGGCGCGCACCGGCAAGGCGGAAGTGCTGTACTTCGAGGGTCCCGACCAGCACCGCGGCTGGTTCAACTCGTCACTCATGGTGGGTGTCGGCGCCGAACACTTTGCGCCGTACACGCAAGTCGCCACACACGGCTGGGTGCTCGACGGCAACGGCCGTGCGATGCACAAGTCGCTCGGCAACGTCGTGAGCCCGCTCACGCTCATCGAGAAGTACGGCGCCGATGGCGTGCGCTGGTGGGCGCTGGCCACCGACTGGCGCGGCGACGTTCGCGTCGGCGACGAGATCCTGCTGCGCGTCGCGGACGCCTACCGCAAGGTGCGCAACACGCTGCGCTTCCTGCTCGGCAATGTCGCGGACTTCACGCCCGCCGCCACGGTGCCCGCGGACCGCCTGCTGAAGACCGACCGAGCGTTCGCCGACCACCTGACGACGCGGCTGGCGCGCGTGCGCAGCGAATGGACGGCATTGCAGTTCCATCGCGCACTCGATCAGATCGTGGACCTGTGCACGGTCGACCTGTCCGCCGTGTTCCTGGACATCGCCAAGGACCGCCTGTACACGCTGGCGCCGGACGACCCGGCGCGGCGTTCGGCGCAGACCGTGTTGTGGCAGGCGTTGCACGACCTGACCATCGCGGTCTCCCCTGCCCTCGTCTACACCGCGGACGAAGCCTGGCAATCGCATCCGGGACTGGTGGCGGAACAAGCCAGTGTTCACTTCGCGGAGTGGCCGAAGCGCGACGAAGGCACATGCACCAGTGACGAATGGCTGTTCCTGCGCGAGGTACGCACGACGGTGAACGCGGCGATCGAGCCGCTGCGTGCCGCCAAGACACTGTCGACCACCGCCGAGGCCGAAGTGACGCTGCGCGCCCCGCGTGCGTGGATCGAACGTCTGGCGAACTACGGCGACGAACTGCCCGCGCTCCTGATCGTGGCCGACATCGTGCTCGAGACCACAGCGGACGGCGCCGAACCGGCGGTCGAGGTGCGCAAGAGTACGCGCGCCAAGTGCGACCGCTGCTGGATGTTCCGCTCGGACGTCGGCCACGACTCCGCGCAGCCGGGACTGTGCTCGCGTTGCACGCGAGCACTGGCGGCCCGCGCCTGACGCCGCCCGGCACGGACATGCATCGCAAGAGGCCCTGCAGCGCGCAAGCGCGGCGGGGCCTCATCGCAACGGCTCAGCGGCCGCCGTCGAGGCGCAGCTCGGCCTGCGGCGGGTAGCGGTTCTTCAGGCGGTCGAGCAGATCGCGGAATGCGGGTGTGTCGCCCTGAATGGGGACCTGGGCCGTGTCGATCGTCAGCACCTCGCACTGATCCGCGGCCCGCGTCATCCAATCGTCGTAGGCATCGTTCAGCCGCTGGATATAATCGATGCCGATCGATTTCTCGCTGTCGCGGCCGCGCTTGGCGATCCGCGACATCAGCGTCGCGGGGTCGGCCTTCAGGTACACGATCAGATCCGGCGGGCGCAGGAATCCGACCATGCAGTGGAACAGTGCCAAGTAGTTGTCGTAGTCCACCTGTGTCATCGAACCTTGCTCGAACAAGGTCTTGGCGAAGATCTCGGCGTCTTCATAGATGGTGCGGTCCTGGATGAACGGCAGCGGGCTCTTGCCGATCTCCACCTGCGCGCGGAACCGCTCGCCCAGGAAGTAGATCTGGAGATGGAAACTCCAGCGCTGCATGTCCTTGTAGAACGGGTCCAGGTACGGGTTCTGGATGACCGGCTCGTAGTGTGCCGCCCAACCCAGTTCGGCCGAGAGCCGGTTCGTGAGTTCGGTCTTGCCCACGCCGATGTTGCCGGCGATCGCCAGGAAGAAGCCGTTGTTCATCGCCAAGACCGCCACCCACTTGCGGCCGGCGTACGGCCAGAGACGGCCAGAAGGAACCCGGCAGCTCGGACGGTCGCGCCGCTCCACGCATCCTGTCCGCGCCCCGGTGGCGCAACACGTCGTCTTGTCACAGACCTATCCATTCCCCCGCCGAATCGTGACCGTTCCCGGACTCTTCAGGCCCGGCACGGTGCCATGATGTGGTTGTCGCAGGAGCCGAGGGTACGGTCCAAAAAACATCGAACCGGCCGGCGCTCTCGGACGTCTATGCAGGTGAGAGATGCGGCTGTCACGGGCGCGAGCCACCCCTGCGCCGGGATGAATGAGATGGTCACTACCTGAGCTCTCGCCAGTGCCGAGCGCACTGGCCCGAAGTGGATATGGGGGGCGAGTTCGAAGAACCTCGCGTGCGGCCCGCGACTCTGAGAACGGAACCCCCCTGTAAACACGAGCCCCCGTCCGGCACCGCCGCTCGGGGGCTTCGCGCTTCGGCACCGCCGACGCTATCGGCGGGTGCCCCCGAGCGTCAAGATGCCCCGGATTCGTCCTCGTCCGGATCGTCGCCCGCCCCGCCGCGCCGGAACCGCGCTGCATCCAGAGTGTGCTTGCGCAGCAGGTCGTGCAACGTCGGCCTGCTGACGTCGATGTCACGTGCCGCCCTCGTCACATTGCCGGCATTGCGCGTCAGCGCTTCGACCAGCAGGCGGCGTTCCGCCTCATCACGCGCCGATTGCAGGGTCGGCAGAGGTTCGTTGGTACCGCCGGCCGCCGTGAGCTCGAGGTCCTCGGGCCGCAGATAGGCGTCCTGAGCCAGGATGACCGCACGCTGCATGCGGTTCTCGAGCTCGCGCACGTTGCCCGGCCAGGCATGCGCCATGAGCGCGCGGAGTGCTGCCTGCGTGAAACCCTTGATGCGACGCTTGTGCTGGCGCCCGTAGAACTCGAGGAAGTACTCGGCCAGCAACCGCAGGTCGTCGCCGCGCTCGCGCAATGGCGGGACCACGATCGTGATGACGCTCAAACGGAAGAAGAAATCCTCCCGGAAACGTCCATCCGCGATCATCCCGCGCAGGTCGCGATTCGTGGCCGCCACGACCCGGGTGTCGACGCGAACCGTTTCACGCCCACCAATGCGCTCGACGACGTGATCCTGCAGGAATCGCAGCAGCTTCACCTGAAGATGCAAAGGCACGTCCCCGATCTCGTCCAGGAACAACGTCCCACGGTCGGCGAGCTCGAACTTGCCCTCGCGCGCCCGATGAGCGTCGGTGAACGCGCCACGCTCGTGGCCGAACAGCTCGGACTCGAGCAGATTCTCCGGGATCGCCCCACAGTTGATGGGTACGAACGGGTGCTCGTGGCGCGGGCCCGCCTCGTGGATGGCGTTCGCGACCAGTTCCTTGCCGGTCCCGTTCTCACCCAGGATGAGCACGTTCACATCGGTACCGGCGACGCGCTGGACGAGCGCGAACACCTTGCGCATCGCCTCCGATTCGCCGACCAACCGGTGGTAGCGCCGGCGCGGTGCGGGACCGCCGAGCTGCGCCAGCTCGATCTGGCGGATGTGCACGGCGCGCTTCAGGATGACGCGCAGTTCCTCGAGCTCGATCGGCTTGGCGTACCAGTCCGCTGCTCCCCGGCGGATCGCCGTGATGGCATTCTCGCGGCTGTCGTTACCCGTCACCATGATGACCTTGGTGAGTGGGTGCTTCTCGACGATCTCATCGAGCAGGTCGAGCCCTTCGGGGCCCGCGCTCGGCGGGCCCAGCGTCACGTCGAGCGTGACGATACTGGGCTTCTCGTCGCGGATCATGCGACGCGCCTCGTCGGCTGTGCTGGCCGTGACCACTTCGTACTCGCCTGCGAGCCCCCAGCGCAACTGATTGAGGATGCTCTCCTCGTCATCGACGATGAGGATCTTCTCGAGGCTCAAGCGCCCTCCCCTGGAATGGCGGCGCCGGCCGGGACGCGGACCGTGAACACCGTGCCCTCACCCGGACGACTGCGTGCATCGATGGTGCCGCCGTGAGCTTCCACGATGCCGCGGCATTGCGCCAGCCCGACACCGAGCCCGCCTTTTTTGGTGGTGGAGAACGGTTTGAACAGCTTGGTGCGGATGAAGTCCTCGCTCATGCCGCGGCCGTTGTCACTGACTTCGATGACCGCCTCGCGCGAGCCATCAACGCCGGCCACGAGAATGGCCCGCACCCCGATGGTGCCCTGATTGGCCAGTGCTTCGCGCGCGTTCGTGAGCAGGTTGACCAGCACGCGCCCCAACTGGCGGCGGTCAAGCACCGCGGCCGCACCGTCGGGCACGGTGATCTCGACGTTCAGCCCGGGCGTGCCCCCGAGCACGAGGCCGCTTTCGGAGAGCGCATCGGACACCAGGTCGCGCAATGCCACCGGTGCGACCTGGGGCGCCGGCGGCGTGGACACGCCGGAGACCTGCAGCATGAGTTCGCGCAGTGACCGCACGGTGCGCTCGACCACCGCCATGGCGTCGCGCTGGAAGTCGGGATTGCCCATGTGCCGCCGGGCGTTGTCGACGACCAGTGCCAAGCCCGAGACGTGGTTCTTCATGTCGTGCAGCACGAAGCTCGACAGGCGCTGCAACGATTCCAGCTGGCGCGCCTCGGCGATGCGCTCGGCCTGGCGCGAGAACCACAGCGCCGAGGCGAGTTGCCGCGACATCGCCGCCAGGAACTCGAGATCCTCGTCGCTCCAGGCTTCGTCACCGCGCTTGGGTGCCAGCCACAACAGTGCGATCACCGGGTCGCCGATCGCGAGCGGCGCGCACACGGCGGCGCCGATCGAGGTGCGCAACAGCCGGCTCGCCTCGACCCCAGCCGCCAGATCCGGGTCCAGACCGCGCTCGGCGAACAGCACCGGCCAGCGCTCGCGGTCGAACCAGCGCACCAGCGGATGCATGGCCTCGAGGGTCGTCGGCGTGCCACTGGGCCCGTGCAGCAGGCGAAATGCGCCCGCTGGGTCCTCGCGGAAGTGGATGGCGATGTGACCGGCGTCGAAGATCTCACGCGCCAATGTCTCGAGCTGGCGGCAGACTTCTTCGGGTGCGGCGGCCGGCGACAGTGCGGCGGAGACACGCCCCCACTCGCGCCGATAGTCGTAACGGTAGGCGTAGAAGTTGCGGTCGACGAACCGCCGGATGGCGCGCCCGGTGGCGGGCCGGGCCATGAGCAGGACCGCGCCACCGGCCACGAACAGCAGGAAGCTCACCACCACCCAGCCGCGGAACTCGTTCGAGAGCGCGGGCAAGACTCGCGACAGCGCGAAGGTCACCACGAGGAATGCGACCGCGAGCGTGATCGAGACCGAGGAGTAGTAAACCACCGGCCGGCCCACGGGCAGGCTCATGTCGCGCAACCGCCGGCGCGCCAAGGCCAGCGCGGCGGTCGAACCCGACGTGAACAACACCGGTGCCGCGGTGGCCAGCCAACTCGCGACGACGCGGCCCTGCAGCACACCAGCCGAGACGACCAGCAACTCGGTGAGCACGGCGACCAGGATCGACAAGAACAGTCCGCCGAGCCGGCGCTGGGCCGAAGCCGGAGCGGCGCGCAGCATGCCTTCCATGTTGAGCAGCACCAGCAGCATGGTGAGCGCGAGATAGGCGAGGTAGGCCTTCCCGAGCGGACCGAGCTGGATGATCACGCCTTCCGGCCCGACCGTCACCAGATCGAGCACGAGCGGTGAGCGCGCCAGCACGAACAGCAGGATGCAGGCGATGAGTGACAGTGCCAAAGGAGCGCCTGCCTCGCGCAACTGCCGTCGCGGCTCGGGCCGGCCGAGCAGCACCGAGAGCGCGAGCCACAACCACGACGTCAGCGCCGAGACGCGCGCCAGATAGTCGGCCCAGACATGCGCGGCACCGGGCGTGGTGGCGCGCAACAGGCCGAGCGCGCCGGCCTGCAGCGCACCCAGGCTCAGGAACGCGGCCGAGAACAGCAGCGTGATGAGCCACTGGCCACGCTGCAGCATCGCGATGATGCCGATCGCGATCAGCAGCATCGCGCTCGCCGAGACGGCGGCCTGCTGGAGTGAGGGCGTCCAGACGTCGTTCATGACTGCGTCCCGTTCGCCGTGCGCGCCGCGACCGGCATGTACTCGGGCACGACTCGCTGAAGCGCCGACCGGATGTCCGCCGGCGAACCACTCGCGGCGACCTGTTCGAGTACGGCGACCTCGGCGCGCAAAGTGGGTTCCTGTTCGGGCGCCAGGTCCCACGTCAGGATGCGTTCGCGCCGCGTCATGCGCGCCTGCTCGGCGTGTGAATGCAGCTCCTCGTGCAGCTTCTCACCCGCGCGGAGCCCCGTGAACACGATGTCGACGTCCTCTCCTTCGCGCAGTCCGGCAAGCCGGATGAGCTGCCGCGCCAGGTCCACGATCTTGACGGGCTCCCCCATGTCGAGCAGGAACACTTCACCGCCCTGCCCCATGGCGCCTGCCTGCAGCACGAGCCGGACCGCTTCGGGGATGGTCATGAAGTAGCGCGTGGCCTCGGGGTCGGTGACCGTGAGCGGTCCGCCGCGCTCCAGCTGGCGCTGGAACAACGGTACCACCGAGCCATCGCTGCCGAGAACGTTGCCGAATCGCACCGCGCAGAATCGTCCGCGCCCGCGGCGCGAGGCCGCCTGCACGAGCCGTTCGCACACGCGCTTGGATGCGCCCATGACACTGCTCGGATTGACCGCCTTGTCGGTCGAGATGAGCACGAAGTGCTGCACGCCGTGTCGGTCCGCTGCATCGACCAGCAATCGTGTGCCGACCACGTTGTTGAGCACCGCCTCGCGAGGCGCATCTTCCAGGAGCGGCACATGCTTGTGGGCCGCGGCGTGAAGCACGACCTCGGGCCGCTCGCGGCCCATGAGCACTTCGAGCCCGGCGGCATCGCAGACGTCACCCACGACCGCCTGAAGTGGGAACGCGGGTGCGCTCGAAACCAGTTCGCGGTGGATGTAGTACAGGCCGTTCTCGGCATGGTCGACGAGCGTCAGGGCCGCCGGCGCGAAGCGCGCCACCTGGCGCGCCAGCTCGGAGCCGATCGATCCGCCCGCCCCGGTCACGAGCACACGCCGGCCGCGCAGGAACGCCCCCACGTCGGCGTCGCCATCCCCGACCGGCTCGCGTCCGAGCAGGTCCTCGAGCCGCACTTCTCGCACGCGTGCCAAGGTGATGCGTGCCCCGGGCGGCAGCTCCGACATCGCGGGCACCGTGCGCAAGCGCACACCCGCCTCGGCACAGGCGGTCGCGATGTCGCGCACAGCGCGCCCGGGCAGTTCGGGATTCGCGACCACGGCCACGACCGGGCGTTGCTCGGCCAGCACGCGTGGCAGTTCCGCCAGCGCCCCGAACACCTTGAGTCCCTCGACCAGATGCCCCGTGAGGCGCGGGTCAGGGTCGACGAACCCGATCGGCTGCAACCACTCCTCGCCCGACTGCTTGCGCCGCATCTCCTGGACCAGCCCCACGCCCGCATGATCGGCCCCGATCACCAGTGCGGGTACGGCGCGCGCGCCGCTGCCACCCAGTACGCGCTCCCGCCATAGCCGCCACACGAGGCGCACACCACCCATGAGCACGAGCTGCGCCAGCCATATCAAGACCGCCGAGCCGAGCGAGAGCCGCTGCCCGCCGGCGAGCACCGAAGTGACGCCCCAGACGGCAGCCGAGAAGCTCACGCCGCGAACGATCTGGAACACGGTCGCCGTGCCCGCGTAGCGCCACAGCCCGTGATAGAGCCCGGCCCACAGGTATCCCAGCAGCGACAGCACGGTATAGGCGGGTGCGACTCGTCGCCACAGCTCCAGCACTTCGGCGGGCGGCTGCCCATCGAAGCGCAACAGCAGCGCCAAGGCCACTGCGGTGTGGACGAGTGCCGCGTACCCCGCCGTGAGGACCAGCGTGCGCGGGGCCTTGCGGAGGTTCATGGGCCCCCCGCGATGCGTGCCGCCGGGGAAGTCTGCGGCGGAGATGGTAGCGCTACGGGGATTCGAACCCCGGTTTGATGGCTGAGAACCATCCGTCCTAGACCCCTAGACGATAGCGCCACAACTGAATGACTGGCTGCCCGGCAAGGATTCGAACCTCGACTAACAGGGCCAGAACCTGTCGTGCTACCGTTACACTACCGGGCAGTCGAGGCCGGGCAATCTAGACGGTCGCAGGCAGTTGCGCAAGTCGCCTCGGGCCTTGCGCGAGCCGCTGGTGCCGCGCTCAGGCCCGCGCCGCCAGCGGCGATTCCGCCTGCCAGCGCCGTGCAGTCGCCTCCAATCTCGCGACCGCGACCTCGCGACCCACCAGCCACACCACCTCGAAGATCCCGGGTGCCGTCTTCCGGCCGGTGAGTGCCACTCGCGCCGGCCCGATGACCTCGCCCGCCTTGACGCCGAGCTCTGCGGCGAGCTCGCGCACGGCGGTCTCGACCGCACTCAGGGTCCAGGCTTGAAGCCTTGCGAGCCGCGCGGCCAGAGCGACCAGTCGCGGCCCTGCCCCCGCCTTGGACACCAGTTCGGTCCAGGCGTCCGCCTCCATGGCCGGCTCGGTATCGAGCGCGAACGCTCCGACCTGCGCGGCGTCGGTGAGCACGCGCACACGCTCGCCGAGCGCGCGCACGAACACCGTCCGCCACTCTTCGGAACGGCCCGCCAGATCGTGGCCGTGGTTCGCGAGGAAACCCGTGATGCGCGCGACCCGATCCGCTTCGTCCAGTCGCTTCAGATGCTGACCGTTCACCCACTCGAGCTTCTGCGTGTCGAAGACCGCGGGATTCGGGTTGACGCGCTCCAGTTGGAACACCTGCTCGAGTTCGGCGAGCGTGAACAGCTCGGTCTTGCCATCGAGTGCCCAGCCCAGGAGCGCCAGAAAATTGATCATGCCCTCGGGGATCACTCCGAGATCCCCGAACGCCTCCACGCTGGTGGCACCGTGACGCTTGGACAACCGCTTGCCATCGGGCCCCAGGATCATGCTGGCGTGTGCGAACACCGGCGGGGGTGCACCGAGCGCGCGATAGACCAACAGCTGCCGGGGCGTGTTGGAGATGTGGTCGTCGCCGCGGATCACGTGCGTGATCTGCATGTGCCGGTCGTCGACCACACACGCGAAGTTATAGGTCGGCAGCCCGTCACCGCGGACCAGCACGAAATCGTCCAGCACCTCGCTCTGGAACGAGATATTGCCGCGCACGATGTCGTCCCACGCCACCTCCTGCGGCTCGGGCAGGCGAAAGCGCCATGCCGGCCGCAGCCCGGCCGCCCGCTTGGCGTCGCGCTCGGCGGGACTGAGTTCGCGACAGCGCTGGTCGTAGCGCGGGTCCTCGCCGCGCGCCAGCTGTGCTGCGCGCCGCGCTTCGAGCTCGTCACCCGTGCAGAAGCACGGGTAGGCGCTCCCAAGACGCTCGAGTTCCTGCGCGGCCTCGTCGTAGAGCGCACGCCGCTGCGACTGGAAGTACGGTCCGTAGCCGCCCCCCACACCCGGGCCCTCGTCCCAACCGAGCCCGAGCCAGCGCATGCCGGCGAAGATGGCGTCGACCGAAGCATCCGTCGATCGCTCGCGATCGGTGTCCTCGATGCGCAACACGAAGGTGCCGCCCATGGCGCGCGCGTACAGGTAGTTGTAGAGCGCGGTGCGCGCGCCACCCACATGCAGGTGACCGGTCGGGCTGGGGGCGAATCGAACACGGACACTCATGTCGGCAGGCTCCGGCTCAGGGCGGTGGACGGCTGGGCCGCGAGCGATACATGGAGCGAAGGCCGGGGGTCAAGCGCCGCATCCGGGCCCGATGCAGCTTGCGAAGGGCGAAGACGGCCCTCCGCCCGTCAGGCAGCGTCCGCACGGGCCCAAGGGTCCGCCCCCGCCGCGCTCCAGTACGTCAACGGGCGGGCCCCCACGAGGGAGCCCGCCCGGATGAATCGAACCGAAAGCGATCCTACTGAAGCACGATCAGTTTCCGCGACAGGCTCTGGCCGTTGATCGTGAAGCGCGCGAAGTAGACACCGCCATCGACGGGGTGGCCCTGAGCATCGCGCAGGTTCCACTCGAGCGAGAACCGGCCCGCCGGGGCGACTCCCGCATCGACCTTCTGCACACGGCGACCGGACAGATCGTAGATGTCCAGGTCATAGCGGCTGCCCGCCATGCCGGCCGGGACGCCGAACCACAGCCGCGTGCTCTTGCCACCCACACGCGCGGGGTTCGGAGACGGCGGCGCGAACTCCAGCGCGGCGACCGGAGCGGCACCGGTTCCCGGAGTCCCATCCCCGACGCCCACGAACAACGGCGAGTTGGCGAAGCTGGTACGGCGCGCATCGTGATTGAACTGGGGCCACGGTGCGGGCCTGCCCGGCGAGAACGCGAAATCGTAGTCCCACACGTAGATGTTCTTGTCCCAGCCGGCGATCACGAGTTCCGTCTTGCCGTCGTTGTCGATATCACCGACGGCCGGGGTGCCGCGGATCTCACCCGCCAGCTGGATCGGGAAGCCGGGCAGCACCGTGGCGTTCGCCCCGGACAGCGCGGTCAACTGCCCTTCCTCGCCGCCACAGATGACGTCGTTGAAGCCGTCCCCGTTGATGTCCGCCACGACCGGGCTCGACTCCGACGCGGACCCGGTCAACGTGGTGTAGCGGATGTTGCTCCATGGCGGCAACAGTGCGCCGGTGCGGGTGATGACGTAGACGCCGCCATTCGTGGCCTGGTAGACGATGTCGGTGAAGCCATCGTTGTTCATGTCCGCCAGCGCCGGCGATGGCGACTTCGAGTTGCCACCCGTGCGGATGAAGATCGGGAAGCCCGGACGGCGCTTGCCGTCTGGCTCGAGCACGTAGAGCGAATCCGAGACCGACACGAACACGATCTCGGCCTGGGTGTCGCCCGGCCCATCCAGGTAGCCGATCGCCGGCGAGCTCAGGATGGCGTTGTTCGCGGTGAACGGGAAGCCCGGAACATTGGAGCCGTCGCCGTTCCAGACATAGAGTTTGGCATCGAAGCTGCCGAACACGATCTCCGGCAGGCCGTCGTTGTCGATGTCGGCCGCACCCGGGGAACCGAAGTTGACCGGTTGTCCCAGCACTTTGAACACGCCCTTCGTGGCGGGGTTGCTGTCGCCGTCCAGCCACTCGAGACCGTTGTTGCGCACGACATAGAACTTGTTGCCGTTCGAGGCGAACGCCATCTCCATCTGACCGTCGTTGTTGAGGTCGGTCACTACCGCCGACGACCAGATCGCATCGGGCGTCTTGAGCGGGAAGCCTGCGCGCATCGAGCCGTCGCGATTGAACACATAGAGTCCGGTGGAATCCCATGACGGGGCGATGAACGACATCCCCTCCGCAGGTCCGAGCACCGCCATGGACGGGCCCGCAGCGAAGTAAGCGCCGCGAGTACTGAAGTCACCCAGTGTCGCGCCAGCGCCGTCGGCATCGACCGGCGCCGAGCCATCGGCGTTGAGGACGTAGAGCACGTCGGAGCCGGCCGCGATCGTGCCGAGCGTCGTGGAGTAAGGGAACTCCAGCGCCACGGACGACGGCGTCGTGCCACCCGTGGGCACCGGGAAGATGGCGTGCGCGGGCGGGTTCGTGCTGACACTGACCGTGAACGCGGCCGTCGACTCGTTCATCGAGGAGTCGACCGACGTGACGCGATAGTAGAACCGTGTCAGCGCCGGCAGCGCCTCGTCGTGGTAGTAGGCGGTGCGCTCGGTCGGGATGGTGTTGGCCTTGGTGTAGGGGCCGGCCTGCACGGTCGCACGATAGATGTTGTAGCCGAGCAGGTCGGGCTCGAAGTTCGGCACCCACGTCAGTTTCACGGCGTCCGCCTCGCCCACGCCCGCGAGTCCGAATGGCGCGGACGGGAAGGTCAGGTCGAGATACTGGACGTCACGCACCAGGAGCGCATCACGCAGTTCCAGCATGAAGCGCGCGCCCGTGGCCGTGACATTGAACACGAAAGCATCCGCCTGGCCGGTGGCACCGGGCGCGATGTCGCCGATCGTGACGACGCTATCGCTGACCGCCGCCGAAGCGTTGAGTGAACGCAGCCGCGCGTTGACGCTGCGCGCCACGCCGCTGCCGAGATTGCGCACACGAAGTGTGTAGGTCGCAGTCTCACCCGTCGTCGGGCGGCCGTCGTTGTTGCCTGGCGACTCGGTGACGATCTGCTCGAAGTGCTTGAGCTCAGGTGCGTGCAACGTGAGCTGGAGGTTCTCGCGCCAGCTGCGGCTGCCATCCCAGACCACGAGTGTGAAACCGACTTCGCGCTGGTCGGTCACGTTCGCCGGGACCGTGAGGCGGAAGGGCGTCACCGGATTCCCCGTGCCGCCAGGAGCGATGGCGCCATAGATGCCGTCCGGGTTGGCGATCGTGACCGCCACATCACCCGTCGCGAGCGTAGCCGCGACCGAGCCGGTCGTCGGCGCACTGCCGCGGTTGCGCAGTGCGATGCGCAGGTCGACGGTCTCGCCCGCGTCGGCGATTCCGTCGCCATTGCCGGTCGTACCGCCGAGATTGTCGTCATCGACCGTGATGGCGGCCTTCGACACCGCCGCGCCACCCGAGGTCGTGACATTGAGCGTGATCTGGAACGGCTTGGCGTTGTAGGCGGTCACCGTGAGCGTGAACGCACCGGTGGAATCCGGACGGAACGGCAGCGCGACGTTGCCCGCGCCGTCGGTGAGCGCCGTGCGGAAATCGTCGCCCGCCTTGTAGGCCGTGACACGAGCGCGATAGAGCGGCTGCCCGCCGGTCTCGACGTGCACGTTGAGCGCCGAGTCCCCGAGCACATACGACGGCGGAGCGCTGACGCTGAGCGAGCGCCACTCGCCGTTGTACATGCGCAGTTCGGGATCCCCGAGTTGGAGCAGCGTCATCTGCGTCCAGCGGTTGACGCCGTCGTAGAACGAGAACGCCACGAATGGCAGCTTCTGGCGCGCCTGCAGCTCACCCACCGCCGCGACACTGTCCTGGAAGAACAGGCGGAAATACTCCTGCTGGTAGGCGCGACCCGCGGTCGGGAAGTCGAAGCGCGTCGAACCGACGACCGTGACCGCACCACCGTTCGGGTTCTTGATGAACGCCTCGCCGATGCACGGGAAGTCGATCGCACTCGACGTGCAATCGATCGCGTACAGGTTGAAGAGCTTGTTGCCGTTGGTGAGCCCGGCGGCATCCGAGTTGACGAGCGAGACGTCACCCACCGACATCGAGTTGCGGAATCCGTGGCCGACGTGCAGCGCGAGGCCGTAGCCCAGGTTGAGCTCGGGCAGCACGGTGGCGCGAGACTCCGGCAAGGCCCCCGGGCGGTATTGCGGATCGAGGTAGTTCTCGTACAGGCGCTTGACGGTGATGCCGGGGTTCAAGTCCGAGTACGGCAGGACGTCCTCCGCCATCTGCGCACCGTCGAGGTCGATGGGGCCGCCGTTGTAGGGCTGTGGGAACAGCACCTCGGCGAACAGCAGCCAGCGGTTCGCGTAGCCGGCCGCCGGGGTCTTGGAGTATCCCAGTGTCTTGCTCACGAACGTCTGGGCCTCACCCAGCGTGCTCACCGGCGCGCGGCCGACATACACTTCGGGCAGCAGGTCGGCATCATCTCCGGGTGCGAACGCATCCTGGAAACCCTCGCCGTACTCCGAGCTGCCATCCTTGTTCCAGTTGCCGTCCAGGCACGAGAAGTAGATGTCGGCGGCGATATGCTCGACCTGGTAGAACGACACGTTGAATGCCAGCCGCTCCGGCAGGACGTCGGTGTCACCGCCGAGCAACACCCACTTGGTGCCCCAGCGCGAGTAAGCGTCGCGGATGAACGCCCGGATGCGCTCGGCATCGTCCGCACCCGCGGGGTACTGCGCGCGGATGAACGACAGCGTGCGCACGACAGCCGGCACGCCCGACTGCGTCTTCCAATCGGCCATCGTCTGGAACGCGGGCGCCATGGCGTCATTGGTGATGATCAGGTACTCGACCGGACTGCCGAGCACCGATGGCACCTGCTGCGGTTTGAACGGCGCGGCCTTGGGCGCGGAACCGTCGCTGCCGATCGCGGCGTTGTCCGAGAGCGACACGATGGCGCGCGACGGCACACCGCTCGGCAGCTCGTCCTCCCACTCCCGAACGATGCGCTCACGCACGACCGCGGGCAGCGCACCGTCGGTGACCGTGAGCCGTACCTTGAGCGAGGTGATGCGTTCGAGCCGGCCGGTCTGCGGGCTCCAGCGCGTCGGGGCGACGCGCAGAAAGGCGACGTTACGACCGCGCAAGCTGCCCTGCGTACCGACCGCCACGAGCTGCTCGGGCTGGAAGGAAGGCGACGCGAAGAAACGCGCGTCCGCAACCGAGCGTTCCCCATCCACGGCACCCGGACGCGCCGAGAGCGCCGCGGGGATCCGCACGCCATCGCGCAGGAGTTCCGATGTCATCGACAGCACCTCGACTCCGGTCACGCGCATGCCTGCCGGCAGATCGACACGCTCGGCGATCCACGGCAGATCGGGCCGGCCGGCGGAGTACTCGTGCGTGCCGCCCTGAGCCTCGACCAGCGTGAAGCCGTTGGAGCTCGCGAGTGAGACGCGGGCGGCACCGGGCTTCAGGTCCCGCTCGATCGTCAGCGCCGAAGCAGCGGAGGCCGAGATCGCGATCGCGAGAGTGGTGAGAGCGACGGCAGTGCGAAGGCGCAGGCGCATGGTGGATCTCTCCGATGGGTCGTTCAGGAGTGTATCAGCGATGGGGTTTGGCGGCCGGAGCAAGAGGCGCATCAGACGCATCAGACGACGGAGCGGGCGACGCTTGGCGCACACCGGGAGGTGGTGCTGGAACGGCGGAGGTCAGGCACCCGGATTGCACCTTAACGATAGGGTGCACGCCCAGCAGGGTCAACGACTTCTCGCGCCCGCGCTGCCGGTTTCCGGGCCTACCCAGCCGGGCCCGAAGGCAGGGTGCACGGCAGGCCGGATGCCCCCATTGCGGGCTGCCCACTGCCAGGGGATCGAAGCCAAGGGCAGCACGACCTGGGCGTCGGCCAACTGGCGCTGGGCGGCGTCCGGGTCGAATCCTGGCGAGCTTTCCGGCAGGTTCACCCAGCGGTCCAG
Organism: bacterium; assembly: GCA_031408715.1. GTDB lineage: Bacteria > Eisenbacteria > RBG-16-71-46 > RBG-16-71-46 > RBG-16-71-46 > JAIOPA01. Next base: position 14,985 of record JANNWR010000204.1, read on the forward strand.
ATCCCGCACCCGCCAGCCCGTCCTTACGCTACCCACGGCCGGGCCGCGGAGCGGGAGGACATACAGCGCCAGTTCGGCCTCGGGGGCCGCGAAGAGCGCCTGGCTCTCCACGAGGTGGGCCTGCGCGGCATCCGCCGCCAGCGCTTCAAGCGCCGCCTCGGCCCCTCGCACGGGCCGCAGGTCGGCGTAGTGCCCCGAACGCGCCCAGCGACCTTGCACGGCACGGGCCACGTCCGCCCCGGTGAGGTCGGCGTCGTAGGCGAGCACCACGTGATAGGACTCGGTCTTGCCCGGCGCACCGCGGCCGTCGTCACGCGCGGCGGCGCGAACGGCGTTGCGCGGCTCCGGACGCACCCAGGAATACGCCGCGAGCGTTCCCGGCAGCCAATGCCGCGTCGGCGTGCCACGCGCTCCGAGCGCCGAGAGAAGCTCATCGCGATTCAGTGCACGCACCAGTGCCGCGCGCACATCCGGTCGGGTCGTCGGTGGCACATCCGCGCGAAGCACCAATAACAATCGGCGTTTGGGCACGGCGTCCCTCTGGAACACCGTGTATTCGCTGGGCAGGGCCTGCGCCAGCAGACCCGGCGGCAGCGGCCACACGACATCCGCCGAGTTCGCACGCAGCGCGCTGCGCACGCGTGCCGCACCGGTCACGAAACGAATCACCAGGGTATCGCACGTCGCCTCCTCCCCCGCGGACGCACGTGCCGCGACCAGAGTCAGCGTGCGTTCCCCTTCGGCGGTGGCGACGCGGTAAGGACCCACGCCGATCGCGTCGCGCCACGCTCCCGAGCGCGACTTCCACGGAGTCGAGACACCGGGCAGGCTCA
>JANNWR010000205.1:0-3707 GCA_031408715.1 bacterium
GGCCACTTCGCGCGCATAAGCACGCTCGTCGTGATGTCCACCGCCTTCGAAGCCGATCGCGAACGTGCGTGTCTCGCGCCGCAGGGGCTCGGGCAGCAGGGCCACGAGCAGGCTCGAATCGACGCCGCCCGACAGCAGCACGCCCACGGGGCGGTCGGACAGCAGCATGGCCTGCGTGGAAGCGGCGAGGTGTTCCGCCACGCGATCGGCCAGCGTGTCGAGTGGCAGCCCCGCGAGGGCGGGATCGGGCGTGAAGTCGGGCCACGCCCAGTAGCGTTCGATGCGCGGCTCGTGGGCGTTCACCACCAGCCGGCAGCCGGGGCGCAGCTTGCGGATGCCGCGAAACACCGTGGCCTCTCCCGGCACGAAACCCAGTGCCAGATAACGGCCCACGCCGTCCATGTCGAGCTCGCGCGGTACCGCGGGGTCGGTGAGCAGCGCCTTCAACTCGGAGGCGAACATCAGCCGGTCTCCGATGCGCGTCCAGTAGAGCGGCTTCACTCCGAGCGGATCACGCGCCAGCAGCGTGGTGCCGTCGGCGGTGTCATGGATCGCGAGCGCGAACATGCCGCGCAGCCCTTCCACCGCGGCGGTGCCGCGCTCGAGCCACAGGTGCGGCAGCAGTTCGGTATCGGTGTGCGTGCGGAACACGTGACGGGCCGACAGTTCGGCACGCAAACGCGGCAGGTCATACAGTTCGCCGTTCTGCACCGCCCACACCCGTCCGCTGGCGTCCGAGAGCGGCTGGTGCCCGCCCGCCACATCGAGGATCGACAGCCGGCGAGCACCCAGCGTGACCCGGCCGGCCTGTTCGAGGCCGTGGTCATCGGGACCGCGGTGGACGAGCGCCGCCAGCATGGTGGCCACTCGGTCGCGGTCGGCGCGCAGGCTGGCCGCATCGAGCGGGCTGCTGCCCAATCGATGGATGCCGGCGATGCCACACATCAGCGTGTCCCGGCCGCGAACGTCGACGGGCTCATGCGCGGCTCGGCGGCAGGAAGCACTGGTGAGTGCTCGTGCCGGTCATGGTCCGTTCGCGGCATGGACGGGCAGGTCGCCCCGAGCAGTCCGATAGCGGGAGATCGTTCGGTAGCAGCGCGTGGGACACAGTCAGGTTGGGCCCGAGTCATCCGATGGGAGCGCACGGACCGGTCGGTCCGCTTCGCTCGATCAGGGTAGCCAGCCGCGAAATTACAGTACGCGAGGCCCCGGTGTCATGTGTCACGCGCGCTGCGGTATCGGTTGCGAGCTTGCCAGCCGCACCACGCCGGTGACGCCTCGCACACCTCAAGCAGCTCGACCGATGTCGCATATGCCGAGGTTTGACCCGGGCACAGCCCCCCATCTAACCTGACCCACTGTTTCTGGAGGACTCGTCTCAGGCCATCCCACGAGTCCCAGTCGCCACGCGAAAGGACCCCACCTTGTACACCCTGACGGTCGTGGGCACGGGCTATGTCGGCCTCGTGTCCGGCGCTTGCTACGCGGACTTCGGCAGTAACGTCATCTGTGTCGATTCCGATGCTGCCAAGATCGAACGCCTGAAGGCGCTCGAACTGCCGTTCTTCGAGCCCGGGCTGCCCGAGATGGTGCAGCGCAATGTGAACGAAGGCCGCCTGCATTTCACCACCGACCTGCCGACGGCCGTGAAGGAGTCGCAGATCGTGTTCATCACCGTCGGCACGCCGCCGCGCAAGGATGGCAGCGCCGATACCAGCGCGATCTATGCGGTCGCCAAGACTGTCGCGCAGAACCTCGATGGCTACACGCTGGTGGTGCAGAAGAGCACCGCGCCGGTGGGCACCGCGCGCGACCTGTACAGCTGGATGAAGAAGTTCGCCAAGCGGAGTGCCGAGTTCGATGTCGCCTCGAATCCGGAGTTCTTGCGCGAAGGCTCCGCCATCGAGACGTTCATGCGGCCGGATCGCGTCATCATCGGTGCGGAGACCAAGAAGTCGCAGGATCTCCTGAAGAAGCTGCATGACCCGCTGTTTCTGACCGAGACGCCGATGGTCCTGACCACGCTCGAGACCGCGGAACTGATCAAGTACGCGTCGAACTGCTTCCTGGCGACCAAGATCTCGTTCATCAACGAGATCTCGAACGTCTGCGAAGCGCTCGGTGCCGACGTCCAGGTGGTCGCCAAGGGCCTGGGCATGGACCGCCGCATCGGTTCGAAGTTCCTGCACGCCGGCCCGGGTTATGGCGGCAGCTGCTTCCCCAAGGACACGTATGCGCTCGCCAGCTTCGCGCGCGCTGCGGGTGAGCGGGTCGGCATCGTCGAGGCCGCCATCGCCGCCAACGAGCGCCAGATGGACCGCATGGTCGACAAGGTCGTCGCCGCGGTGGGTTCGCCCAAGGGCAAGAAGATCGCGGTGCTGGGTCTGGCGTTCAAGCCCAACACGGACGACATGCGCGCAGCACCCTCGCTCACCATCGTGCCCGGGCTCATCAAGAAGGGCTACAAGGTGGTGGCGTTCGACCCGATCGCGATGCCGAAGGCCGAGCCGATGAGTGAGCTGAAGGGCGTCGAGATGGCCGCTGACGCCTACGACGCCGCCCGTGGCGCGAGCGCGATCGTGCTGATCACCGAGTGGAACGAGTTCCGCACCCTGGACCTCGCCAAGCTCAAGCGCTTGATGAAGAAGCCAGTGTTGTGTGACCTGCGCAACATCTACAATCCCGAAGATGCCGAAGCTGCGGGCTGGACGTACGTCGGCGTTGGCAAGGGCCGGGCCGGCAAGGCGATCAAGCCGAAGCGTCCGGTGATGACTGCGGCAGCGAGCAAGAAGAGCCCGTCCAAGCGTGGAGGCAAGCGCGCATGATCCATGGTGTGATCACCAAAGCGCTCAAGGTCATCCCCGATGAGCGCGGCTGGCTCATGGAGATGCTGCGCGACGACGATCCGTTCTTCCAGAAGTTCGGTCAGGTCTATCTCACGGTGGTGTACCCCGAGGTCGTCAAGGGCTGGCACTACCACAAGAAGCAGACCGATCACTTCGTGGTGGTGAAGGGCATGTCGAAGGTCGTGCTGTACGACTCGCGCGACGACAGCCCCACGAAGGGCGAGGTCAACGAGTTCTTCCTCGGCGACAAGAACCCGACGCTGCTGGTGATCCCGCCGCTGGTGATGCACGGCATGAAGGGCATCGGCGTCGAGCCGGCGTACCTGGTGAACGTGCCGACGTATCACTACGACTACAAGGACCCGGACGAGCACCGCGTCCCGGCGCACGATCCGTCGATCCCGTATGACTGGAGCCGCCACGATGGTTGAGGTGGCTGAGCCGGCTGAGGCGGCTGGGGTGGCGCGTGCCTGACGCGATCGACCTGTCACGTGCGCGCGTGCTGGTGACGGGGGGTGCGGGCTTCATCGGCTCCAACTTCGTGCACCGGTTGCTGGCCAAGCACCCCGGCGCGCATGCGGTGGTGTTGGACGCCCTCACCTATGCCGGTCGCCGCGAGAATCTCGACGGCATCTCGGCGAGCCGGCTGACCTTCGTGCACGGTGATATCCGCGACCCTGCCAAGGTGGCCGAGGCCATGAAGGGATGCGATGTCGTCCTGAACTTCGCGGCCGAGTCCCATGTCGACCGCAGCATCGAGACCCCGGGCGACTTCATCCAGACGGACGTCTACGGCGTGTTCGTGCTGGCCGAGGAAGCACGCCGCGTCGGCGTGAAGCGCTTCGTGCAGGTCAGCACCGA
>JANNWR010000206.1:0-3532 GCA_031408715.1 bacterium
TGTCATGGCGCGGAATATGGTGCAGGGTGGCGTACGCATCCCGCAGGACACCCGTGATCTCCGGCGCGCGCGGATCGATCTCCACCTGATAGGACACTCGCGGGGAGAGGTCTCCTTCCACACCGATGCGGACGCGCTGCACACGGAAGTCGTCGTTGTCGACGACCGAGTCGACCCCGGTGGCGCGTGCGAACCGATAGTGGATCTGCATGTAGCCGGAGACACGGGGCGCCGGCAGAGCGGCGTGCTTCCTTGGGCGGACGGCATGCGCCGTGGCCGAATCCAAGCTGGTCTTTGTGGCGGCGAGTTGTGCGTGGGCAGTACCACACCCGAGTAAGGCCATGAGCGTGAAGCCGGTGAATCGGATCATCGGAACCTCCCGTGCGCGCCGCCGCGGTTTTCGCGCCGGCTGGTCGACACTTCCCACCATCGCGGCGGCAGGTCGCCGATGCATCCACACGAAGCCAGTGCCTCCGCGCCTGCGAACGCCATTCCTGCCGCGATGAATCAAGTATCGACGCAGCACATGAGAAGAGCGTGAGTCCGGGAACGAATTGTCGAGTCTGGGGGTATGGGCCCAATGCGGGGCTGCTGTCGGGCAAAGACCATGGCGCTGGATGAGAATGGGATGAGAGCCGGGTCGATTCCGCTTCCGGGTTGTGCCGCCCGGCGCGTAAGCTCGACTCATGCGTGTCCTGGTCATCGAGGATTTCCTGCCGTTGCGAGTGTCACTGCAGCGCGGATTGCGCGAGGCCGGATACGCCGTCGATGCCGTTGCCGACGGTGAGGAAGGCTTGGCGTTCGCCCAGACTTCTACGTACGATGTCATCGTGCTCGACGTGATGCTGCCGCGTCTGGACGGTTTCACCCTTCTGCGCCGCCTCCGCGCGCAGCGCTGCCCGAGCCGTGTACTCATGTTGACCGCCAAGGACACCTTGCAGGACCGCCTGACGGGTCTCGATGGCGGGGCCGATGACTATCTGGTCAAGCCGTTCGCGTTCGAGGAATTGCTGGCACGGATCCGCGTCCTGATCCGCCGGCGTTACGAGCAAGTCACTCCCCGCGTCGAAGTCGGAGATCTGGTGATCGACACAGCGGGTCGCGTCGTCCGCCGCGGAACCCGCGACATCGAACTCACCGCTCGCGAGTATGCGATCCTCGAGGTGCTTGCCGCGCGCCCCGGCCGCATCGTGACGCGCGAGGAGATCGAGGAACGTGTCTATGACTTCACCAGTGAGCGCGGCAGCAATGTGGTCGACGTGTACATCGGGTACCTGAGGCGCAAGCTCGAACAGGACGGCGACGCGCGCCTGATCCACACGAGACGCGGGCTGGGCTACGTGCTCGCTGCGGTCGAACCCGAGTGAGCTCGATCCGGGGGGCACTCCGCAACGGCCTCGTACTGGCGACGATCGCGACGTTCGTGGCGGCGGGCATCGCCGCCGAGCGCGGCGTCCGCCGGGCGCTGCTCGACGACCTCGATCGCAACCTGCGCCAACGCGCGCTCTGGGTCGAGTCCACGATCGAGCTGGCCCCCGAGGGACTCGATCTAGGGTTCAAGGAGTTCGCCTTGCACGAGTTTGAAGCCGGAGCCGGAGCCAGCCTGCTGCAGCTGACCCAGCCACCCGCAGTCGTGCTCTATCGCTCGCCGAGCCTCGGCAACAGCAGCCTTGCCTTGCCGCAGGAGGCGCCAGGGCAGGAGTCGATCGGGTTCGAGCGAACCACGGACGGCCGCCAGGTCCGCACCTACCGCGCCCGTTTCCTGGCGCGCATGGACCCGGAGTTCGAAAACCCACCGGCGCGCCCTCCGGTTCTCATCGCTCTGGGCCGCGACATGGCGGAGGTCGAGGCCCTGCTCGGACGGCTACGCGTGTTGCTGGCGATCGTGGGCCTCGCCGCGACGCTGCTGATGCTCGCGTTCATCCGCTGGGTCGTGCATCGCAGCCTGCGGCCGCTCGAACGGATCGCCGGCGAGATCGGCGCACTCGATACCGCCAGCCTCACAAGCCGGCTGGACACCCGCCAGGTACCGCTCGAGCTCGTACCTGTGGTCGACCGCCTCAACGAATTGCTCGCTCGCGTGCACGCCTCGTTCGAACGCGAACGCACGTTCGGTGCCGACATCGCACACGAGCTGCGCACGCCCGTGGCCGGATTGCGAACCTCACTCGAAGTGGAGTTGTCGCGTCCACGCGATGCCGAGAGCTATCAAGAGACGATGCGCGGAGCGCTGGCGATGCTCTTGCAGATGCAGGCCCTTATCGAGACCCTGTTGCAATTGGCCCGGCTGGACGCCGGCATCGTGCCGGCGCAATGGGCCGACACGGACCTGGCGGTGCTCGCGCGCGCCTCTCTCGCGGCGCTCGAACCCCGGGCCCGAGCACGTGGCCTCGACCTTCGTGCGACGCTGGATCGCCCAACCCCATTGCGCTCGGACCCGGCACTGCTTGCCACCGCCGTTCGCAACGTCCTCGAGAACGCGATCTCGCACGCGCGAGCCACGGGCCCGGTCGAGGTCACGGTGGCGACGCTGCATGATCGCGTCCAACTTTGCGTCCGCAATCGCTCGGAAGCCATGGTGCCGGCGGACGTACCTCGGCTGTTCGAACGTTTCGTGCGCCGGGACGACGCTCGCGGCGCGGAGGGTGGCCACTACGGCCTCGGCCTGGCGCTCGTGAAGCGCATCGCGACGGCCCTGAACGGACAGGTCGAGGTGAGCGTGGAACCCGCTGAGACATTCGCACTGACGTTGAGCCTGCCCCTCACCCCTCCACCCACACCAGGCACGCCATCACCGTGAGCCCGGGCGCACTGCAGATCCACCGCAGGACATCGACGGCGCGCGTGCCGCCGCCACCATGGACGCCGGGCGCCCGCACGACCATTCTGCTCGTCCTCGTCGCGCTGTGCAGTCTTGCCGGCCCAGCGTCCGGGAAGCCCGCCGCGAAGGAATTCCCCATGGTCGACCCGGCCCGGTTCCGCGCAGGGGTGAGCAATTCGTACCACCCCCTCGTGCCCGGCACGACGATGCACTACGCCGAGACACTCGGCCGGCACGTCAGCCTGATCGAGATCACCGTCACCGATTCGATCCGCGAGGTGATGGGCGTACGCTGTACCGTCGTGCACGAGAAGGTCTGGGAGAAGGACAAGCTCACCCAGGAGACACTCTCTTGGTTCGCGACGGACGCAGGCGGCGCGGTCTGGATCTTCGGCGAGGAGGCCCGCGAGTTCCTCGGCCACGGACGCGTGAGTCGCGAGGGCTCTTGGGAAGCGGGCGTCGACGGTGCGAAGGCCGGCATCGCCATGCCCGCCGATCCACGCCCGAGCGAGCCCTACCGCATGGGCTTTGCGGCCGACATCGCCGAGGACATGGCCCAGGTCGTTGCCGTCGGCGACTCGGTGACCGTGCCGTTCGGTACCTTCGACGGGTGCGTGAGGACGCACGAGTGGTCCATGTTGGAATCCGGCACCGACAAGAAATGGTACGCGCCCGGCCTCGGGCTCTTGCGGGCGCGGTCGGCAGCACGAG
>JANNWR010000207.1:0-1667 GCA_031408715.1 bacterium
TCGGGGTGGCGCGAGGGGGCGGCACATCGACGGCGCGCAGTACGGTCATGTTGGCGGACTCCAATGGCGGGGAGGCGATCGACCTCAGCGCGCATGGAATCGCACGAATCATGCCCGCTGCAAGCGCGCGCCATTCACCCCGCCAGCTGCGAGAGCTCGCCCACGCCGTACACGAACCGGTGTGGCGGATGTCACTCCGGCGCTGGGTCCGCCGCGACCGCGCGCACGACGACGATCGTGACATCGTCGGAGTTGGACTCACCCTGCGCGAAGTCGCGCAACGCCGCGAGCAGACGCCCGGCCATGTCACGCGCGCTCCCGCCCCGAGCCACCTCGGCACGGACCGTCGAGCGCCAACGTTCCTCACCGAACATCTCCCGGTTGCGCTCCCACTCCGGCACGCCGTCCGAGTACAGGACCAGCACGTCGCCGGTCAGGAGTGTGGTCCGGCCCTCGTCCCACGGAAAGCTGTCGAACATCGCGATCGGGATGCCGTTGGCGGCCAACTCCTGCAACTCATTTCCCCGCAACAGGAAGGGGGGGTTGTGCCCGGCGTTGCAGTAGCGCAACTCCCGCCCACCCGGCTCGAAGCGCGCCAGGAAGAACGTCGCGAAGCGACCCGGTTCGGTGGCCCGCGACAGGACGCGATTCATCGAGGTGATCACGCCGGCCGTCGACTCCGCACGATCCACTTCGGCGTGGAGCGATGCGCGCAGGTGCGCCATCAGGATGGCCGCGGGGATCCCGTGTCCGGTGACGTCCCCGACCACGACCGCGAGTTGCCCGGAGTCGAGCACGAGCCAATCGTAGTAGTCCCCACCCACGGCATCAGCCGGCACGTTGAGCCCGAACATCTCCAGCCCCGCGAAGGCCGGCGGCGCATCGGGCAGTAGCTTCTGTTGGATGTTGCGCGCCACGTCGAGCTCCTTGGCACGCGCCAGCGCCAGCCGTTCACTGTTGCGCCGACGGAGGCCCTCGACCGCGCTCCACGACAGCGGCGGCAGCAACAACAACGCGACCGCGGGCATGTGGATGTCCGACCACACGAACAGGCCGTAGTTCGTGGCCGCGATCAGCACACCCGCGCCAAACGCCAGTGCAGTGGAGGCTCCCAGGTGCATGCCGGCATACAGCGCTCCGAGCAGCGCGCCCGCCAGCAGCAGCACCACGAACAACACCCAGGCTGGCAGGCTGGTGAGGAAACGTCCCTGCATGGCGGCCGCGATGGCGTTGGCGTGGACGTACACCAGCGGCGTGGCGCGCGAGAATGGCGTGGGGCCGCGGTCGGGGTTGGCTTCCTGTTCGGTCGTCAATCCCGCCAGCACCAGGCGGCCGCGCACCACGGCCGCGATCGAAGCGGTGTCACCTGCCGCCCACCACTGCAGCACCTGCAGCATGCTGGCGTGGTGCGGGAATGCGCGCGCGTCGCCTGAGAACACGATACTTGTCTGACCGAACTCGTCGGTCGGTACCCGGCGGTCGCCGGTCCGGCTGTGCATCCAGACGCCGTCGCGCGCCAGTTCGAACTGCGGCAAGCGCGGGTCGGTGCGCGAAGCGGTCTCGACCATCCGGATCGACAGCGCGGGGTAGGCGAAGTCACCGTAGCGCACGAACAATGGCAGGCTGCGGGTGGTACCGTCGGGGTCCACGGACACCGCCCAGTGCCC
>JANNWR010000208.1:0-15868 GCA_031408715.1 bacterium
CGTTCGATGCGCGTCCAGTTCATGTGGAACGGGACGTAGCCATGATCCGCCCAGCGGTGACGCATGTCGCGGTCGCCCTTGTCGCTGAACGCCGCGCTGTTCCAGGGCGGCACCACACCGAAGCTCAGGTCGGGTTGCGCCATGTCGACGACGTGGCGATAGGCCGGACCGTGGCCCACTTCAAAGCTCCACGGCAGCCGCGAAGGGCCGACGCTCGGGCTGGCATTGTCGCCGTCTTCAGGCGTCAGCGGCGGCTCCCACTTGCGGCGGCTATCGAGCGCGGACAACGGATGGCGGAAGCGCGCCAGGTGCGCACGGCCGTATCGCCAGCGGGTGAGGTCCGGGCCCAGCTTGGCGGCGAGCGTGTCGAGCGCCATGGCGAGCGAGGCCACGGCGGCGACCGCTGGCCTTTCGGCAACGCCCTTGTCGCCGGCGCGCGCCAGGGCTTCGGGCGCACGGTTCATGAGCGAGGCGAGTGTGAGTCCCGGAAAGCCTTCCGTGTGCACGCGCCGCATGTAGGTGCCGAACCAGGCGCGATACAGCGTCGGTGCGACGAGCGATCTTCGGGCGCGGTAGTCCCAGTTCCGCAGCGTGTCGAGCGCCGCCTTGGAGCGCGGCGGCAGTGCTCCGTAAAGCGAGTCCGCGCACTCCAGCAGATGGCGGACGTTGCGTTCGGCCGCCAGTGAGTAAACATCGTTCTGCACGCTGGCCGCGTCCTGCAGCGTGATGCGCTGGTCGAGTTCCAGCCGGTTCGCCATGCGGCGCGCACGGTCGTGGGCCCAGTCGTAGCGCGGCAGGGCGTAGGGGTAGCTCCCGCCGACCGGGCGGTTGTTGGCGTTCACGGCGAAGCTGGCCGGGCTCACGCGCCAGTGCGGGTTCTGCTCGCTCGGCACGAAGCCGGTCCATTCGTATTGCCCGTTGCTCGGAATGGGTCCGGGGCCGGGCACGTGCGTGCGTACGGGCAGCAGGCCGCTGGCGCGGTAACGCACGTCGCCCGTGACGTCGGCGCACACCATATTGAGACATGGGGTGACGAGCCCCGATATGCGTTCGTCGACTTCAGCCGCACTGGCCGAACGTTCCAGCCCGACGAGGCGCGACAGCGTGATGCGGTCGTCCTCGAGCGCAGTCCAGCGTGCCGCATAGGCGATGTGCCGCTTGCTGTCGAGCACGAGCACCGGACCGTGCGGTGTGTAACGACGTTCGTTCATGAACGGCAGCACGGGCAGGCTCACGCCGAGCACGCGATAGGTCATGTCGAACGGGCGCTTGAGCACGGGCGTCCAGCCCGCGGTGCCGTCGAGTTCATGCGTGCGCACCCGTGTGTTGTCCTTCGAGAGCGTATCGGCATAGACGTCGATGACGTCCGCCGAGAGTGCCGTCACGCCCCATGCAGCGCGGGCATTGCGACCGCTGACGATGACGGGCAGCCCGGGAACATCCGCGCCGATGGCCTCGAACAAGCCGGGCACCGAGACGTGGATGACATGGAACGGGCTCGGGTTGCCGAGCGACAGGTGCGGGTCGTTCGCGAGCACGGGCTTGCCGCTGGCACTGCGGCTTGCACCGACCACGAACTCGTTGCTCGCGCGGTTGGCGCCGTCGGCATCCGCAGGCGGGAACGCGGCGAGCAGTCGCTCGCCGGCCGCGAGGGCTTGGCGCGACGGGGAAGCGTTCGGTCCCGGACGGTTGTTCGCGCGCGCGCGCAGAGCGTTCGTGGCGGTCCGTGCGGTCGGGCGCAGCACGGCAGACACCGGCTGCAACGCACTCTCGGTGCCCGCGGGCCAGAGTCGCGCCGAGGCGCTGTCGGGGATGGTGTCGTACAGCCAGCGGTTCTCATAGCGGCGGCGGTTCGTGTACCAGGCCGCACCGCTGTCGGCCACCGCGCGCATCTCGGAAAGTTCCGAAAGGTCGAGGTCGAGCGTGATGCCGAAGCCCAGCATCACCAGCACGCAGTCCTCGGCGGTCCAGTCGGCGGGGCGGTGTTCCAGGCGCACGAGTTCGGCGGGCCATGTGCGCCGTCCGTCGCGGCAATCCTTCATGTAGGCGTTCACGCCGATCGCGTAGTGCTCGAGTGCCGATCGGAGTGCGGCGTTCTCGCGATCGCGCTGCCAGATCGCGTGTGCGCGTTCGCGCAGCCGGAACAACTGCGCGCCGCCGTCGGCCTGGAGCGCGCTGTTGCCGAGCCAGCGATGCGTATGCCCGTCGGCGGCGGCCCGGGTCAGTACCATCTGCCAGAGACGGTCGCGCGCGCTGACCCAGCCCCACGCCGCATAGAGGTCGTTCAGGTTGCCGGCGCGTACGTGAGCGATGCCCCAGCGGTCGGTGGTGACCTGCACCGGAGCATGCAGCCCGGCGATGTGCAGGGCGGGGGACCGCGCCCGCCCGGGCGCTGAGGATCCGCCGCTGAACAACAGCAGGGCGACGACGAACACGATCAGGGTCTGGCGCATGGCGCGAGAGACTACCATCTTCGGCTGGCATCCTAGGCTGGCATCTTAGGCTGGCATCTTAGGCTGGCATCTTAGGCTGGCATCTTAGGCTGGCAGCTTAGGCTGGCATCCTAGGCTGGCGTTCCCATGGCCGTGCTGGGCGTGCGAGGCGCGTGCGCCGGCTGCGTGCTTGATGCTGGTATCGCCACAGGCTAGCTTGGGGTCATGACCGAACCCGGCATCCTCGCATTCGACCTCGGCGGAACCGACCTCAAGGTGGCGCGCATCACCGGCCACGGGGCCGTGCTCGGTTTCACGAAAGTGCCGTCCAATGCCAGCCAGGGCGAGTTCGCGTTGTTCGAAGCCATCACGCGGGCCGCCCACCGCGTGGGTCACGAAGGCAGCCCGCCGTGGGCGGGCTTCGGTTCACCCGGCGTGCTGCACCCCGTGAGCGGGATCATCGTCGACCGGACTCCGAACCTGAGCTTGCCGCCCGACTTCCCGATGCGCCAGCGCCTCGAGTCCGTGCTCGGCAAGCGAGTCGCGATCGACAACGACGCCAACTGTGCGGCCCTGGCCGAACACACGGCTGGTGCGGCCAAGGGCGCGCGCGTCTCACTCACTGTGACCGTGGGCACGGGTGTGGGCTGTGGCATCGTCGTGGATGGCCGCGTGATCAAGGGGTCGTTCGGCGGCGCGGGCGAGATCGGGCACATGCCGGTCGGCAGCACGGGGCCGGCGTGCGGTTGTGGTGTGGCGGGCTGTGCGGAGCCCATGGCGAGCGGCTCGGGCCTCATCGCGCGTGCGCGTGAAGCCGGGCTGATCGTGACCAATGCGCGCGAGGTGTTCGAGTCGAACGATCCGCGTGCCGCGCAAGTGATCGAACGCATGATCGACCATCTGGCGCGCATGCTCGGGGCCGCCACCGCACTCCTGAATCCCGATGTCATCGTCCTGGGCGGCGGTGTCGCGCAGGCCGGCGAGCCGCTGTTCGGTCCGTTGCGCGCGCGCTGTGACCACTACATGCTGGGTTCGCATCGCAAGCATCTGCGGCTCGTCCCCGCCACACTCGGCGAGCAGGCGGGTGTCATCGGTGCGGGCCTGAGCGCATGGCGGGCGCACGGCGACGACGCCTGCTGAACTGCCGGCCAGGCGTTCAGCCGCCGATCGACACCAGCGGTTCGGCCCGCGGCGTGCGCACGGATTCGCCGAGTAGCGTGAGCGCGGTCGTGCCCACGACGCGCACGCGCTGCAGCGTGCCGGCCGGCGAACCATCGTCGGGCCACACGACGGTCTTGAACTCGCGGCTCTTGCCGTACAACTGCGGCGCCGCTTCGGTCGTGCCCTTCTTGCCGGGCCGGCCGCTCCACGACGGGCCGTCGACCAGCACTTCGATGTCCCGGCCCAGATAGCCATCCATGATCTCGCCGGCGATGCCGTGCTGCTGGTCGATCAACAGTTGCAGACGGCGGCCCTTCTCGCTGTCGTCGACCGTCTCGGGATATTTGTAAGCACGCGTGTCGGGGCGGGCCGAGTACTTGAACATGATCGCGCTGTCGAACCGCGCGCGCTTCATGTAGTCGGCCGTGGCCATGAAGTCCGCTTCGGACTCGCCGGGGAATCCCACGATGATGTCGGTGGTCACCGCCACGCCCGGGATGCGCGCACGGATGCGGCCGAGCACGTCCTCGAACTGGCTCATGGTGTAACTGCGCTCCATGGCCGCGAGCACGCGGTCGGATCCGCTCTGCAACGGCAGGTGCACGTGCGGCATGATCTTCTCGCACTCCGCCATCGCGTCGATCAACCGCTCGCTCATGTCGGCGGGATGCGGCGACGTGTAGCGCACGCGCAGCACGCCGGGCACGTCCGCGGCGGCGCGCATCAGGTCGGCGAAGTCGTGCGTGCCGTCGTGGTAGGAGTTCACCGTCTGGCCCAGGAACACGATCTCGCAGAAGCCTTGTGCCGCAGCGCGGCCGACTTGCTGCAAGAGATCCGCCATCGGCAGGCTGCGCTCGCGGCCGCGCGTGTAGGGGACGACACAATAGGTGCAGAACTTGTCGCAGCCGCGCTGGACCGTGACCCAGGCGCGCACGCCCGGCTGGCGCTTGGGCTCCAGGTCGCCATAGGTCTCGTCGCGATCGAGACGGATCTCGGCGGTCGGCACGTTCGCCGCCTGTCGCAGGAGCGCCGGCAGATTGCGGTAGCCGTCGGGGCCCACCACCAGGTCGAGCACGCGCTTCTGGTCCAGCAGGCGCTTGCGCAGGTGCTGCGCCATGCACCCGGCCACGCCCACGATGAGGTCGGGGTTCTTGCTCTTCAGATGTGCGAACTCGCCCAGACGGCCCAGCACGCGCAGTTCGGCGTGCTCGCGGATCGCACAGGTGTTGAGGATGACCGCGTCGGCGTCGTCGGGAGTGCTCACCATCTCCATGCCGGCACGCTCGAGCACCCCGGCCATCAGCTCGGAGTCCGCGACGTTCATCTGGCAACCATAAGTCTCGAGGAAGACGCGCTTCATAGGGGTGAAAACGGTAGCACGGGGTGGGGAACAGGGCGAACGCCGGGCGCGGAGGTCGCGGTTGACCGTCGCGGTCCGTTGGCCGCAGACTCTCCGGCCCACACTTGCTACGAGGAGCCTCACCATGCCGTCCCAGCCGTCGCGTGAACTGATCACGTTCGAGAACCCTGCTCCCGGCCGGAAGTACTGGATCCGCCACGAGTGCCCGGAGTACACGGCACTGTGCCCGGTCACCGGCCAGCCCGACTTCGGCACGATCGTCGTGCGCTACGTGCCCGACGAGCGGTGCGTCGAGCTCAAGTCGCTGAAGCTCTACATCTGGGCATTCCGGAACGAAGGGCACTACTTCGAGCAGGTCACGAACCGCATCCTGGACGATCTGGTGCTGGCCATGAAGCCGCGCGAGCTCAAGGTGATCGGCCGGTTCAACGTGCGCGGCGGCATCACCACGCGCGTCGTCGCCCGGTACCGGAAGCCCGCCTGAGCACGGGGCCGGAGTGCGGCACAGGAATGTGCCCGCGCTAGCCGGGACTATTCATGAATGGTGAGCCGAAAGGGTCGGATGTCCGTGAAGTACCAAGGCGCTGGCTTGGCCGGCGACGCAGTCGTGTTGGGAACACTACGAGGAGCCGGCCAAGTCAGCTCCGCAGCGATTCGCGGGCAGACGGCCCTTGCAGGCCACCGGCTCATGAATAGTCCCGGCTAGGGTCGCCGGAGAACCGCGCCGGTCGCCTCGGGGTAGGACGCTCCGCGAAGTCCCGTGACGCCCGCGACCCGGCGGCCTATGCTCGTGGCAATCAGGTCCCCCGGACGGCCGCCGCACGGGAAGTCCACAGCCCCTTCGACGGGGCAAGGGCGGGTCCGAGCGGCGGCCGGGCTCTACCGACGAGGTGCGTTTGGGCCACATCGTGCGCAGCGTGTTCGCGATTCCCCGGTCACCGGGGCGTGGCGTGCGCTCGCCGGTCGCGCTGCGGCTCGGCGGAACGCGCTGTCTTGGGCACGTGCTCCGGCGGCCTGCGGCGTGGCTGTCGCTCCTGCTCCTGGGCCTGACGCTGCTCACATGGCCGGCGGCTGCTCAGGACTATGTGCCGGGCACGGTACTGGTGCGCTGGAAGCCGGCCGTCAAGGGCGCGGCGCACGCCGAGGCGATGGCGCCATTGGGTGCGAGCGTTCTGGCGACATTCGACTTGATCGGTGTCGAGCGCTTGAGTGTGCCGGCGATGTCCGTGCCCGAGGCGGTGGCGCGCCTGACGAGCGATCCGCGAGTCGAGTACGCCGAGCCCGACTACCTGTGGAGCATCGAGCGCGCGCCCAACGACCCGCGCTACCCCGAACAGTACGGCGTGCACAACACGGGACAGACCGGCGGGCTCGCGGGTGCGGACATCGGCGCGGAAGCCGTGTGGGATCGTTTCACCGGCGATCCGCAACTGCTCATCGCCGACCTCGACACGGGTGCGGAATACGACCATCCGGATCTCGAGGCGAACATCTGGACCAACCCCGGGGAGCTCGCGGGCAACGGCATCGACGACGATCAGAATGGCTATGTCGACGACGTGCACGGCTACGATTTCTTCAACCACGACGGCGATCCGCGCGATGACAACGGCCATGGCACGCACACCGCAGGCACGATCGCTGCGGTCGGGAACAACAACGAAGGCGTCAGCGGCGTGGTGTGGCGCGGCCGCCTGATGATCCTCAAATTCCTCGGAGCTTCGGGCAGCGGACCGACCTCGGCCGCGGTCGAGGCCCTGCTCTACTCCATCCGCATGGGCGTGCGGATCACGAACAATTCTTGGAACGGCGGGTTCTACTCGCGCGCCCTGGAAGACGCGGTCATCGCGGCGGGCGACGCCGGGCAGTTGTTCGTGGCGGCGGCGGGCACTGCGCGCACCAACAACGACGCCACGCCGTCCTATCCGGCGGCACTGAGCGAGGACTGCGTGCTCACCGTCGCGGCCACGGACAATGCCGACCAGTTGGCCGGGTTCTCGAACTACGGCGCCACGACGGTCGATCTCGCCGCACCCGGCGTCGACATCCTTTCCACCGTCCCGGGCCGTGCCTATCGACAACTCTCGGGCACCAGCATGGCGGCACCACATGTGACCGGAGCGGCGGCACTGTTGCTGGGGCGATTCCCGAGCATGGCGGCAGCCGAGGTCAAGTCGCGGCTCATCCGCTTCGTCGATGTGCGCGTGGGGCTGGTGGGCCGCTGCGTGTCGGGCGGGCGATTGAACCTGGCGCTTGCGGCCGCCGATCCCGACAGCATCGCCGCGGGCAGCATCTCGGACTTGCGAGTGGTGGCGCCGGGTTCGAACTCGGTGGACCTGGCATGGACCGCCACGGGCGACGACGGCACGACCGGGACCGCCACGACCTACGAGCTGCGATTCTCCACGACTGCATTCACGGCCGCGGAGTTCGCGGACGCCACGCTGGCGAGTGCGCCGCGGCCACGTCCTTCCGGGAGTGCAGAGACGTTCCGCGTACGCGGGCTCGCCAGCGGCACGACCTACTGGCTGGCACTGCGCGCGCGCGACGAGTTCGGGAATGCCGGCGGAGTCTCGGGCGTGGTCTCGTTCACGACATTGCCTCCGCCCGATATCGCACTCGCGCCGGCATCGGTGAGCGCCGCCACGACCACCGGCAGTCAGGTCACTCGGACGTTCGAGATCGCCAACGACTCGCCGGGCACGCTCGAATGGAGTGCGCCTCGGCCCGTGTTGGAGTTTGCGCCAGCCGTCGGCAGCGCCCAGTTGTGGCCGGAGGCTCGCGCCGCCAAGGGCGATCCCGACGAAGTGCCGCACGCGCCGCAGCTTGCCAACTTCGGCGGCCCGGACTCGCTCGGTTACCGCTGGGTGGATTCGCGCGATCCCCAGGGGCCGGTGTTCCAGTGGGTGGACATCGCGCAGCCGGTGAACCAGTTGTCACTCTCGGGCGATGAGGCGGTGACTTCGCCAATACCCGTGGGCTTCAGCTTCCCGCTCTATGGGCGGCGCTTCACCCATATCAAGGTGTGCACGAACGGCTATCTGCAGTTCGGCAACGATGGGCCCGCGTTCGTGAACAACGGCCTGCCCACGGTGACGGGACCGCGCAACATGATCGCGCCGTTCTGGGACGACCTGCACTTCGGTTCGGGCGCGAAGCGCGCCTTCCTGCGCTTCGACGGCACGCGCTGCATCGTCAGTTGGATCGCGGTACCACGCTACAACGACGTCGGCTCGATCATGACGTTCCAGACCATCCTGTATCCCTCGGGCGAAGTGCGCTTCCAGTACCTGCGCATGCAGGGCTTCGTCTCGGGCGCCACGGTGGGCGTGCAGGACAGCACCCGAAGTGTCGGACTCACGGTGGCCTACAATCAGGACTTCGTGCGGGACTCCCTGGCGGTGCGCATCGTCCCGCTGCGGCAGTGGCTCACGGTGGAACCCTCGGCTGGGTTCCTGCGGCCTGGCGAGCGGCAAACGGTCCAGTTGCGTATGGACGCGAGCGGGCTCGGCAGTCAGCGCTTCAGTGGCCGTGCCCACATCGTCAGCAACGCTGGGACCGCTCCCGATACGGCGGTGACCGTGTCGTTCGACGTCGCGGGTGCGCCCGACATCGTGCTATCGCGGGCTGCGCTCGACTTCGGCCCGCACTTCACCGGCTCGCGCGACACGCTCAGCGTGACGGTGGCCAATGGCGGCGTGGACCCGCTCGAGGTCGCGCGCGTGCTGACCGACCGCGCCGTGTTCACGATCGAGGGCGCGGGCTTCACGCTGTTGCCGGGGGAGGCGCGCACGCTTCCGGTGGTGTTCGCGCCCGGTGAGATCGCCGATGTCTCGGGCGCCCTGACGTTCCAGAGCAACGATCCCGATCGGCCGGCTGCCGTGGTGAGCCTGCACGGTGCAGGCAGTGCCGCCCCGGTGCTCGAGAGCGTGCAGAGCGAACTGGCGAGTGCCACCGCGCCGACGCTGCGACCCGACGCGGCGACGCGCACGCGATCCCTGGTGCTGCGCAACCCCGGCGGGGCTCCGCTCGAGTGGACGGCGTCGGCCTATCAAGGCGCAGTGGGTTCACGGCCGGCTCTCATGGCGCTCGCGGCAGTAGTACTCGCGCCGGCTCCGGCGGGCGGCCAGCGCGGGCGGGCTGCCGACGAGTTCGTGGTGCCGGAGAGCGTGCCGCTGGCGGCGATCGCACAGGTGAAGGGCGCGCGCGGTCCCGGCCCGGCAGCACTCGGCAACGGCGGGCCGGACGCATTCGGCTATCGCTGGATCGACTCCGACGCACCCGGCGGACCGGCATTCGCGTGGCAGGAGATCGCGTCGCGGGGCGTGCGACTGTTCGGCGGCGCGGACGATTCGACCACGAGGATCGCGCTGCCGTTCCCGTTCACGTTCTATGGCCGGACTTACGACAGCGTCAGCGTGTGCACGAACGGCTGGCTGTCGTTCACGGATCGCGACAGTGCGCTCGTGAACACCGATCTTCCGAACGCCGCTCCGGGAGTTCCGCGTGCGCTGATCGCACCGTTCTGGACCGACCTCGACCTGCGCGCCACTCGCGGCGCGGGTCGCGTGTACGCGCACTTCGACGGCAGCAAGTTCATCGTCGAATGGAAGGACGCCGTGCACTTCGCCGGGGCGTCGCCCTACACGTTCCAGGCGCTGCTGTGGCCGAACGGGTTGATCGAGTACCAGTACCTGTCGCTCGGAGCGCTGACGCAGGCGGCCACGATCGGCATCCAGGACGACAGCGGCACGATCGGCCTGCGGGTGGTGTACAACGGCAACTACGCGCACACCGGCCTGCGCATCCGGCTGTCGCACCAGAACGATTGGCTGCAGCTCGACCGCACTGCGGGCACGATCCCGCCCGGTGGCGTCGACTCGCTGCGCGTGACCTTTGACGCGCGCGAGTACCGCGATGGCGACTACGCGGGCGAGGTGCGCATCGCCAGCAACGATGTCGTGCAGCCACTGCTGGTGGTGCCATGTGCGATGCATGCGGGTGTGCACCGGGCCGCAGCCGAGTCGCAGCCGGCGGCCGTGGTCGCCGTGTCGCAGTCCCCACTCGTGCGGTTCGCGTTCACGCCGCCGCTACCCGACGCGGCACTGGTGCCGGGCACGCTCCAGTTGAACGGCCATCCGATCTTGCCGGCGCGCGAACTGGCGCACGAGGCCGACGGCCGCGCGGTCCTCACGCTCCGATCGGTCGACCTGCTCACGCGGATGCCACCCGACTCGCTGCTGCCCGCCACGCTGAGCGCCGAGTTCGAGCCTGGGGGCTGGGCCTCGCTCTCGGCGGCACTGTCGGTGACCCAGCCGAGCATGGGCGGAAGATTCCTGCCCGCGTTCGGCTCGGGGGAGCCCACGCGTGTGTTCCGTGGTCACGAGAAGATCGACCTCGAGTGGTTCCCGCCCGATCTGGGCGCCGACCTCTACGACGTGGCGTACACGAGCGACGGTGGCGTGCGTTGGACGGTGGTCGGCAAGAGCACGGGCACGAGCGTCGGGTACATGGTGCCGGACACCACGTCCCGGGCGATGCTCGAGGTGGTGGCGCGCAAAGGCGATGCCGTGGTGGCCACGTTCCTCACGGATCCATTCGTGGTCGAGCTCGAGGCCGTGGGGTCGGGCGAGGGTGCTCCGCGTGCGTTCGGGCTCGTGCTCGCCAGCGCCAGCCCGGCCCATGGCAGTGTGCGTCTGGGGCTCCAGTTGGCCCGCGCCGGTGAGGCACTCGCCGAGGTGTTCGACATCCGTGGCGCACGCGTACGCACGCTGGTGCGCGGCGTGCAGCCCGCAGGCCGGCACGAGCTGGTCTGGGACGGCCGGCGCGACGACGGCGGAGTGAGCCCGGCCGGGCTCTACCTGGTGCGCGCGCGCAGCGGCGGCGAGACGCGCACCCTGAGAGTCGCGATGCTGCGTTGAGCAGGCCCCGGCGCGTGCTGGGCGGGCCTGCGCCAGCACCCCGACGGAGGATGTAACTCCGCCGCACATCAGTGCTTGACGCGGCCGCTCCGGACGCCAACACTCACCTTGCCGGGCCCTTCCGTGGTCCCCGCGCCCCACGCGTCTGCATCCCCAGCGCCGGTTCCGGCGTATCGCGTGGACACCATCCCGGAGGCGTGGCCGCGCCGATGACCGACAGTTCCCACTTGCTGGCAACCGTGAACCTCGTGCTGGGCGGACTCGTGTTCCTGCTCGGCTTCGTGATCCTGCGCGAGAACCCACGGCAGCGCCTGAACCGAGTCGTGTCGCTGATGCTGTTCTTCGGCGGCTTCGGCGCGGTGCTCGCGGCTTTGTCGCTGCTGGTGCCCGGCAAGACCGGTGCGGCGGGACTGCAGACCAACGTGGCCTACGTCTGGGAACTGTTCTTCCCGACCGCATTCCTGCTCGCCAGCATCTTCCCGGAGGAGCGCGCGTTCGCGCGGCCGTTCACGCTGCCGGGTGGCATGCGTACTCCAAGTTTCGTGCTCACGGTGTACGCGCCGCACGCCTTCCACTTCCTGCTCGTGGTGGCGGTGTCGTTCATGCCGGCCGTCCACAGTGGCCCGGCGGGCACCGGTATCGTGCGTTCGGTCGCCGACCTCGCCAGTGTGGTGGGCCGGTTGTTCCTGAGCGTGCACCAGTCGCTGTTCTCGCTGGTCGACCTGTTCTTCGGTGGTGCGGCTGTAGCGTTGCTGGTCGGCAGCTACCGTCGCACACAGGTACCGCGTGTGCGGCGCCAGTTGGGTGCCATCGCGGTAGGATTGGTGAGCTGTCTGGTGCTGTACGCCTTCGCCACCACCATCCCGACGCTGTTGGGCCGGCCGCTCGAACGGGGCATGCAGGCCGCGCTCACCACCGCAGCGTTGACGCTGGGCTCGGGTGCGATCGCCTATGCGATGGTGCGCTACAAGTTCCTCGACACCAAGCTCATCGCGCGGCGCGGCATCCTGTACGCGCTCGCCTCGGCGGTGCTGATCGGGTTCTATCTCACGGTCATCGAGCAGGTGAACCACGCCGTGGCCGGCGCGTTCAAGATCGATGCGCGCATCGTCGAGCCTGTGTTCCTGATCATCGCGCTCACGCTGTTCCAGCCGGCCGTGGCGAAGCTGGAGGAGTCGCTGGACCGCATGTTCCTGCGCGACCCGACCGATTATCGCAACGTCTTGCGTGCGCTCGGCCGCGAACTGCAGACCACCATCGATCTCGAGGACCTGCTCAATCGCTCGGCCAAGACGCTGACAGAGGCGCTGCTGCTGCGCACCTCGTACATCGTCGCCAAGACCGCCGACGGCCCGGTCGTGCGCACGGGTGCGGGCGAGTCGCTGTCGAGCGAGAGCCTGCAGGGTGTGGCTGCGATCATGGACCGGCTGGTGACCAACGAGCCGAGCTATCGCCTGAGCGACCCGGTGGATGGCTTGCGCCGCGTCGATCGCGAACTGCTGGTGCGCAAGCTGGGCATCGAACTGCTGGTGCCGCTGCGCTGGCGCAATGAGACGCTGGGGATGGTGCTGCTGGGCGAGAAGATCACCGGCACCGAGTTCACGAGCGAGGACGTGGCGCTGCTGAACAACCTCGGCTCGCAGATGGCCGTGTCGCTACAGAACGCGCTCCTGCTGCGCGACCGGGTGAAGGTGGCACGCATCGAGGAAGAGCTGAACTTGGCGCACCAGATCCAGCAGACGTTCCTGAACGGCGAGATCCCGCCGCTGCCGCGCTGCGAGGTGCATGCGGTGAACCTGCCGTCGCGGCAGGTGGGTGGTGACTACTACGACGTCGTGCCCACGCCCGACGGCTCGTTCCTGGTGGCGATCGCCGATGTCGCCGGCAAGGGCGTGCCCGCCGCACTCCTGAGCAGCATGCTGCAGGCCGCCCTGCGTACCCAGGCGCGGTCGGTGGAATCGCCCGCCGAGATCCTGCGCAACATCAATGCGTTGGTCTACCGCAGCACGGCGGTGCACCAGTTCGCGACGTTCTTCCTGGCGCGTGTCTCGCCCGATGGCCGCCGCATGGCTTACGCCAACGCCGGGCACAACTGGCCGGCGGTGCTGCGCAAGAACGGCGAGCGCGAGTGGCTGAAGACCGGCGGCACGATCCTTGGGATCATGGAAGACGTGGGGATGGAAGAGGGCGTGCTGTCGCTGACCGCGGGCGACGTGCTGGTGTTCTACACCGACGGCATCAGCGAGGCGACCAACGCCGATGGTGAGCTGTACACCGAAGACCGCCTGATCGACTTCGTGGCGGCGTTGCCGCCGGCGCTGAATCCCGAAGCCATCGCGGTGAGCATCCTGCGCGAGATCGAGCGCCACTTGGGCCGGCTGGAAGCACAGGACGACCGTACGCTCGTGGTGCTGCGCGTGCAGGAAGCAGCGCGCGACGTCATCGTGACCGACGAACCGCGCGAGGAAGTCGCGGCGCTGTAGCGGCGGTGCGGATCGCTTGCTGAGGGCACTGCTCACGCTGTCTTGGTCCCGCCCGCCTCGCCGCGTGTCGCCAGGAACACGGCGGCGGTCCATGTGGGCACCAGATCCACTCCGGGGACGAGCTCCGCGAGGAATGCCGGCAGGAACACCCAGTGCCAGCCGAGCAGGCGGATCAGGATCGCGCCTGTGACCACATCCAAGACGTCCTCGACCGGAGAAGCAGCACCCGCAGCCACGAGCGGCCACAGCACCCACTGGACCGCGTCCACGATGAGTGCGACGGCCCAAGCAGTGCGCACGGCGCTGCGGCGCGGCTCTGCTTCGGGTACACGGCGGGGGATTCGCTCGGCCTCGAGCAGTGGCGGTTCTGGTTCGTCGGGCACCGATCGTCCCCCCCTTATCGAGAGCGCAGCCGCGTGACGCGCGCATGCCTTGGGAGCCATGAGCGTGACGCTGCGAAGTGCCAGTTGCCGCCCGGCGCTGCAAACGGCGAGCAGCTTGGGACCTCGGACAGGATTCTACACGTGAATCAGCGAGGTGCGACCGATGTACTTGTGGTTCGGGCGAGCGCGGCCGGCTCATGAACAGTCCGGGCTAGCACCAGGGGCGAGGCGGGGACTCGACCCCGTGCGTTCGGCTGGCCCCCACACCAAGTCCGTCCCGATGCGCTATCGTCGCGCCCTGCCATGAGCCAACCGCCCGATGAGCCGACCCCGCCCGCGCACAAGCGCCGCCCGCGCTATCAGGGCACGCACCCCAAGCGTTTCGAAGAGCGCTACAAGGAACTGGAAGCCGAGAAATATCCCGAGATCGTGCCGCACGTGATGGCCAAGGGGCGCACACCGGCAGGGCAACACGTGCCGATCATGGTGGAGGAGATCCTCGAACTTCTGGCGCCTGTCGCTGGCGCGCGTGCGGTGGATTGCACGCTCGGCTATGGCGGTCATGCACAGCGAATGCTCGAGCGATTGGCACCCGGCGGGCACCTGCTCGGGCTGGATGCCGACCCCATCGAGTTGCCGCGCACTGAGGCGCGCTTGGGCTCACTCGGGTACGAGGCCGACGTGCTCACGGTGAAGCGCACGAACTTCGCCGGGCTTGCCGCGGCGATCGCGGCCCAGGGCTGGCTCGATGGCGCCGACCTGCTGCTCGCCGACCTCGGCGTATCGTCGATGCAGATCGACAACCCGGCACGCGGGTTCACGTTCAGCGCACCGGGGCCGCTCGACATGCGCATGAATCCGACGCGCGGGTCGTCCGCGGCCGATTGGCTGGCGCGTGCGAACGCCCGCGAGATCGCGCGCGTGCTGCGCGAGCACTCCGACGAGCCGTATGCGGACCTGCTCGGCGAGGTGCTGGCGGGCAAGACAGGTGTGCTGCGAACCACCGAAGCGCTGGCCGAGACCGTACGCAAGGCACTCGGACGCCGCCCCGATGCCGAGACTGAACTGAGCGTGCGGCGCGTGTTCCAGGCGATGCGTATCGAAGTGAACGACGAGTTCGGATCGCTCGACGCGCTGCTGCGCGACCTGCCGCATGCTTTGCGACCCGGCGGCCGCGTGGCGATATTGACGTTCCACTCGGGCGAGGACCGCCGCGTGAAAAAGGCGTTCATCCAGGGTGAGCGCGACGGTCACTATTCGAGTATCGCGCCGGACGTGATCCGTGCCGGGACCCAGGAGCGCTTCGACAACCCGCGATCGAAGTCCGCGAAGCTGCGCTGGGCGCGACGGGCGGGATAGGGGGCGCATGCCCCGCACTGGCGCGAGCGCTCGACTCGTGAGCGTGACCGCCGTCATGAGCCTTCTCGCGCTCGGTTCCTGTGGCTCGCCTCGTCACGACCGGCTTCTCGTCGAGAGCGAAGCGCCCGAGAACTGGGTGGTCGCCGCTCCAGGGGACTCGCTGGCTTTTCGCGAGGCGCTGGGGCCTGAGGCCTTGCGCCCGGACACGTCGGATCGCGTTCTCATCGATGCCTCCGGCGACTCACTCGTGGTCGAGCTGATCGATGCTCAGGGACGGCGCTCGGCGTGGGAGTCCTGGTCAGGGCTGCGATCCGGAAGCCAGATCCCGGGCTGCTCGCGGAATGCTCCAGAACTCTGGAACGAGCACACGGGAGCGAAGTTCGACCACGTGAGTGGCGAACTCGTCTCGCCAGCGGGCGGCGAGTACCGGCTGGTCGTGCATGCCTTCCGGGCGGGGCGAACGACGGTGACCGTCACGCGTGCGGATGGACTCCGGGTGGCCAAGGCGAGTGTGACGCGGACGTCGGAGTTGAGCTCCGGGGAGTCTCGCGAGTGGCGATTGCGCTGGAGCGCTCATGGAAGTGAGTTCGCCCATGTGGAGCTGACCCAGATTCCGGGGCAGCCCTAGCCTGACCTATTCATGAGCCCGTGGCCTCCGAGGCCCGGCTGCCCATGAATCGCGGCGGAGCTGGCATGGCCTGCTCCTCGTAGTGTCATCAACACGACTGCGTCGCAGTCCATGCCATCTCCTTGCGCTTCACGGACATCC
>JANNWR010000209.1:0-13441 GCA_031408715.1 bacterium
ACACCGCCGCGCTGGCGCGCGAGATGCGCGGCCTGCCGTCGGGCCCGGTCGAGCTGTCGGTAGGCGCGCGCGCCGAGACACGCCTTCACCCGCCGACCACCGCAGCGCTCGCGGCTGTGGGCGGACCTGCATCCGTGCGCATGAAGCACCTGAGCATCGGGCCGCTGCCGCACGACATCGCATTGCCCGCGCCCTGCATCCCGGACTCCGTCGAGCCTGCTGCCGCGGGTTTCGGCGCGTGGGCCGCCGAACTGCCGCCTGCCATGAGCAGCGCGCGACGGTTGCGCGGCGCGCTGCGCGGGGACGATCTCGACGCACTCGAGCATCTGACGATCGCACTCGATCGTCATGAGGAGCGCCGCCTGCTCGCGATCGCCCGTGCGGGCCGTGAGCTGTGCTGGACCGACGAAGGCATAGCCGAGCCGCTGGTGACGATCCGCATCGCCACTTACCACCGTCCCGAACTCATCGGACGAGCGATCGAGTCCTGTCTGGCGCAGACGTACCCGCGCCTCGACGTGCTGGTGGTCGGTGATCGGTGCAGCGATGAGACCGCAGCGGTCGTGCGTGGCTTTCGCGACGAGCGCCTGCGATTCGTGAACCTGCCCGCGCGCGGTATGTATCCCACGGAACTCATGGCGCGCTGGCGAGTCGCGGGGGTGCATCCCGCGAATGCCGCACTGCTGCTGGGCCACGGTTCGTGGATCACCGCCTGCGACGATGACGACGAGTTCACGCCCGACCACGTCGAGGTGCTGCTACGCGCCGCACGTGAGCAGAGGCTCGAGATGGTGTGGTCCAAGGCCGACATGGAGGTCGCCCCCGGGCGCTGGGAGGTCATGGGCGATGATCCGCTGCGCGAAGGGCACGTCACGCAAGGCTCGGTGCTCTACTCGATGGGACTGCGCTTCCTGCGTTTCTCGAACACGTGCTGGCGACGGGAGCAGCCGTCGGACTTCAACCAGTGGTCACGCATGGCGGCGATCGGTGTGCGCATGGGGTTCGTGGATCGCGTGACCTACCGGCACACGCTCGAGACGCATCAGCGCGCACGGCAGGCACCCGCGGCCTGAACGCGGGCACAACGGCTCAGTTCTTGAGCAGCAGCAGTGCGAAGCCGTCGTAGCCCTTGGCGCCCACGGTCTGCAGTGCGGTGGCGGCGATGCGCGTCTCGCTGGCCACGTATTCGTTCATGCGCCGTACGCCCTGCACACTCGGGTCTGTACTCAGCGCGTCGATCACGGCGCCGTCGCGGATGACGTTGTCGACCACAATCATGGTGCCCGGTCGCGACAGTTTCATGGACCACTGCACGTACTCGCACAGGTTGGCCTTGTCGGCATCGATGAACACGAGGTCGAACGGGCCCACCTTTTCACGCACCAATGCGGGCAACGTTTCGAGCGCCGGTCCGACACGCACGGAGATGTCGGGGCGGAAGCCGGCGCGCGCGATGTTGTCCTGCGCCACGCGCGCATGCTTGGGGTCGGACTCGAGCGTGATGATACGCCCGCCCGAAGTGAGCCCGCGCGCCAGCCACAGCGTGCTGTAAGCGCCGAGCGTGCCGATCTCGAGGATGTCACGAGCGCCAACCGCGCGCGCGAGCAATTCGAGCAGCCGGCCCTGCGTGGCCGACACCGCGATCGCTGGCAACCCTGCGGCCTCACAGGCGGCAACGGTCTCGGCGAGTGCTTCGTCCTTGGGGAGCAACGCCTCGGTCAGGTAGTCATCGACGCGCGTCCAGAGCTCTTGGTTCATGCGGCTATCCTGCGCCAGCGAACGGCGCGGCGCAAAGACGTGCGAAGGCGAAGGTGCGTGCGGTCGCTAGCGGACGTGCTCGCCCGTGATCAGTTCGGGATGGGCCGCGGCGAACGCGGGCATGCGGTCGTGCGCCATGGCCTGCCACAGGTCGTGGCCCGCCACACCGTCGTAGCGCACCACGCTGGCGTCGCCTTCCGTGCCCGTACCGGTGTTGGGCGCGGTCAGGAACACGACGTTCTCGGGCCGCACCGTGCGCAGCGATGCAGCCAGTCCCAACATCTCGTCCGTGGTCAGGCCCGTGTCGACGCGCACGCCGTCACCCAGCGCCTCCGCGAGCGTGCGCACGGCCGTGGGATCGGTGAGCGTGCTGCGGTCGCACAGCAGGCGGAACACATCCCGCGCGAACACCTGCTGGCGCTTCATGCGATCGAAGTCACCGTTCGGGAGCCGCTTGCGTTCGCTCAGGTAAGGCAACGCGGTCGCGCCGTCCATCGTCAGTGCCACATCGGCACCGCTCGTGTCAGCTGCGGCCGACGAAGGCGATACGAGGCTCACTGGAATGCCGCCGAGCGCATCCGTGAGCCGGCGCAGGCCGGTCCAGTCGACCACCACCAGGTGATCCATGCGCAGGCCGGTGAGTTGCTCCATCGTGAGCACGAACAGCGCCGGGCCGCCCAGTGAATACGCGGCATTGAGTTTGTGCTCGCCATGCCCGGGCAGCGCGATCCATGAATCGCGTGGCACCGACACGACCCACACGCGGCGACGGTCGGCGTCCAGGTGCAGCACCATGATGGCGTCGCTGCGTGCGCCCAGTGCTTGTGCAGCCCGCTGTTCTCCATCAAGCCCGGCGATGAGGAAGTTGAGGCTGCGCCCGGCGGTCGCGGGGCGCGTGGGCCGGGAGGCCTCGGCCATGGCGAAGGCGCCGTCGACACGCCCGATCCGGTCGACGACCCGGCGCGCGGCCCACCACGCGCTGCCCAGCACACTCAGGCCGAGGACGAGCAGGGCCGCCAGCAATGCCATGACGATGACCCCGGTGCGCGAGGCGTGCAGTTCGGGGACATGGCGATGGCGGATGGCGCTCTCCGGGAACGCGACGACTTTGGGGCCTGGAACTGGGTCCGGAGTGGAGTCGTGTGGGGAGGACATGGGCTTCTCCGAGGACTGGGAGAAGCATGACAGCGCGTTGGGTGTGCGCTCCAGAGAGTTCGCGCGTGGGTGGGCAGGAAGCGGCCGCCCGTGACCCGCGACGTTGCAGACTGCACGGTGCGCAAGAAGCGGGCGGCCGGGGGAACGCGCACCCGGCCGCCAACGAAACTCAAGGCGGAGCGCCGGTCCAGGCGCGCTCCCCAGTGCACCTCACGCGTTCGCGTGCGGTCGCTCCGCCTTCCCCTCGCGCCGGGCGCGAGTGGCGATCTCGCGGACCTTCTGGCGCACTTGTTTCAAGATGTCGTGGTGCTTCGCGGACAGTTCGGACATGCGACGGGAGAGTTCCTGCTGTTGGCTGCCTTGCGCCGCGTGTTCCTGGTCGAGCTGCGCACTCAATTCGGCGATCTCGGCGCGCAGTTCCTTCATTCGCCCATCGACATCGACGCGATCGTGGTTGCGCGCAGTACGGCGGGCCGTGCGGGCCTGTAGGATCGCGATGTGTGCGCTCGCCGCGCCCAGCCGGCCGCCGATGCGGCCCATGCGTGCCCCGTTCCGGCCCATCTCACCGCCGACCACGCCCATCTCCTTGCCGGTCTCGTGCAGTGGGCGGACCGCGTCGCGGACTTGGGCCACGATCGCGGGGTCCGTCACGATGTACTCGCGGCCGTCCTCACGGAACCAGAACCGCGGCGGCCCCTGGGCGAGTTCGCGTTGCTTCGAGCGCCAGCCCGGGCCGCCCACCGACGAGTCGTCATCGTCGCCGGTGAGACCCCACGAGAAATCACCATCGGACTCGTCGATGAACCCGTGCACCGCCTGGTCTGGACCGGCGCTCGCAAGGAACACCTCGCCCAACGCGATCGGGGCGATGGCGACGCTGGATGACGCGCCGCTCAGGGCGGATGACAGGTGCGAGACCACGCCCGCCGCCGCGCTGTGACCGGGTACCCACATCAGAAGGGCGGTCCCGATCACCAACCACGCGGCGAATGTGTAGAGGGCAAGTGCGTACAGGGCGCGGCTCAGGACGGGGGGTGTCTCGGGTGACAGCGGGACTGGCGACAAGTCTTCCTCCTGCGGCTGTGCCGGCGGGCGAGTGACCGGCGTACGGAGCATGAGACAGGCCCCCCGTGGGATAAGTTGGAAACAGGAGTGCTGACGGCCGTCAGGCTCACTGGCGCGCGGCGGGGCGTCGCGCGTACCTTTACAGGGCCATGACCCTACGACTCAGCTCCACCCTGAATGGCGAGCGCCGGCAGTGGCCGCTCGATGAAAGCCCTGCGCGCATCGGCCGCGCTTCGGGCAATCGCATCCAGTTGCTGGACGGCACCGTTTCCAAGGAGCATGCCGAACTGGTGTCGGGCGTCGATGGCTGGACCGTTCGCGACCTCGGCAGCCGCAACGGCACGCGCGTCAACGGGCGCGAGGCGACCACGCCGCTCAAAGTGGGCGCCGGCGACCGGCTCGAGATCGGCTATGTCGTGATCGAGGTCTCCGCCGACGACGACCTCGAGCGCACGCGCTTCTCGACTTCGGAGCACATCGGTTCGTCCATGTCGCTCAAGGTCAGCGACGTGCTCAAGCGCTCGCAGTCGACCGGCACCGACAACGCGCGCGTGCTGCACCTGCTGGCCCAGGCCGGCCAGCTGCTGGTGCTGCCGCGACCTTTGCCAGAAACTTGCGAGACGTTGCTCGGTTTTGTCGAGAAAGCGGTGCCCGCGAGCCGGCTGGTCATGTTGTTGCGAGACGGCACCAGCGGTGAGCTGCAGCAGATGGCCGCTCGCTATCGCGGTGGCCGGGCGGACGAGCCCCTGGCGCTGTCGCAGACCATCACGCGCACGGTGCTGGCCGAGAACACTGCCGTGATCACCGGCGATGCCACCAGCGACCCGCGCTTCCTGGCGCAGCACAGCATCATCGCGCAGGCCATTCACTCGGCCATGGCGGTACCGCTGTTCGACAACGAGAAGGTGCTCGGCATCCTGTATGTCGACAGCACGAACCCGGGCGTGATCTACGGGCAGCCCGAGCTCGAGCTGCTGACGCTGCTCGCCAACATGGCGGCAGTGAAGATCACCAACGCGCGCCTGCTCGAGACCGAACAACAGCGCCTGCGGCTCGAACAGGAAGTCGCGACCGCGATGCGCATCCAGCAGAACCTGCTGCCCGATCTGCCCGAACTTGCAGGCTGGCGCTGCCACGCCCGGCTCGAGACCTGCTACGAAGTGGGCGGCGACCTGTACGATTTTCACATCCGCCCGGACGGCCAGTGCGTGGTGCTGGTGGGCGATGTGTCCGGTAAGGGCATGGGTGCGGCGTTACTCATGTCGAGCACGCTGTCGTCGTCGCGGGTGCTGTATGACGCCTGTGAGGGTCCGCTCGACCTGATCCGCCGCTTGAACAAGGTCACGCACCGCAGCACCGACGGACGCAGCTTCGTGACCATGCTGGTCGGCTGGCTCGATCCGGCGAGCGGCCACTTCCGCTATGTGAACGCCGGTCATCCGGAGCCGCATGTGGTGGGCGGCAGCGAACAGCGAACGCTGGAAGCCACCGGTATCCCGGTGGGCATGCTGCCCGACTTCCCGTGGACCGAGGGCAGGGCGACCATCGCGCCGGGCGAGATGCTCGCGGTGTTCAGCGACGGCATCCCCGAGGCCCAGCGCGGCACGGAGTTCTTCGACGACGCGCGCGTGCATGCCGCGCTTCGTGAAGCCGCTGCCGAGATCGATCTGTCGCGCGCGGCGGATCGCGTCATCGCGCGAATCGACGAGTTCGCGGCGGGCGAGCACCGCGCCGACGACGTGACGCTTGTGTTATTGCGGCGCGACTGAGTGCGCGCGGCCGGATCTTCGCTAGCGAGGGCTGACATGACGCATGACTTTCGGCTGATGCATCGCGTATTCACCCGCCTCGGAGCGACGTTCGCTGTCGCATTCCTGATACTGGTCGCGGTGGCTGGGGCCGCGCCCCGCGCCGCACACGCCGACACGCCCGCCGACATCGAGTCCGCGCGGCGGCTGTTCCTGCTGAACCTGGACGCCATCCAGCGCCGGGACCGCACCGCGTACCTGAACACCTATCTCAACTCGCCCTATCTGGCGGTGACCGGCGCGCAGGGCTTCGCGCTGGGTTACCTGCCGTTCGCAGCCCAGAGCAACAGCGGCTGGCCGGATCACTTCGAGGGGCTGGATCTGCGGCTGACACCGATTCGTGCCGGCATCGTGTACGGCACCTATCGCTATCGCGTTCGCTATGGCGCCACCGAACAGAGCGGCATCTCCGAACGGCTGTTCCTCGAGACGAAGGAAGGCTGGCGGATCGCGATGACGTCCGCGTTCGCTGAGCTGCCGGGCGTGCCGCCGCCGCCGCGTGCCATCGTCGGCGCGACGCTGTTGGACGGCACCAATCGTCCAGCCATCGAAGACGCGGTGATCGTGGTGCGCGACGGGCGCATCGAGGCCGTGGGGTCCCGCGACGACGTCGCCGTGCCCACCGGCATCGAGGTCATCAACGCAGAAGGCAAGTTCGTGCTTCCCGGGCTCATCGACACGCACGTTCATTATTCCCAGACCGGCTGGGTCGACGGCCGTCCCGACGCCCTGGACCTGCGCTCGCGCTATCCGTACGAGGCCGCCGAGAAGCGTCTGCGCGAGCACCCCGAGGTGTTCCATCGGGCCTGGCTGGCGTCGGGTGTGACCAGTGTGTTCGACGTCGGCGGCTATCCGTGGACAGTGAAGATGGCGCACGACAGCGAGACCAACAGCGAAGCGCCGCATATCTCAGCAGCCGGCCCACTGCTCACCACATTCGATTTCTGGTTGAATCTGCCGGGCGAGAAGCAGTTCATCTTTCTGAAAGACAGCACGGCCGCGGTCGAGGGCGTGCGCTACCTGAAGTCCATCGGCGCCGACGCCGTGAAGGTGTGGTTCATCGTGCGGCCGGGCAGTGACTTCGATGCCATGGCGCGCAATGTGATGGCGGCGGGCACCGAGTGCGTGAAGCAGCGCCTGCCGCTGATCGTGCACGCCACGGGCCTGAAGGAAGCCAAGGTCGCACTGCGCGCCGGCGCGCGCATCCTGGTGCACAGCGTTCAGGACCGGGCGCTCGACGTGGAGTTCCTGTCGCTCGCCAAGACGACCGGCGCGTTCTACTGCCCGACGCTCACGGTGATCGACGGCTACGCCGCGATCGCGAGCGCGGCTCGCAGCGGCAAGTCACCCGAGATCGACGACCTGCTGGGCGCGGTCGATTCGCTGACGCGTGCGCGCGTCGCGACCACGGCCGACGAAGCGCGCAAGGTGCTGGGCGCCACGCCACTGTCACGTGATTCCGTGTACGCCGTCATGCGCCGGACGATGACCGACAACCTGACGCTCGTGCAACGCACGAACATCCCGATCATCACCGGCACCGACGCCGGCAATCCGCTGACGCTACACGGCCCCGCGATCTTCGCCGAGATGGAGGCCATGCAGAAGGCCGGCATGAAGCCCGCCGAGGTGCTGCAGGCCACCACGCGTGACGCCGCTCGCGCGCTGGGGCGTATCAAGGAAGTCGGCACGATCGAGAAGGGCAAGCTCGCCGACCTGATCGTGGTCGGCGCCGACCCGCGCGAGGACATCGCCAACCTGCGGCAGCTCGAGTGGGTGATGCGCGCCGGCGTGGCCCGGAAGATCGCCGAACTGCGCGCCGCGGTGGCGAAGACGAGGTGGTAGGGCGGGAGGTGGGAGCCGACTAAGTGCAGCCTTTCCTGCGCGTGGTCGCTGGCCTATTGGGTTTCGGGATGCTCGCCTTGTGTGCGCTTCTTGGTTCTCGCGCGAGCCTGGTCACTTCACCTGAATGGTGTCCGGCGTGAGCACGAGCCGCACGTACGGTTGCGACGCAGCGGACCGGCGACACGCTGGCGACGAGCGATGACGCGCTCGGGAGCCTGATGAGTGCGCCGACCGCGCCGGCGAGCTCCGCCCCGGTGCCCCCGGTGCCGGTGACGGGTACGCTGATCAGGTGCCGGATCGATGGCCGGAACCGGCGGGTGCAGAGCTGGTGAGCGGCGTCGCGGTGCAGGGCTGGCTCTACCGCGACGAACTGGCGCCGGTGGCCGCCGGCCAACGACAACCGCACGCCGGCGACACGGTCGCGCTTGACCATCCACGCCGTGAATGATTATCATCCACGGCATGGATACCCTCCCGAGGCTGGTCGAATCAGCCCTCTCCGAGCGATTGCGCGTCATGCCAGCGGTGGTCTTGACCGGAGCGCGCCAGACAGGCAAGAGCACGCTTGCCGCCGAGCGCGTGGCGGGGGCCAGACGGTACTCCACGCTGGACGACATCGATGTGCTGGATGCCGCCCGCCGGGACCCGGAATCACTGGTGGGTGGGCGAGGCGCGGTGACCTTGGATGAAATCCAGCGCGAACCGGGGCTGCTGGCCGCGATCAAGCGCTCGATCGACCGTGACCGGACAGCGGGGCGGTTCCTGCTGACGGGATCCGCGAACCTCCTGCTCATGCACCGGGTCTCGGAATCGTTGGCGGGGCGCGCGAGCTACCTGACCCTGTGGCCCATGACGCGCAGAGAACAGCGCGGCGAGGGTCGCGCGGGCTACTGGGATGAGCTGATCACAGCGCAGGATTCGGACTGGCTGGATCTCCTGAAGGCGCATCCCGACGATCCCGAGGACTGGCGCGCGCTCGCTCAGCGCGGAGGCTTCCCCACGCCATCCCTGCATCTCGATTCAGCCAAGGACCGCGCGATCTGGTTCGACGGTTACGTGCGCACCTATCTCGAGCGCGACCTTCAGGACCTCTCCGCGATCAGTGCGCTCCCGGACTTCCGCCGGTTGATGCGAGCGGCGTGTCTGCGCCTCGGCCAACTGGTCAACCAGACGGAACTGGGCCGCGACGTCGCGCTGCCGCAGGCCACGGTCCACCGCTGGCTCAACCTGCTCGAGACCTCGTACATGCTGGTGAGGCTGCCCGCGTACGCGGTGAATCGCACCAAACGGTTGATCAAGACTCCGAAGCTTTACTGGGGCGATGTGGGCGTGGCGCTGCATCTGGCGCAGATGACACAGCCCGAGGGGGCGCATCTCGAGAACCTGGTGCTACATGACCTGCTCGCTTGGCGCGATGCCCGGCTCGAGCGCGCGGAGTTGGGATACTGGCGAACGGCGAACGGCGAAGAGGTGGACCTGGTGATCGAGACCGAGGGCCGGCTGCTGCCGATCGAGGTCAAGGCCACCACGCGCCCACGGCTCTCGGACGCCGCGCATCTGCGCGCTTTTCGAGCCGAATATGGGAAGAAGTCACGCGCAGGGCTCTTGCTGCACACCGGAAACGAAACCCGCTGGCTCGCGCCGGACGTGCTCGCGGTGCCCTGGTGGCGCGTTCTGTAGCGAAAGCTTGTCGCGGACTCTCATCGACGCGGACTCACTTCCACCTGCCAGTTCGGCTTCAGGGCCTGGGCTGCGCGTGCTAGAACCTCACGCCCAGCGCACGCAGGTACACACCACCTGGGACGGGCTCCAGCGCGGCAAGCGCCGCAACCGGCACCAACGCGCCATCGCGAAACTCGAACATCGCCGATGGCACGGGGCGGTTCGCCACGAAGTACACGCCCGCACCGAAGCCGCCGAACGCTCCCATCGCGATGCCCCAGCGCAGGGGTGCCAGCGTGTGCTTCTCCTTCGCCAGCGACACCGCACCGCCCAGCACCAGACCGGCGACCGCGCCCCAGTAGGTGGACTTCGCCACCTCGAGCACGGGGTTCTCGGCACCCGTGCGCGAGATCGACACGCTGCCCGAGGAGCGCGTCAGGAGTTCGGGGGCGGTTGTGGGAGTGGCGGCGAACGCGGCAGGCGCGAACAGGCACCCGGCGAACGCCAGGGCGAACAGACGGCGGAACATGAAAGTAGCCTCCGGGGGGAGTGCGGCGCCGCGCGGGAGCAAGCGGGGCGCCGGGACAGACGGATTGACGCATGCGACCGGGAAGCTGGCAAGTCGAGGCCGCTCCCCGCGAGCGTGCGGAGTACTGGACGAAGAGACGCGCCTGCGGCACAATACTTGGCCGCATTCGCAGTGGGGAGGAGCCGGGACGGAAGTGGTTCCGGGGCAGGCCAGCTGACCCAAGTATCGGCCGGTGGCCCCGCGTGCATGAGTGGCCCGTACCCCGCATCCAACCCCGCAAAACACAGGAGTCTGTCGTGATCGCTGCCACCGGCCTCAGAGTAGGCTTCCTCGTCCTCTACAATGGCAAGCCGTGCCGCGTGGCCACCGTCATGCACCGCACGCCCGGCAACCTGCGCGGCTTCGTGCAGGCCAAGTTGGTGGATATCGTCACGGGTTCGAACCAGGAGATCCGGTTCAGCACCGACGACAAGCTCGAACGCGCGGTGCTCGATGAGCACAAGCTGCAGTTCAGCTACAAAGGTGGCGACTCCTACAACTTCATGAACACCGAGTCGTACGAGATGGTCGAGCTGTCGTCCGAAGTGCTGGGCGACAACGCCGGCTACCTCACCGAGGGCATGATGATCACGGCGTCGTACTTCGACGGTCGCGTGGTCGGCATCGAGCCGCCGATGTTCGTGGAACTCAAGGTCACGGAGACGACGCCCAACATCAAAGGCGCCGCCGTCCAGAACACCTCGAAGCCCGCGATCCTCGAAACCGGCTTGGAGATCAAGGTGCCGCCGTACATCGAAGAAGGCGATCGCGTGAAGGTCGATACGCGCACGGGCGAGTTCTCCGAGCGCCTGTAGGCTGTAAGCACACGTCATGACCCGCGGCACGGCGCTCTTGCTACCAGCGCGGCCGTGGGTGTTTCGTTATCACAGGCTCCGCGAGGCTGTTGGATGACCCTGCTCGACACCATGCTGGTCGTGGATCCCGCGCTCGCGACGCTGTTCGCCGAGGCGCGCGAACGAGACACTACCGAGGCCCATCCCGACCCCACGCACGACGTGGCACACGTGCGGCGCGTGGCCTACTGGACGCTCAAGCTGGGCGGTGAAGCCGTCGACGCGCGCGAAGCCGTGGCCGCAGCACTGCTGCACGACGCCGTGAACCTGCCCAAGGACTCGCCCGAGCGCGCGCTCGCCAGCGAACGCAGTGCGGCGTTCGCGCGTGTGCGACTGGCCACGCTCGGCTTCACGAGCGCGGCCATCGAGCGCATCGCTGACGCCATCCGCGACCACAGTTTCTCGCGTGGCGCGGTGCCGGCGACGCCACTTGGCTGCGCATTGCAGGATGCCGACCGGCTCGAAGCGCTGGGTGCGATCGGCCTCTTGCGCTGCATCTCGACTGGCGTGCGCATGAATGGCGCGTGGTTCCATGCGAATGACCCGTGGGCCGAGTCGCGCGTACTCGATGACAGGCGCTACTCGGTGGACCACTTCTACAAGAAACTGTTCACGCTTCCGGGCACCATGCGCACGGCCGCCGGCCGTGCCGAGGCCGAGCGTCGCGCGGCATTCCTGCGCGGGTTCCTGGAACAGCTGGGTGTCGAGCTGGCGAAGCCGGCGCCGAAAGCGTGATGCGCGCCTGAACGACACGTGCCGCGCAGGCGACCCGCGCGGCACGTACTCGTGACGGGACTCCTGTCAGAACCGGCAGCTCACGCGCGCCAGTATCGGCACGGCCCAGTCATCGCGCCCGGCCCCATGTCCGATCGGCCGGCCGAGTGCCGCCATCACGCCCTCGGGCGCGATCTCCAAGCGCCAGGCACCGCTGCTGCTCTCGGTCGCGCGCGAGACGGCGCGGCGCGACAGTCCGCTGTACGTGACCGCGTAGCCGAGCACGCCCCCCGCGGCGCTGCCGGCCCAGTAGGCGGCCGAGTTGTCGGTGCCCTGCGGGTCGGTGATCGCGATCACGCCCAGGCCCATGAGCGCGCCGAGCCCGGTTCCAAGCTGCATGAGTACGCCGTCGCCGCCGCTGAAGTCGCGCCCGGCCACCAAGCGGTCGCCGATGGCGAGCCCGGCCATGGAGCCGATCAGCAGGCCTGCCGAATAGGGCTTCGATTTCGCACGAGAACCGTCGTTGTTTGCCACACCATCCGCGAACGCCGTGCCCACGAGCATCCCCAGCGCAGCCGAAGTGCGCACGACGCTGCCGTCGCCAAACGAGTACGCGCGACTTCGCGCGATCGCCCGGCCACCCAGCATGCCCGCCAGCGAGCCGACCAGCATGCTGGCGGACTGCGCGCTCGAACCGCGCTGGTCGTACGACGTGACGAGGTCGTCGACGGCGTAACCCCACAGAAACCCGACATCGCCACCGATGGCGATGGCCTGGGCGGTGCCGCCGTCGACCGCGGCCAGCTTCGCGTACTGGTAGCCGGCGATGCTCTCGACGAGACTGAATCCCATCGCCATCCCTACCGCGCCGCGGTTGTCGGAGGGATTGTCGTCGAACGCATCCGCCAGCAGCACTCCGTGTGCGATGCCGCGCGAGCCGCCATACCAGTAGAGCCCGGCGGCACTGGTGGTCACCGGCGAATCCGAGGTCAGCAGCAGCGGGATGAAGAAACTGCCACCCGCGGTGAGCAGGTAACTGCCGAACACCTGCGAGCCGTCCTGCACGTCTAGAACATAGGGCAGCGCCCAACCGTAGAAGCCGAGCCCCAGCACGGCTGAACTCGTCATGAGCCAGGGCCGGCCTTCCTGGTTACGCGGGTCCATGAGTGGCGCGGTCTCGCGCATGCGCCGGGCGAAATCCGTACGCAGCACCTCGACTTGCGCCTGCGTCATGACCTCACGCTCACGCAACGACTGGCCGCCGCGCACGTGCGTGATCTCGAGCACGAAGCTCGAGTCGTCGGCCATGAACAAGCGCGCTTCGCGAAAGCCTTCGAATCTGTCGAGGAACATCCCCAGCCGACGGGCGAGTAGTTCGTCAATCCGGTTCACGCGGCCGGCATCATCGAACGGCACCTGCAGCTCTGCACTGCGGGCGACGCCGGGGAGGGCGAGCCCGATGAACCCCATGAGCATCAGGGCGAGCATGCACAGTGAGGCGATCACACGACGGTTCATATCCAGCCTTTCAGGCATGATCTTCTGAGCTGACCGGGGAGGCCATTGTGCAGTCAGCGCGGCTGCGGTGGGCTGGCTGCGATGTTGCCGCAAGTCTAGTACCCCGGAGCCGCCCGGGCACATCATCCGGATGGCGAGACTCGAATGCCACCTGGCTACCCGGGGGCCGCTGCCGCGCCCGGCAGCCCGTAACCGGGCGCTGGTTATGGCTTTCGAGCGTGGTCCTTGACCGTCGATGTGGCGGCCGCCATCCTAGCATCCGCATGCACTTCCTGACTCGATGGTTCGCGCCGCGGCGGGTGCTGGCCGCATTGCTGCTCCTGTCCGCCTTGGTGGCGGGCGAAGTGGCCGATGCACGCCATCATCTGTCGGAGCACGGTTGCGCCGCCGACGCCGGCGGCCGCGACGACAACTGCACGTGCGCCAACCTGCATGCGGTGTCTTTCGTCGACCCTGTG
This sequence comes from bacterium, assembly GCA_031408715.1. Classification (GTDB taxonomy): domain Bacteria; phylum Eisenbacteria; class RBG-16-71-46; order RBG-16-71-46; family RBG-16-71-46; genus JAIOPA01. Next base: position 13,406 of record JANNWR010000209.1, read on the forward strand.
CCGGTGGCGGTTGCACCGCTGGAACACGAGCGCGAG
>JANNWR010000210.1:0-1867 GCA_031408715.1 bacterium
ATCATCTGTCGGCCGCCGAGGACCCGCAGGGCCAGGCCACGCTGGCGTTGTCGAAGCAGGACCTGCCGGCGAGCATCCTGGGGATGCCCAAGTCGCTGTTGTGGATGCCCATGGCGATGTTCAACAACGACACCGGCATGAAGTTCGTGAACCGCGCGAAGTACGCGCTCCCGGAGCCCGTCGACAAAGACGGCACCTATCGCGACTCGCACGCGGGCTTCGCGTTCCTGCTGGACTATGTGCCGGACTGGCGGCTGGCATACGGCCCGGGCGGTTTCATCCAGGTGCAGCTGTTCGTGCCGGACGCGAACGCACGCGAGGCGTTCGCCGAGGCCCTGCGCCTGTGCCAGCGCCGCGAGGTGATCTCGTACCTCAGCGTGTTCAAGCGCCATAAGGCGGACGACTTCCTGCTGTCGCATGGACTGGACGGCTGGTCACTGGCGCTCGACTTCAAGGTGCCGCGCGACGCGAAGCGCCTGTGGGACACCGCGGCCGACCTCACGAAGCTCGTGCTGGAAGCCGGCGGAACGTACTACCCCGCAAAAGACCAGGTCGTGGACGCCGGGTCATTCGCCAAGGCATTCGGCGAGCGCTACACGCGTTTCCGCGACCTGCGCCGCACGATGGACCCCGGCGCGCTGTTCGCGAACGACCAGGCGCGGCGGCTCGGGCTGGCTTGAGAGTCGAGCGACCGCCGAGCCGCGCGCCACACTTGCGGCGGCCCGACGGTCGATACGAGGTGCGTCAGCTCGCGCTGGGCGGAACCACCGGGGGTGTCTTCGAGCCGCGTCGAGTGGCCCACACTCGGTGGAGCAACAGCAAGCCCATCGCCCCGAGCTGTGATCCCAGGATGCCGGAGTTCTCGCCCCACGGGACCCAGCCCGCCACATGCGCGACCAGGTTCGCCACGATGCCGCCCAGGAAGCCGACGCCGATGGTGGTGAGCCAGCCCACCTTATCCTTGCCCGGGAGCAGCATGCGCGCCAGTGCTCCGACGATGACCGCACCGGCCAGGTTGAGGAACAGCCATGAGCCGAACATCAGCCCGATCGCCGCCAGCAGGGTGTTCATGGCTCAACGCCCTCCGAACAATCCGCCGAGCTTGCCGGTGATGTCATCGACGATGCTGCCATCGTGATTGGCGTCGAGCAGTTGGGACTCGAGCCCCATGAGCCCGGGCTGCGCCTGAGAGTGTGAGACGCGCGCACCCTGTAAGAGGGACGTGAGGCCGCCGGCGTCGAGACCTTGCTGGCGATTCAGCTTGCCGAGCGCTCCCATGACGATCGGGGCGAGCATCGCGAGCACCGCACCCGCCTGACCGGCATCGATCCCGCTGGCGCCCGCGACCGCTTGTTGGGCGGCACCCTGACGGGCCCCGAGCACGTGACCGAGGATACCGGCGCCATGCGTGTTGGCGGCCGAGGGCAACTGACCACGCAGATCATCGAGCACGCTGCCATCATGTTTGCCGAGCGCGCCGAGCAGGGCTTCGGCACTGCCGGGCTGCGAGGCATCGCGCGTGAGTGCGCCGAGGAGCATCGGGAGCGCCGAGGCGATTGCGGCGCCCGACTGCTGAGGCGAGAGGCCGAGTTTCTCTCCGATGGCGCCGTTGGCGTTGTCACCGAGTGTCGAGCCGAGTAGATCGAGAAGTCCGGACATGAGTGCCCTCCCTGCGAGTTGGGGTGAGACCAGAGATCACTCCTCGGTCGTCGCGACGGAGAATTCGCTTCTTGGCTGAGCCCCGGTGGCACGCGCCAATAACGCACAGTCTTTGTGCGTGTAGGGCAACTGTGGGCAACTCCAGGCCCGGAGGAATTCGGGCAACGTGAGCTGGCCGACTCGGAAATTGCCGAGTCGGACTCCCCGG
>JANNWR010000211.1:0-2169 GCA_031408715.1 bacterium
GTCCCTGCTGGACGCGCAGGGCCGCCGTGTCGCGGCGCTGCCTCGCACGACGTACGCCGCCGGCGCGCAGCGCGCCACGCTCGACTTGCCGCGGCTTGCTCCCGGTCGCTACACGCTCGTGTTGCGCACCGGTGCGGGGGAGACCCGCACGCGGCCCTGGGTGGTGCTGCGCTAGCGGCTGTTTGCAGTGCCGCGCCCAGCCGCTATCGTGCTCGTATGAGTGAGCCCGACCTGTCTGCACTGCGCGACGCCATCACCATCCTCGACCGCCGTCTGCTCGGCCTGCTCGCCGAGCGCATGCGGCTCTCGGATGCCGTGGCGAGCGCCAAGCTGAGTGCCGCCTCGCCGTTCCGTGACCCGGTGCGCGAGGACCAGGTGCTGCAACGTGTGCGGCACGCCGCCGCCGATCTGGAGTTGGACCCGCACGAGTGCGAGCGGCTGTATCGCGTCATCATGGACATGAGCGTGGCGCGCCAGCAGGAGTTCGTGCATGCGCTGGCCGACTCGCCGTTGCGCGTCGCTTATCAGGGGGTCGAGGGCGCGTACAGTCATCTGGCCGCACAAACCCGCTATGCCGGGCGCGCTGGGGGCGCGCTACTCACGGGCTATGACAGCTTCCGCGGTGCCGCCGAGGCCGTGCAGGACGGCAGTGTCGACGTGGCATTGCTTCCGGTCGAGAACACCACGGCCGGCAGCGTGCCCGAGACATACGACTTGGTGGCCGAGCTGGGGCTCAAGCTGAACGCCGAGATCGTGAGCCGCGTCGAGCACTGCCTTTTGGTGCTGCCCGGCACGCACCTGGAGCAAGTGCGCACCGTGATATCGCATCCGCAGGCGCTGGCGCAGTGTGACACGTTCCTGCGCGCGCTCCCCGAGGTGAGGCTGCGCGCGGAGTTCGACACCGCCGGTTCCGCGCGCAAGGTGCGCGATGGCGGCGACCCGTCCGTGGCCGCCATCGCCAGCGAGACCGCAGCGCGCATGTACGGGCTCGAGATCCTGGAGCGCAATATCCAGACGCAGACCGGGAACTTCACGCGCTTCGTCGAGGTCGCCCGTGAGGCCCGGCCCTGCCCGCCCGACGTGCCGTGCCGCACGACGCTGTTGCTGACGCTCGCGCACCAGCCCGGCGCGCTCGGGCAGGTGCTGGTGCGCTTCGGCGAGCGTGGCGTCAATCTGTCGCGCATCGAGTCGCGCCCGGTGCCGGGTGCGGCGTTCCGCTACCGCTTCTACCTGGATCTGGACGCGCACGCGGCGTCGGCGGCGGTGACCGGCGCGCTCAGTGACATCGCCCCGTTCGTGCAGGAGCAGCAGTCGCTCGGCACGTACCCCGCTGCCGAAGACGAGAGCGGCGCCCGCGCCTGAGCGCGAGCGCCGCTGTCCCGTGTGCAGCGGGTGATACTCAGCTGACGAGCTTGGCCGTCAGCGTGATGTTCGTCTTGAGCAACCGCGAGATCGGGCAGCCGGCCTTGGCCGCGGCCGCGAGTTCCTGGAACTTGGCGTCGTCGATGCCCGGGATGACCGCTTCGAGTTCGAGCGCCGATGTGCTGACCGTGGGCTTGCCGTCGACAGGCTCCAGCGTGACGGTGGCCTTGACCGACAGCCGCGTCGGCGGGAATCCGGCTTTCGTCAGTTCGCCCGACGTCGCCATCGCGAAGCAACCGGAGTGCGCCGCCGCGATCAGCTCTTCCGGCGTCGTGCCCGCGCCGGCGCCTTCGAAGCGCTTGGCGAACGTGTACGGGGAATCGGTGAACGCGCCCGAGCCGCTCGTGAGCTTGCCCTTGCCGTCCTTCAGGCCGCCTTCCCAGACGGCCGCTGCAGTGCTTTTCATGGGATGTTCTCCTCGGATGGATGAATGGGAGTACTGCTGTCGCGCAGAGTAGCCGAGCGCGGGAGGGGGCGCACTCCGAAAGCGCGTGGAGCGTCAGCTAGAACTGCCAACCCGACCGAGTCATGAACGCCTCAAGGTTGATGCACTCTACGCCGAAGTGCCGGCACACGCTCGGAATGCACACTGCGTTCAGCTTGTCACGTTCTTCAGTCACCACAGTCAGTCCATTGATTTTTGCGGAGGCAATCAGAAATGGATCGGCAACTGGCGAGCCGGCGAGAATCTGCTTTTTCCGGACGAGATCCTGAAAGCGCTGAACTCGAAAAATCTCGGACACAAAC
>JANNWR010000212.1:0-2887 GCA_031408715.1 bacterium
GTCGCTCCACGTTCCCTTCACGGTCACGGTACTGGTCGTCACGGTAGGGGGTGTCGTGGGTGGGTACTCGACCTTCAGCACCGGCGCCTGGGTATCGCGGATCACGTGCTGGACCACGCTCCGTTCGTAGCCCGCGCGGTCAGTCGCCTTGATGGTGAACGTGTACAGGCCGTCCACGGGCAGTGGCTTCGCCACGGTGAAGCCCGAGTAGGAACTGATGGTGCCCGGCACGCCCGTAACCGTGACACTCGTCGGGACGGATTGATCACTGATCGTGGCGGTCGTCGCGACCGTTGCCGAGTCTGTCACGTACGCCTCGACGGGTCGGATCACCGTGATCACGGGGGCCGAGCTGTCGGTCGCCGTCCAATACACACTTGCTGCACCGCTCTCGCCGTACAGCCGCATCGTGATCGAGTTGGCGGTCTGCAGCGTCACCTGCCTCAGAGCGGTCAGGTTGGTCGAGTTCACCAGCCCCAAGGGGATCACGTCCACGCCGTTCAGGGTGACCTTCACGTTCGAGCACGCATTACCACCCAGACCGTCACCGTTCACGACTCGCACCGTCCATGGCCCCATCGCGTTGGCGGGCTTGGTGAAGCCGTCCGAGATCAGGTTCAGCCCAAAGGGAATCGTGATGTCTCCGTACGTCACGTTCAGGTCGTAGCTCGGGTCCGCGGTCTCGTAGATGCGGACCTTGATGAATCGGCCCACGGGCCCCAGCACGCCGACCTGGATCGTGGAGGTGGCCGCTTTCACCTCCACGACCTTGTTCATCGACGCGATGCTCGTCGTGATGTCGGAAGAACTCAGGAACTCCTTGCCACCGATCGTCAGACTGGCCTGCGAGGCTCGATTGGCACCGCTCGTCGTATCGCCGTTGGTGATCCGGACGAAGTAGCGCTTGCTCGCATCATAGCCGGGGATGCTCAGGGTTCCGGCCGTGTAGGTCCACGCGGTCGCGTTCGCGCTCGTGTACGTGTTCGGCCCCCACACGAGTGCGGAGTCCGGCCGACCGTTGGTGAACCGCTGTGCGGGAACCCGTGACAGTCCGGCGGGGCGGTTCTGGGCATGCTGCTGCGTGGCCCAGCACGTGAGTGCGATGACGATGATCCCGAGCCCGAGGGCGTAGCGGCGGATGGTTGCCAAGGTCGGCTCCTAACGGATCAAGGTCAGACGCGCGGTCCGCATCTGCTGGGCCTGGTGCAAGCGTGCGAAGTAGATTCCGGACGGCAGTATCGAGCTCGCGAAGCGGTCTTCGTGCGGACCAGCGCCCGGGGAACCGAGATCACGAACGAGGACCCGTCGGCCCGCCACGTCCATGATCTCGAGATTCGCCCGATCGTGGGTCTCCAGCACGTAGCTGATGCGGACCGTTCGCCCACGGTCCTCCATGCGCGCAAAGCGGAGCGCTAACGGCATCGCCATCGGGATCTCGATGAGGATCTCTTCCAGGCCCACGAGTGCCGTGGATGTCACGACGGCCAGTCGGTATGCGGCTTGAGTCCCGGGCAGCACGCCGCGGTCTTCGCAGACCAGCAAGCCGTCTCGGCCAACTCTCGCCGACGACAGCGTACGCCAGTCCTCGGCGGCGGCTTTCCTCTGGATCGAGTACCGGGCGGAGTCGCCTTCGGTGCCACGCCAGACCAAGTGTGCCCTTCCGGGGCCGGACTCCGTCGAGACCAGTTGCGGCAAGGCGCCCGACAGCACCGGGCGGGCGCGCGCGAAGCCGGCTCGCGACGAAACCGCGGCATCGCTCCACGTGATGAGCGCACCCGCATCGCCGTCGGGCCGAAGTGCGACTTCGTACTGCAGCCCGGCCAGCACGCACACGGGCACGCCACCCGCCGTCCAGCGAACAGCCCCCGAAGCCGAGATTGCTTGTGCGAAGATGTCGGCGTTGGTGTTTCGATAGTCCTCCCAGGCGACGATGCATCCGCCCGAGTCGTCGGCGCAGATCGCAGGTCCGTATTGCTCGTGTGCCTCGATACAGACCGCGAGCCCGGTGTCCGCGAACGCCGGAACCCCGCCACTCGTCAGGCGCTGGATCCTGATGTCGCCCTGATTCCCGTGCCGTGGGCTCCACGCCACCCACGTGCCGCCCTGCGCGCTCACGAGCACTGGCGCGGGATCGATGCCGACATCGGCTGCGAACGTCTGGCCCATGTCGCCCGGGGTCAGCGCGGCGGGAGCACCGAGATCGAAACCTGAAGCGCACAGGCGCGTGCCATCGGGTCCGACCTGCTGCCAGATGGCGATGCCGTGTGCAGCGCCGTCCGAGACGACGCGCACTCCACGCTGATCGCCCGGGGCGGTCACCAGCGGCGCTCCACCGACTGCGGGAGCCACCGTACCGTCAGGAGCGAGATGCGCCCAACGAAGGTCATAGTCGCCGCTTCGCGCATCCTGCCAGATCACCAGCGTTCCGCCGCTGCCGTCTGCGGCCAATGCAGGAGCGCCTTGATCGCTGGAATCAGCCGAGACCGCGACTCCGTCCTGCGCCCAGGCGACAACCCCCGAACCCGTCACACGCTGAGCGAAGATCTTGCCGTTGGGGCCTGAACGATAGTCCTGCCACACGGCGATCACACCGCCCGCGCCGTCCGATGCAGCCGAGATCCGGTCCTGGAATCCTTGCGCCAAGCAGAGCGCCAGACCGTCCGCTGGCCAACCGGGGGCCACGTTCCCAGCAGATGTCAGTCGCTGGGCATACAGATCGGATTCACCTGTGCGCATGTCGACCCAGACCACCACCGCGCCGTTCTCGCCGTCAGCCACCGAGACCGAAGCGATCTCCTTGGCCGTCCCCAGGCACAGGTGCGCGCCCGCCGGCGACCATTGAGGCGCGACCGAGCCATCGGTTCTGTCCCGATTCGTGTTGAAAAGG
>JANNWR010000213.1:0-2374 GCA_031408715.1 bacterium
TGCCGATCGACCGCGTGTTCACGGTGGAGGGCTTCGGCACGGTGGTGACCGGCACGCTGTGGCGCGGTTCCGTGCGCGTGGGGGATGTGCTGGAGTTGCTACCCGACGGCCGCGAAGTCCGAGTGCGCCGCGTGCAGGTACATGGCGAGACGGTGGAAGCCGCGCACGCGGGGCAGCGCACCGCCATCGCCGTGCATGGTGTGGAGCGCGACGAAGTGCAACGCGGCGACTGGCTGGTGGCCACCGGCAGCCTGCGGCCATCGCGCGTGATCGACGTGCGGTTCGAGCTGCTGGACGACTTTCCGCGCGACTGGAAGCCGGATACACGCGTGAGATTTCACTTGGGCGCCAGCGAGATCATCGGGCGCTTGTTGCTGCTGGGCGACGCTGCGCGCGGCATGCTGCCGTCGGGCGGCACGGCATTGGCGCAACTACGACTGGAACGCGCTGCGGTCGCCGCGCGAGGTGATCGCTTCGTGATTCGATCGTATAGCCCCAGCCGCACGGTCGGCGGCGGAAGCGTGATCGAGCCTGTTGCAGAGCGGCGGCGCAGGTCGGATGTGGAAGGGCTCGATGCGCTGGAAGTGCACGAGAGCGGGACTTTGGAATTGCGGCTTCTGGAAAAACTGGGCGCTGCTTCCAAGGCATTGAGTGCAGACCAGCTGGCGCAGGAGGTGGGCGAGGGCGTGGCCGTGGTGGCGGAGGCGTTGGCCGGCTTGGCTCAACGCGGCTCGGTGGTGATGCCCGCGCCCAACAAGTGGCTGTCGGACACACTCTGGGGCGACGCGCGCGAGCAGGTGTTGCGCGCCGTGCGCGAGTTCGCCGAGAAGTACCCGTCGCGCTACGGCATCATGAAGGGCGAGCTGAAGAGCAGTATGAAGGCCGCGCTGGACGGCACGCTGTTCGATCTGGCATTTGCCGCGCTACTGGCCGACGGTGAACTGGAGACGCGCGGCGAACGCGTGCGCCCGGGTGGCATGCCGTGGGAGCCGCCCGCTGCGACCATGGCCGCGCTGCAGAAGCTGGAGCTGATGCTGGAGACCGACGCGTTCCAGGTGCCCGAGAACGACACGTGGACCAAGGCGCTTGGCGCGGGTGCCGCTGACGCGGTGGGGCTGGGATTCTTCCTGGGCAGGCTGGTGCGCGTGAACTCGGAGCTGACGTACACGTCGAATCAGATGGCGCGCTTGGATACGCTGTTGCGCGACTGGTTCGCGGGCGGGCACGCGTCGCTGACCGTGGCCGACTTCCGCGGATTCACCGGCGCATCGCGGAAGTTCTGCGTGCCGCTGCTGGAGCACTGCGATCGGGTGGGGTGGACGGTGCGCGTGGGGGATGAGCGGCGGAAGGGGTAGCGAGCGGGTGACAGCAGCGGGCTCTCGGTTGCTGGAATGCACTGAAGTTCGATCAGGAATCGGAGCGATGGCGGACGACGAAATGTTCGAACTCAAGGTAGGGCGGCTCACTGAACCGCCTGATCTGGACCTCGGGCGGCTGCGATCGCCTGCGGAGTTCAAGGACGCGGTCGAGCGGTTGCGCGACGGCACGCCCAGGACCAAGCGGACCGTCGTGCTGCAACTGCCGGATCCACGACCGGTGGCGCTCAAGGCACTTTCGATCCCGCGTGCGTTCAACTACATAGTGCAGTTGCTCGGGGAATCGGGCCTGACAGTGACCGTGTTCGTTCCCACCGCTGAGCTCCGGGCGCTGCTATACAAGTCCCTGCCCTCGGCTTCGGATGACGTGGTTAGAGCGGTACTCGGACGCTATCGCCTTGGCTTCACCGTCTACGAGCTGGTACGAGCCCGCTCGGAGGCGATCGTCAATGCCTCGAACCCCATGCTCCAACTCATGGGTGGTGTGTCCGGGGCGATCCGAGACGCCGCAGGTCCTGGACTTCAACCCGAGCTCGACGTCATCGCGCAGCGGCGCACCTTGCGCGGCGGCGATGTCGTGGTCACCGGTGCCCATCAGCTTCCCTTTGCTCGGAAGATCATCCACGTTGCTACGGAGACGGGTACGGTGGAGGTCGTCGCGACCGCGGTATTCAATGTGCTCAGCGCCTTCGATCGAGAGCGGTTGGCCTCGGTGGCACTTCCCGCGCTGTGCACGGGCACCCGGCGTCTGACGCTGGAAGGTTTCGCAGACGGGCTGCGGGCCGGCTGTCTCCAGTATCTCGCCGAGTATCCGAGTGGGCCGCTGAGCGAGGTTACCGTCTGCTTGTGGACGCCTGACGATCGGAGGCGTGTGGTCGAGCGATGGAGCGCCCTGCCGGAGTGATGCAGATTCCATGCGTCCGGCTCGCTGGGACTGGATGTGTCGCCGGTGCCGCCGACGCCGTGGGGCCGAGGAGCTCCCCGGCGGAGTGGTGCGT
>JANNWR010000214.1:0-2504 GCA_031408715.1 bacterium
GCAGCCGTCGAGCGGCAGCACGAATGTGAAGCAGGAGCCGCACCCGAGCTCGCTCGTGAACGACAGTTGTCCGCCCATGAGGCGGACGAGGCGCTGGCACAGGGCCAATCCCATGCCCGCACCACCGTGACGCCGAGTCGCTGACGAATCGGCCTGCACGAAGGGTTCGAACAGGTGGGCTTGCGCGGCAGAGGGGATGCCTGCACCCGTGTCGCGGACCTCGAAGCGCACCCAGGATTCGCCCGAGCGCGACTCGGACGAACCTGCGGGCACGGCCTCGATGCGCAGGGTGACGTCCCCATGCTCGCTGAACTTGATGGCATTGCCAACGAGGTGCAACAGCACCTGACGTATGCGTGGCGGATCGCCGCCCAGGGCGATGGGCAGCTCGGGCGAGACATACAGGTGCAGCCCGAGACGCTTGCCTGCAGCCTCCCGCTGCAGCGACTGGATCACCTCCTGACCCAAGCGCCCGGCATCGAATGCCACGGCCGGGCCTCGCATGCGGCCGCCCTCGGCGCGCGAGTACTCGAGGACGTCGTCGAGCAGCCCGAGTAACGACACGCCGCAGTCGCGGACAGTGGTGGCCAGTTCGCGCTGTTCGTCATCGAGTGGCGTGTCGAGCAGCAGGGTGGTCATGCCGAGCACCCCATTGAGCGGCGTGCGCAGTTCATGACTCATGGTGCCGAGGAACGCGCTCTTCGCCCGGCTCGCGGCGAGCGCGGCGTCGCGAGCCGTGGCGAGATCGCCTGCCAGCCGCCCCATCGCCAGCAGGTGGGCTTCGCGCTCGCCCGCAGCGCGCGTCATTTCAGTCGTGATGCGGCGGCCATACACGGTCACTCCGGTCACGATGAGCAAGACGAACCCGGCGACCAACCACTCGAACTTCTGTACGCGCGCTGCGGTCGCCTGCTCCTCATCGAACAGCCGGTCCTGGATCTTCCGGACGTCTGTGTTGAACGCAGCCACAGCCGCGTTCACCGCGGCATAGCGCCGGTCCATGGTGGCCATGCGCGTCCCTGCAAGGTCGGCGCGCCCCTGGTCGAAGTGCTTGAAGATCCGCGCCGCCTCGCCCGTCATCTCGTTCATGGATGCCTCGACCCGGGCGAGAGCTTGCAGCAGGCCATCGATCTCGATCGGGGTCCCCTGACTCGTGGACGGGTTCCTGAGCTGCACTCGAGTCGAGGCGATGGCGTCATCGAACTCGTGGCGGGCGGTGGCCATTCGCAGCGACTCCGTCTGCACATCATGCGTCTCGAACACGTCGTTGCCCGGCGCATTGACGGCGCCCGCCAGCTTCGCCAGCTCAGCGCTACGGTCCAGGGCCGCCGTCCAGACACGGTTCGTGGCGATCGCCGCGCTGTAGTTCTCGATGATCTGGTGAGTGAGGAACAGTGTCGTGCAGATCGTGATGACGTCGAATGCCGCGAGGAGGTAGTAAACGAGGTGCCACTTGGGCCGGGGAGTCGCCGGCCCGGCCGGGGCGGTCGGAGATTCCGCTGGGGTGTGCATTCGTATAGGGTCGGACGGCAACCCCGGACCTTGAGTCCAGTTCGGGGCGGGCGTTTCGAGTGCCGAACTCGGCCAGAAGCCCTAGACTGGCGTGATGAATCCGATCCTCGAGGAACTGATCCGCACGGGTGTATCGCCCACGCCCACCGGCGGCAGCGTGAAATTGCAGTCCCACGTCCTCGCCGACGAGGCGGAACTCCTGACCCGGGTGGTGCGCGAGCTGAAACCGCGGGCGTCGCTGGAGATCGGCCTGGCGATGGGCTGCTCCGCGCTCGCCATCTGCGACGCGCTCGCAGGCCAGCAACAGGCTCGCCACATCGTGATGGACCCGCGCCAGCACGCGCAGCCGCTGTGGGGTGGAATCGGTCTGCACAATCTGGCGCGCGCCGGATTCACGCCGCTCATCGACTTCCTCGAGCTGCCGTCGCATCGCGGGCTCGCGCAGCTCGAAGCCGAAGGGCGTCGCGTGCAGTTCGCGTTCATCGATGGCTTCCATACGTTCGACTTCGCCCTGGTCGACTTCTTCCTCATCGACCGACTGCTGGACGTGGGCGGGATGGTGGCGTTCGACGACGCCGACTGGCCGAGCGTCAAGCGCGTCGTGCGCTACGTGGCGACGAACCGGTCGTACTCGGTGCATGCCGCCCTGTCACCGCGTCGGGGGCTCTGGAGCACGGCGAAGCACGTCTATGAAGGCACGCGCACGGTGGCGGGCGCGATGCTCGGTGCCGCGGCGAAGCTGCCCGCGGTCGGCCGTGTGGTGGCGGCGGCGTTCACACCCGATTGGCGCGGCACGGATGCCCGGCTCGGGCTCGGTGGGCCGTGCGTCGTATTGCGGAAGACGGCCGAGGACACGCGGCGCTACGACCTCCACGTCGATTTCTGACCAGGACCCCGCATGCGAACGGGCCCGGTGCGTGTCGACCGCACCGGGCCCGTTCGTGTCGGGTCGCGGCCTATGGCTGTGCGGCTGTGCGCGAGATCGAACGCAC
>JANNWR010000215.1:0-18786 GCA_031408715.1 bacterium
GTGGGTGGCGGGCAGGGGGCGGCGTTCGTGCTGGAGCGGTCATGATGGGCGTGTTCCGCGTCGAACGCCGCGACGGCGGCATCGCGCATCTCGTGGTCGATCATCCGGCGCGCAAGCTCAATGTGCTCGATGCCGATGCGGTGGCGTCTCTGGAGGCCGCGCTCACCGACCTCGAGGCAGCGCCCCCGCAGGGAGTGATCGTCATCAGCGGCAAGCCGGGCAGCTTCATCGCCGGCGCCGATGTCGATGCCATCGGCGCGGTGACCGATGCCACGCAGGTGTTCGAGTTGGTGCACCGCGGACAGGTCGCCTATTCGCGGCTGGCCGCACTGCCCTGCGCGACCGTGGCCGCCATCGACGGTGTGTGCCTGGGCGGCGGTCTGGAGCTGTCGCTGGCGTGCGATTCGCGCATCGCCACGGAGGAGTCGCGCACCCAGATCGGCCTGCCCGAGACCATGCTCGGCATCCTGCCCGCGTGGGGCGGCACGACGCGCTTGCCGCGCTTGATCGGCCTGCCCGCAGCACTCGACATGATCCTCACGGGTCGCGCGCTCGATGCGAAGCGCGCCGAGCGCATCGGCCTGATCGCGCGCGCGGTGCCGGCCGCATGGCTCGTCGAGCGCGCCGAGGCGCATCTGGCGAGTGTGATCAAGCGGCCCGCGAAGCACCGTCGCGACAAGTTCCGTCCGCGTGGCTTCGCCGACTGGTTCCTGTCACGCACGGCACCCGGGAGGTCGATCGTGTTCGGCCAGGCGCGAAAGGGCGTGCTGGCGAAGACCGGCGGCATGTATCCGGCGCCGCTTGCCGTGCTGGGTGTGCTCGAACGCACCGCCGGACTGCCCGAGGCACAGGGCTTCGCCGCGGAAGCCGACGCCGCCGCCCCTCTGGTGGTGGGTACTGTGTGCAAGAATCTCGTGCGCATCTTCCGGTTGTCGGAGTCGGCCAAGCGCGCGCACGTCGTCGCGGACCCGGGCTTGAAGCCCGCGACCATCTCGCGCATGGCCTTGATCGGCGCCGGCGTGATGGGCGCCGGCATCGCCGAACTCGCGAGCCGCAACGGGATCGACGTGCGCATGCGTGAGATCAAGCCCGAGGCACTGCAGAAGGGCCTGCAGACCGTGCGCGCCGTGATCGACGAACGCGGCCGCAAGAAGCGCCAGCCGCAGCGCGAGAAGGACGGCCACATGGCGCGCGTCAGCCCGACGCTCGAACTGACGGGCATGGCACACGCGGACTTCGCCATCGAGGTCGTCGTGGAAGACCCCGACGTCAAGCGCCGCGTGTTCGCTGAACTCGAGGTGCGCGTGCCGAGCACGGCGTTGCTCGCGAGCAACACGAGCAGCTTGTCGGTGAACGCGCTGGCCGAGGGCCTGCTGCACCCCGAGCGCTTTGTGGGATTCCACTTCTTCAACCCCGTGCACAAGATGCCGCTGGTCGAGGTCATCCGCGGCGAGAAAACGAGTGACCAGGCACTGGTCACCGCCGTGGGCTTGGCGCGACGACTCGGCAAGACGCCGGTCGTGGTGAAGGATTCGCCGGGCTTCGTGGTGAACCGAGTGCTGATGCCATACCTGCGCGAAGCGCTGCACCTGTTGGAGGAAGGCTATGCCGTGGCCGACATCGACGCCTCGATGAAGCGCTTCGGCATGCCCATGGGCCCGTTCGAGGTGGTCGACGAGGTCGGGCTCGATGTGGCGTACAAAGTGGCAGGCGTGCTGTCGAAGGCGTTCCCGGACCGCATGCAGCCGTCGGTCGCACTCGAGAAGATGATCGCCGCCGGCAAGCTGGGGAAGAAGAACGGTAATGGTTTCTATCGGCATAAGGGCCGCAAGCGCACGGTCGATCCAAGCGTGCGGGGACTCCTGGGGCTGCAAGCGACGCGCCGTCCGCAGACCATCGACGCGCTGTCCGAACGCATGGTGCTGGCGATGATCAACGAGTCCGCGCGCTGCGTGGAAGAGCTCATCGTCTCGGGCGCCGATCAGGTCGATCTCGCGATGATCTTCGGCGCCGGCTTCCCGCCCTATCGCGGCGGAGTGCTGCGCCATGCCGACACCGCTGGTCTGCAGGCCATCGTCGACCGCTTGAAATCGCTGCGCGCCGAGAAGGGCGCACGGTTCGAGCCGTGCGAGCTGCTCGTGAGCAAGGCCGCGGCGGGCGAGACGTTCACGGGGCTGGCTGCGTCGTAGTCGTGCTGCTTGGTATCGGCCCGTGGGTCCGGGCGGGCTGATGGGATGGCGGCGGCCCACCTGGGCCCATGGCCCTCTTCCTCGCGACGATCCCGACCCTGCGACGACCCCAAGCCCAGCTCCAGGTCGCCGGAACTCGCCACCCGCGAGCCGACGCCATCCGTGCGCTGTCCTGAACCCCATCGCCCCCTCACCGCGTCCAAAGACCACCCGCGAGCGCACCCCCGTGGGTTTTCGCCGCACCCCCGCGCTGGCGTCCCGCCGCGTGGGTGACACCCAGGGCCGCCCAGCCGGCCGTGAGGAGATTGCATGCAGCCGAACCTGAAGCTCGTGGCCGGTGATGCCGAACGTGTTCCCCCGCTGCCTTTGGAGCTGCCCGAGGGCACCACGTCCGGCTCCGCCGGGGCCGTGGACGACGCCAACCTCCTCGACGCTTACTCCGAGGCGGTCATCGGCGCCGTCGAGCGGGTCTCACCCTCGGTGGTCAAGATCGACGTCGAGCACGCCGACCGTCGTCGCGGAGGTGGCTCGGGCTCGGGCTTCGTGTTCACCACCGATGGCTTCGCGCTCACCAACAGCCATGTCGTGCACGGCGCGCGCAAGATCACGGCCATGCTCGCCGATGGTCGCCGCGTGCCGGCCACACTCGTGGGCGACGACCCCGACACCGACCTTGCCGTGGTGCGCCTGCAGGCCGACGGCGTGCAGGCGGCTGTGCTCGGCGAATCGTCGCGCGTTCGCGTCGGGCAGGTGGCGATCGCCATCGGCAATCCGCTGGGCTTTCACGCCACCGTCACCACCGGCGTGGTGAGTGCGCTCGGCCGCTCGCTGCGTGCACAGTCTGGGCGGCTCATCGACGACGTGCTGCAGACCGACGCGTCGCTGAACCCGGGCAACTCGGGCGGGCCTTTGGTGAACTCGCGCGGCGAAGTGATCGGCGTGAATACCGCCATGATCCTGCCTGCGCAGGGCATCTGTTTCGCCATCGCGGTCGACCTCGCGAAGTTCGTGGCCATGAGCCTGATCCGCGACGGCCGCATCACGCGTGGCTGGATCGGTGTCGGCGGCCAGAACGCGCGCCTGCGCCGCCACCTGGTGCGGCGCCTTGAGCTGACGCAGGAGTCGGGCGTGCTCGTGCTGTCGGTCGAGAAGGCGAGCCCCGCCGAGCACACCGGCCTGCGCGAGGGCGACGTCATCGTGGCTTTGGGAGCCCTGCCGGTGCTCGGCGTCGATGACCTGCACAAGCGCCTCACACACCAGAGCGTCGGCACGCGCATGCCGCTCACGGTGTTGCGCAACTCGGAGATCGTGGCGCTGGAAGTCGAGCCGGTGACGCGGCCTGCGAGCTGAAAAAGGCGAAGCGCCCGACAGGAGGTGTGCCGGGCGCTCATTTCCGGTGGCGGGCCTTGCCTTTCCCGCTGCCGTGCCTTGGAGCTGCTAGCTGCAGAGCCGCTCTCTCCTTCGGCGCTGCACCCTGCCCGCTCTTCTGACCTGAGTCATGACCTGAATCATGACTTGAATCACCGACGCTTGCGCGTCGTACTCTGCGTCGCCCCGATACCCCTTGCGGGGCTCCCCACCGGTGCTTCGCGGGTCCTGCACGGGGTCCTCGTTCTGAACCCCGTCGCTGCGGATCGGCCTTCCCGGGTCGGTCCTTCGTTCGTGCAATCGCGCCACCCTCGCTCGCATGCGTAGTGACATAAGGTAAGACGCTCCAACTGGTCGAAAAGTTTCGTGGTGTCAGGACAATCGACATTTCCATGTCCCCCAGCGCACGAACGCTGGACTTGGGGCCACCAGCGGGCCTCATCGGGGCTCCCAGCCAGGGTCCGCACGAGCAGTAGCAACGAACTTCCGGGCCTGTCGGTGAACAGCGTGGGAGACAGCTCCGTCGGAAAGTGCGCGGGCAGGGCCATGCCAAGGCTGACCGTCCGGCCACATCGCACGCGCCAGCGCGTGTGAACTGCCCACATGAAACGCGTGTGGGCCGTTCACTCGCCGCGCGGCCACCGAACTGCCCACATCAAACACGCGTGGGCGCATTCCGGAAAGCCGAAAGCCCCCGGTCCACTCGTCCCGGGGGCTTTCAGGAACTTCGCGAGGTACGGCTGGCTAGGCCGGCCTCGGGCTCGGCTCGCCGAAGCCCTCAGGTGCACCACCTTCGTCCGTGCGCGTCACCGGAGCGCTGGCGCTCGGTGGCGGCGCGTCCAGATCGGCGTAGCGCGGTGCCGGCTCCAGCGTCTCGCCGCGCAACACGCGATCCATCTGGTCGCCGTCGATCGTCTCGCGCTCGAGCAGCGTGTTCGCAAGCAGGTGCAGCTTGTCGAGGTTGTCCTTCAGCAACTGCAGAGCCTTGGCGTGGGCCATCTCGACGATGGAGCGGATCTCGGAGTCGATCAGCACCGCGGTGGCTTCGCTGTAATCCTTGGACCGGGAGATCTCGCGGCCCAGGAACATCATTTCTTCGCCCTTGCCGAACGAGAGCGGCCCGAGCTTGTCGCTCATGCCGAACTGCGTGACCATCTTGTGCGCCGCGGCCGTGGCGCGCTCGAGGTCATTGCCGGCGCCGGTGGTGAGATGCTCGAACACGAGCAACTCGGCGGCGCGGCCGCCCATCATCATGCTGAGCCGGTCTTCGAGCTGCTTCTTGGAAATGGTGTGGCGCTCTTCGGACGGCGCAAAGCCAGTGAGACCCAGCGCGCGGCCGCGCGGGATGATGGTGATCTTCGAAACCGGATCGGAGCCCGGGATCAGCCACGCCACCAGCGCGTGACCAGCCTCGTGATAGGCCGTCGTCCTGCGCTCGACCTCGGTCATGACCAGGCTGCGGCGCTCGAGCCCGAACGTGACTTTGTCCTTGGCGTCACCGAAGTCGCGCAGTGAGATCTTCTTGTGATTGCGCCGCGCGGCCAGCAGCGCCGCCTCGTTGGCGATGTTCGCCAGGTCGGCGCCCGACATGCCGGGCGTCTCACGCGCGATGAGCTTCAAGTCGACATCCTCGCCCAGCGGCAACTTGCGCGTGTGCACCTTGAGAATGCCCTCGCGACCGCGCACGTCCGGCCAATCCACCACGATCTGCCGGTCGAAGCGGCCCGGACGCATGAGTGCGGGGTCCAGTACGTCGGGGCGGTTCGTGGCGGCGATCATGATGACGCCTTCGTTGGACTCGAAGCCGTCCATCTCGACCAGCAACTGGTTCAGCGTCTGCTCACGCTCGTCGTGACCGCCGCCCAGCCCCGCACCACGGTGCCGGCCCACAGCGTCGATTTCATCGATGAACAAAATACAATTCTTTGTAAAGATTTCGTTGGCGACGAAGTTGTGATTCATATCGAGGCACAGATCATACACGTGCTCTCCGGCCTCGACGGAATCAACAGCCTCGATGCGCGACCATAGCACGGCCGATTCGGTCAACTCGCGGACTCGGCCCAGTTCTTCAGTCGCGGTGACGCCCCTCGCCTCACTCCAAGCCGCCATCTCCTCGACAACCGATTGCAGGCTCGACCGTGAGGGGTTGTTGAGTCCGCGCTCGTACGCGCTGACGACATGGCCCCGACTGAACGCGCGCTGCCCCATACCTAGCGATTCGCGGGCCGCCCGGAGTGCCCCGCCCACGGGAATCGTATCGAGTCGTGAGGACGACGTCGCGCGATCCGCGATCAGTGCAGAGATCGTATCAAGCGATGCACGCTTCGCCGGGTGGTCCGAATAGACCTTGTCAATGAAGGAGCGGATCGCAACCACGCCCGAGATCACGATATTGCCATCCCTGCCGGCATGTGACGACGCCGAGAGCGGGACCGAGATTCCCAAGCGAATCAGGGCGGACCGGATCTGCTGGTTGTTGCGGCCCTGCCACGCCGAGAGGATGACCTGCGGGCAGGAGGGCGTCGTGCGAACGCAGCCATCGCCGTCGAAGACGCCGCGCAGCCAAGCCGCGACGAGGAAGGCAGGAAGCTCCTGGATGCGCTCATCAAATCGGCGAAGCACGTCGCACAGGAATCGATGGTTGATGTGCGTGGTCCAAGAATCCCGCAAAGTCTTCGGGTGACCGCCCTGTGGAAGCACGGTGTCGAAGTACTTCTTGTTCTTGTGCAGGCGCGGGGTGTACCCGAACTCGTACTTGAGGATGTCACTCAGACGATCATGCAGCGCCGGTTCGGTGTTCGAGAACGTGATCGTGCTATGACCGCGCTCCCCGAAGCAGCCATCCGAGGCGATCAGGCCGCCCAGGTACGCCATGTCCTCCGTGACTTCCAACGGGAAGCGCTCGAGGTGCGAGCTCCCCCAGCCTCCTCGACCGACCGAAAGGGACACGCCTTCGCCATGCCGGCGATGGACCTCGTCCAGCACCTCATGGAGCCGTGGGCGCCGAGCCTCACGCGTTTCGCCCGGCCAATGCACGAGCACGTCCTCCATCGCCAGCAGGCTCGTGAACTTGGGCGCGAACGGTGTGGTCGGAACGACACGAGGAGTCGCCACGTAGTCGCCCGTCTGGAGTGCATCGGTACGCACCCACTCCATACGGTCGCCACGCCAGATGGGGAACTCGTGATTGCCGGTCGCCTTGATGGCCGACGTCGAGGTGCGGATCTGGAACAGGTTTGGCGACGGCTTGCGTGTGATACCGATGACCGTGACGTCCTGGATCCGGAAGTCGGACGTCATCGAGGGCACCTTCACGCCGGTCATGCGCGAATCGAACATCTCCCCGATGGTGATTTCGCGACCGCCGGTCAGCGTGATGCGCGTATCACCGGTGAGGCAGGGCGCATTGCGCTTGCCCTGCTCGAACAGGTCGCGAACGCGGCTGTTGTGAAGCAGCACCGGCTTGTCGCCGCCGAAGAATGCCTCGTTCTCGCAGCCGCACAGGTCGTAGACGAAGCCGTCGTACGGCTTGACCACGACACTTTCGACGGCAAGTGCAGTGGTGCTCGTCCCGACCGCCGAGACCCCGTGCATCGAGGCCAGCCAGGTCAGCTCACGGATGATGCTCGCGTGATCGTGGTGTGATGCTGAGCCGCCCAACGCCCAACCCGCGCCGAGCGCGAAGCCCGTGAGGTAAGCCTGATAGGCGCCAACCGGAAGACTCCAGAGGATTTCGGGGATATGACGCGGGGACTGGCCGCCGTTCAGTCGGCCGAAGAACTTCCCGAGTTCGACTGACCGGACAACTACATCGACCGTCCCGCTAGGCGACGCCGAGATCTCGGCGTTGACGCCGAACACGTCACGCAGCAGGGTTGAGACTTCCGTGTGCAGGTCGGTGGCGTCGCCCGGGAGTTCGAACCGAAGTGCGTCCGACGGCACGCCCGCCGCGGCGTGATAGCCCGCCAGCTTGAGCAATGCCGGCGTGATCGCGACATCCTCGGGCAGCGCGACTGGCATCGTGTCGGCGAGCAGTACGGTGTGCGACGCAGCGGTCGACGTAGCGAGGGACAGGCCGCCGGATGAGGTGGGCTCCGTCGAACTCGCGAGAACTGCAACATCCGGCTGGCTGACGCCGTCGAACAGGAGCAGCATCGGCGTGCCCTCGAAGCGCGCGTTGCCTGCGACGCTCCCGGCCGAATCCGTTGTGTGCTGCGATGTCAACGGAAGCTCCACTAGCACATCACCCGGCTTGAGTTCGCGCGCTTCGACGGCCTTGACGCCGTCGCGCGTGCGGACGAACACACTGTGGTCGCCGGTCGTACGCAACGTTCCGCCCTGATAGCGAATCTCGTGGATCTCGGTCACGCGGTGGCGGTAGACCGCCGCCGCCGGCTTCCAGGCACTGCCTTTCACGAACGCTTTCGTGGACGCCGAGACCTGCTTGTCGAACCCGAGCGTCTGCACGCCGTCGACGCGGATCGGGAAGCCCGCGGCGTCGCCCGTGTAGAAGCCGTCGACATATTCGCCGATCGGCACCAGGCGAGTGCCCTGCGTATCACGCACCAGGATCGGCGTGTCGCCGGTCACCGACGCTCCCACGCCGACGAACATCTCGACGAAGTCCGAGCCCGACATGCTGAAGAACGGCACGCCTGCTTCGCCTGCGACGGCCTTGGCGAGCAGCGTCTTGCCCGAGCCCGGGGGGCCCAGCAGCAGCGCGCCCTTGGGGATGCGGCCGCCCAGGCGCTGGAACTTCTGCGGTTCCTTCAGGAACTCGATGATCTCTTGAAGTTCCTGCTTGGCCTCGTCACAGCCGGCGACATCCTTGAACGTGACGCGCGTCTGCGACTCCATGAGCACCTTCGCCTTGCTCTTGCCGAAGCGCATCGCGGCCGAACCGCCGCCCTGCATCTGGCGCAGCATGAACATCCAGGCGACGAGGAACAGCAGCAACGGCAGCCAGGTGAACAGCACCGACAACCAGTTGATACCCGGCGCCTGCACCATGATCTGGGCGTTCGGGTTGGCCTGCCGGGCCTTGTCGGCGAGCAGCGCGCCATCACCCAGGAAGTTCGTCTTGAACGACTTGATGCTGACGCTGCGCCCGGCCACGGTCTCGCTGGCCTCGGCGTGCAGGTCACCCAGCACCGTGCGCGTTTCCTCGACGAACGTCGCGCGCTCGATGTTGCCCTTCTCGAGCTCCTGCACGAAGCGCGTGTAGGGGATGTCGATGCGCTGCGTGGTCAGCAGATTGCCCGCATACATCTTGTATGCGGTCAGCGCCAGCAGCAGCACGAGCGCCCAGAACATCATGGTGCGGAACGGCCGGCCCGGAGGGGACGGCAGTTGCGGACCACGTCCGCCCTTGTCGCCGCGCGGGTTGTTCTTGCGCCCGCCGTCGTCGTCACCATCCTTGTGGAAGATGTTCACGCTTCTACGCCTCCTCGAGAACGCCCACGTAGGGCAAGTTGCGGTAGCGCTCGGCGGCATCCATGCCATAGCCGATCACGAACTCATCCCCGATCGTCCATCCCTTGTAGTCCACCGGGACCGGGATCTGCCGGCACGGGGCCTTGTCGAGCAGCGTCGCCACTTGGATGCGGGCGGCACCACGCGATTCAAGGAGATCGAGAATGAACTGTACGCTCCGGCCGGAATCCACGACTCCTTCACAAAGCACGACATGACGGCCTTTGATGTCCGTCCGCAGATCCATGATCAATTCCACCGTGCCGCTCGACACCGTGCCCGCGCCGTAGCTGGCGACCGCGAGGAAGTCCATCTCGAGATCGAGTGGTGTGGCTCGGGCCAGGTCCATCTGGAACATGCAAGCACCCTTCAGCACTCCCACGAACAGCGGGGACTTGCCCGCGAGGTCCTTGGCCAGCTGCACGCCCATCTCGCGCACGCGCGTCTGGATCTGTTCAGCGGAGAACAGCACGCGGATGGTCGGGTCGGTCTGGACGCTGGGGCGGGAGTCGGACATGGAGGCTCCTGTCGGGGCGCCGGGGTCGGCGGCGTGCGTGCTGGGGTGTCATCCTTGTGGGCCGCCGCGCGCGAAACATCCTGCAGCAGAACATCATCGCTCGCGAACAGACCGTCCCCGTAGTCTAGCATCGGGCGCGCCCGCGCGCCGGGATAGGGGGCGAGCGGCGGACCGGGTTGCACGGTCATGCCGCAGCGGGGGCGAGAATCGAAGCTCACCTCGGCTGGCGACCGCCTGCCAGCCCTCGGGAAGCGGGGTCCGGAATGCGGGCGAACCGGTGGTCACGGACCGGAGCAGGGGCGCCAGGTGCCCCGCCGTGAGCCCGGGTGGGGCGGCCCCGCCGGGCCCCAGTAGCCGCCATGCCCGATGCAGCGCCAACCGGAGGAGCGGCGGAGCGAGCCGGGAGAGCGTCAGGAGCCGGAGCGCCGGGCCTTCGGCACTCGCCACCAGCGCGCGATCGAGCGCACGCGCGGCCGCGCGGGCCAGTAGGCGCTCGGTCGCGGCCAGCTCGGCGGCCAGGGCCGAAGCGCGCAACGCCAGCGCGGCGCGGCGCGCTGGTAATGCGCTCGCACCTTCCGGCAGCACGGCGGCCAGCAGTGCGGGCACGACGTCGTGGCGCACGCGATTGCGGGCAAAGGCTCGCGTCGCGTTGCTGGCGTCTTCACGCCACGGGATGCCGTGTTGCTTGAGATCGCGCTCGACATCGTGGCGCGTAGCGTGCAGCAGCGGCTTCACGAACATGCCATGCCGTGCTCGCATGCCGGCCGCACCCGTGAGCCCGGTGCCGCGTGCCAGCCGCAGCAACAGCGTCTCGAGTTGATCGTCCGCGGTGTGGGCCGTGGCGATGGCCGCGGCGTGCACGCGCCTGGCGACGCGCAGCAACCACTCGCGGCGCAGCGTGCGCAGGCCGGCTTCGCCACTCAGGCCGCGCGTGCTCATGCGCTTGCGCGCGTCGATGCGTGCGTCGGTCAGTGGCACGCGCACGCGCTCGCATAGCTCGCGCACATGCGTGCGGTCGACATCGGCGTCGCGGCCGCGCAGGCCGTGGTGCAGGTGGGCCGCGTGCAGCGTGAGCTCGAACTCGCGCGCCACGGAGGCCAGAGCCACCAGCAGGGCGGTGGAGTCGGCGCCGCCCGAGACCGCCACCAGCAGCGTGCTGTGAGGCGGCAACCGGCAGGGCCCGCGCAGTGCTCGGCGCAGGACGGGTTCCAGCCGGCGCAGGCGGGAGGCGGGCGGCTGCACGGGACCTCCGCGGGAATGGCCGGGCCGCCGAGTGCGGGCGACGGCTAAGCGTCGCACCGGAGAATGGTGGATCGGGGCCACGAGGCCCCGACACCCGGAGTTGGTGCCAGGAGGGAGAGTTGAACTCCCGACCAAGGGCTTATGAGTCCCCTGCTCTACCACTGAGCTACCCTGGCGATGCGATTCCGTGGCGTTCGGCGAACCGCTCGAGTTCAAGTGAGCCGACACCACCACAACGACTTGCCGGGCCGGCGCCGATCAACGGACAGGGCGCGGACACCGTGCGGACGAGCGAAAGTAGGGAGGGGCCGAGGGGCTGTCAAGCGTGAGCAGGTTGCGCCGCCAACCACCGCCACACCACGCGCATCGCCCACAGGTCGTCGGCGTTGTAGCGCGCGACTTCGGCCAGCAGTTCGGCCCGTTCGGCGGGGTCCTTGGAGGCGTAGGCGCGGTGCAGTTGCGCGGTGCTCCAGGCGGCGTCGGCGTTCGGGTTGCTCCAGGCGAAGCCGAGCCAGGGGGCGACGTACTTCACGGATGTCGAGCGCAACGGCAGTCGCACGCACTTCTCGAGTGCGCCGTGCAGGTCGAACATCGAGCCCGGCGTGCGCATCAGCTTCACGAACTCGTCGGGTGCCCCGAGCCGGCCGATGTAACGCTCGATCCACATCGGCTCGGCGGAATGCCAATGGACCAGTACGGCGCTCGGATTCTCGCGAAAGATCTCGATAACGCGCGCGCAGAAGCGCAGCCACGCGTCGCGGTCACCGGCAGCGTCGAGTTCGGCCAGAATCGGTTCGAACGGCGGACGTGTGGCGGCCTCGGCTGCGGCTGCGGCGCGAGCCGACGCTTCGTGCGTGACCCGAGCGGACACCGCCGGCTCGGGAGTCCGGTTGTTCGAGTTCGACGCCCCGGTGACCGCGCGGGACTCCACCGCCAGCCCCCACAGATACACGGGCACGCCGGCGCGCTCGCCGTCGGAGTCGGATTCCACATCGAACCACACCGGCACGCGCCCGACCGGCAGGCCCGGGGGCTTCAGGAAATACGCCGCATTGTTCGACCATGCGCGCGCTTCCGGCAGCATGGCGGCGGCACCGTCGCGCAGGTCCTTGTGCTTGAAGTGCTTCAAGTCCTCGGGCGCGAGCTTTGCGAGCGCATCGAAGCTGACGATGCCCTCTTCACGAAGCAGTTCGGCGCGACGCTGCGTCACAGCCGGCAGCACTTCGACGCGGCGGTCGGCCTCGGCGCGATCCCAGCAGTGCGAATAGTGCCCGCAGTGCTGGCAGTGCGAGTGCCCCATCAAGATGTCGGGCTCGGGTGAATCGCCCATGAGTTCGAGTGCGCGTGCCGCCAGTGCTGCGAGCACTTCATCGGATTCGGGTTGAAACGTCACCGTCGTCCCCAAGCCGGTCACGATCTCGAGTCGCGCCACTTCGAGCCCGGTCAACTGGCGCACGAGCCAGCCCGCGAACGCCAGGCGGATGCGATTGTCGCGACGCTTGTCGGGGCGGTGCGCCAGACGCACGTCGCGCAACACGAGTGCATCGCCCTCCCACAGGATGAAGCCGGGTGATGCCGACAGCCTGCCGTCTGCAGACAAGAGTACCGGGCGCCGCAGGGGCTCACGGGTCTCGCGCAGGAGCCGCAGGGTCTCGGCCGCGGCTTCTTCGAACGACACGCCATTTCGCAGCACGGGTTCGATCACGGCACCGATCGCATGCGCGCTCTGGTCTTCGAGCGAGCGGCTGCGATCGCCGAGCATGTCGTCGTGCTCGCTGCGGCCGGCCGAGTGTCCGTGCGCATGTTCCGACAGCCACAGCCGGCGCTCGCAGTCGAGCAGGCGCTTCAGCGCGCCACCGCTCACGCGCGCGACGTGCGGCCGGGAGGTGCTCAGCCCGCGACCTTCGGCGATGTTTCGTCCTCGGCTTCGGGAGCCGGGGGCACGGGTGCTGCGGGTTCGTCCTGCGGGCGGATGCGGAAGATGCGCGACAGCTCGCTGCGCAACTGGCCTTCGTCGAGGCGTTGGTAGAGCACGCCGCGATGCGCCACCGAGATGGCACCGGTCTGTTCGCTCGCCACGATCACCGCGGCATCGGTCTCTTCGGACAGTCCGAGTGCCGCGCGATGGCGCGTGCCGAGCGAGATGGCGGTGCGCGGATTGCTCGACAGCGGCAGGATGCACGAGGCGGCGACGATCGAGTCTTCTCGGACGATGACTGCGCCGTCGTGCAAGGGAGAGCCGGGGCTGAACAGCGTCACCAGCAGTTCGGCCGAGACCTTGGCGTCGATGCGCGTGCCGGTTTCGACGAAGTTGCGTAATCCCACATTGCGCTCCATGACGATCAAACCGCCATGGCGGCGCGCGGACAGGTTCTCGGCCGCGCGGATGACTTCGCCCAGCACGCCGTAGTTCTCGCCGCGCAGGAAGTTCCGGAAGTAGCGCGTGCGCCCGAACTGTGCCAACGCGTGCCGCAACTCGGGCTGGAACAGGATCACGAACACGATCAGCCACACGGTCTTCAGGCTGGATACGATCCAGCGCACCGCGAGCAGGTCGAAGTACTGCGCGACCACGCCGACGGCGGCGATCAGCATGAGTCCGACGATCATCTGCGCGCTGCGCGTTCCTCTTACCAGCGAGAGCAGCCGGTAGAAGAGGACGGCGACGATCAGGATGTCGAGGACATCGAGTAGCCAGAGTGGGTGCACTGGGGTCATGGCATGGTGGACGGTAACAGAAGCGCCATGCGTCGCGCGACGGACTCGAGGCGCGAGGTGAGCCTAAGCTCGCGCTTTTCGGGCGGCGAGGGCGATCTGCGCCACGCGCACGGTGGCGGCGACGTCGTGGACTCGCAGGATGGTGGCGCCCTCGAACACGGCGAGGGCGGCAGCGGCGAGGCTGGCGCTCACGCGGTTGGCGGGCGGACCGTCTTCGCCGGTGAGGCGGGCGAGGAAGCTCTTGCGGCTGGCACCGACCAGCACCGGGCGGCCAGAGGCCGCCAGAACAGGCAGCCCGCGCGCCAGCAGGGCCAACGAGCCTTCGGCCGACTTGCCGAAGCCGATGCCGGGGTCGAACGCCACGCACTCGCGCATCACACCCGCGGCCTCGGCGGTGGCGAGGCGCGCGCGCAGGTGTGCGTCGACCTCGGCGACCACGTCGGCATACGCCGTGTCGCGCTGCATGGTCTCGGGGTTGCCGCGCATGTGCATGAGCACCAGTCCGGCGCAGTCGCGCGCCACGGTGCGCGCCATGGCGGCATCCGAGAGCGCGCTGACGTCGTTGATGATGCGCGCGCCTGCGCCCAGCGCGCGGTCGGCCACCGCGGCGTCTCGGGTGTCGCACGAGATCACGGCGTCGGGTTTGCTCCGGCGCAGCCCCGTGAGCACGGGCTCCAGTCGTCGCCACTGTTCCTCGGCCGGCACGGCCGGCGAACCGGGACGCGTGCTTTCCGCGCCCACGTCCAGCACGTCGGCGCCCTCGGCCAGTAACTCGTGACAGCGTGCCACGGCTGCGCCGGGGTCCAGGTAGCGACCGCCGTCGGAGAACGAGTCGGGCGTGACGTTGACGATACCCATGACCAGCACGCGGGCCGACAGGTCGTAGGTCACATCGCGGCAACGCCAGATCATGAGGCGAGCGCTGCCTTCAATCGCGCGATCTGCTCGGCGTGGCCGTGGGCGTGCCCGGCATAGATCTCGAGCCAGCGTTCGGTGTGATAGCTGCCGGCATCGCTGTGCCAGCCGAGCTTCCGCCAATCGGCTTCGCTCATGTGCTCGAATAACTGTGCGGTGCTCTCACGCGCGTAGCGAAACGCCTGCAGCGACGGCTCGATGGGGCGGGCCTGATAGTGGAGCAGTGCTGCCCAGACCTCTTGATCATAGCCCTGGATCACGGGATGGGCCTCGGCGAGCAGCTTGCGGATGCGAATCGCGCTGTTCATCTCGGAGTCGGCCAGATGGTGCACGATCTCGGCGGCCGACCACTTCCCGGTGATGGGATGCGCGGTCAGCTTGCCGGGGGGAAAGCCCTCGAGGGCCTTCGTGACCTGGTCGAACCCGGCCCGGTAGCGGTCGATGAGATCCTTGCGGCTGCTGGCGTCCATAGGAGTCTCTCTCCGGGGCGATCCGGCGGGGTTCCGCGGGTGGGTTTCGTGGCGGCCTGGGAGCGGCTCGGCGGCACATCAGGGGTCGCATCCAGGGTCGCATCCAGGGTCGTATCCGGTGCCATCCCTGCCGTTGACCAGTCGGGGGCCGGATGCTACCACTATCCGGCTATTCTGCAGCCTTGGGCAGCTTTCTGTACCCCCGCGCGCGACCCGGCGTGAAGGCGGCTGTCCATGGCGCAGCACTCTCCTTGAACAAGACCGCACCGAGATCCCAGGAGGTCCGCTTCATGTCCGGCTTCAAGCGCCTGCCGTTACTCGTATTCCTCGTCGCGCTCGTGGCCTCGCCCGCCCGTGCGCAGGTCGCCGGGCACCCGGTCGAAGTCTCCGCCGGCGGCGGCTGGATGCAGTACGACGCCCGCATTCTCGTGCAGGACGCTCCCACCGGGATCGCCTCGCTGGCGTATCGCTGGTCTTCGGGGCTGACGTTCGAGGGCACCTGGCTGCACACCGTCGGCGCCAAGAGCGATCCGTTCTACAGCAGCAAGGAGCAGAACCTGTCGTGGACGGGTGTCGACCTGCGTTGGAGTCTGCGCGACCCGTCCGAGAAGGTCACGCCGTATCTGCTCACGGGGCTGGGCTACGGCCGCACGCACACGCCCGACCTGCTGTTCATCACGCAGAAGGGTTCGCCCAGCATCGGCGCGGGCGTGATCATGAGCCTGGGGGGCCGTGAGCGCATGGCGCTAAGGCTGCAGGTGAAGGACGTCATGCTGCGCGAACGCGACGACACGGAGTTCTCGAATCACATCGTGGCCACGGCCGCGCTCCAGATGACGTTCCGCGGCAAGTCGAAGGACAACGACATCGATGGTGTGCGCAACTGGATCGACCTGGAGCCCAAGACACCGATCGGTGCGAAGGTCGATGCGCAGGGTCGCGCCAAGGACAGCGACGGCGATGGCGTCTTCGACGGCCTCGACAAGTGTGAGGGCACGTCCAAGGGTGCCAAGGTCGACAAGAACGGCTGCCCCACGGACGCCGACGGCGACGGTGTGGCGGACGGCATCGACACCTGCCCCGACACACCCAAGGGTGCGAAGGTCGACGCGGTCGGCTGCCCCATGGACAGCGACGGCGACGGCGTGTTCGACGGCCTCGACACGTGCGAGAACACGCCCAAGGGCGCGGTCGTGGACGCCACGGGTTGCCCGGTCGACAGCGACGGCGACGGTGTGCCGGACGGTGTGGATCAGTGCGCGGCCACGCCGGCGGGCTTGAAGGTCGATGTGAACGGCTGCCCGATCGAGGTGAGCGAAAAGGAAACGCAGTTGCTCGACACCGGTATGATCCGGCTGCAGGACATCAACTTCGATACGGGCAAGGCCACACTGAAGCCGGAGAGCTTCCCGGTGCTCGACGAAGTCGCGGCCATCCTGCTCCAGTACCCGATGCTGACGCTCGAGATCGGCGGCCACACGGACAACACCGGTTCCAAGGTGAAGAACGTGGCGCTGTCCGAGGCGCGCGCCAAGGCCGTGCTCGGCTACCTGTCGCAGAAGTTCCCGACGCTCGATGGCACCCACTTCACCACGGTCGGCTACGGCCCCGAGGTCCCAGTGGCGCCGAACACCTCGGTGCTCGGCCGGGCGAAGAACCGCCGTGTCGAGTTCAAGGTCACGAACGCCGAAGTGCTCAAGATCGAGCGCGAGAAGCGTCACTTCTTGAAGAAGGACGACTCCTCGGTCACGCCCGACAAGCAGTAGCCCGGCGCCTGCAACAGCGAACGCCCCGGACTCCATGATGGAGTCCGGGGCGTTCGAGTTGGGTGCTGGGGAGGGCTGACGTCGGCTCCTGCATGGATGCACGCAAGGCAGCGTTGTTCCTGGCGGTGGTGGGCTGACGGCGAACAGGAACGACCGGAATTTCTTTCCGACTCCCGTGCCTCGCTCGAGTCCGTGCTGCTTGGATGTCGGCCGATGCTCTACAGTGTGGACATCGGCGCCGCGGATGTGACTGCGGCCGCCCCCCTGCGGAGGAGCAGCATGGAAGCGAGCCCTCTGGTCCCATCGTCTGCACGCATGTGCTTCGGGCGCACCCGTCGCGCAACTCGTGACAACGGCCGGCATGCGCACTCGTGGTCACGCAGCGCGGACCTCGTCAGGTGCGCGCTCGCAGGGTGCTTGCTGGGATGGTGCGTAGTCGCAGCCAGCGTGCCAAGCGTGCACGCCGCCACACTCATCGCACCGTCGCCCGGGTTCAACGGCCCGGTCACCGCCAGCGCGGTGTCCGGCAACACGCTCTACCTGGCCGGCGCATTCACGTACGCGGGTGCGTTCACCGGGTCCGGTGCGGTGGTCGACACGAGCGCAGGAGTGGTCGCCGCGGCCAACGCAGGTATCGATGGCGTGGTGCTGGCGAGCACGCCCGATGGCGCCGGGGGCTGGTACGTGGGCGGACTGTTCACGCAGGCCGGTGGCGTGGCGCGCGCCAACCTCGCGCGCATCCGTGCCGACGGCTCACTCGATGCATGGACCGCCAGCACCGATGGCGCGATTCGCGCGATCGCCACCGGTGGCGGGCGAGTGTACGTGGGTGGCGACTTCGGCACCGTGAACGCGGGCACGAGGTCGCGGCTGGCGGCGCTCGACGCCAACACCGGTGCGCTCCTGAACTGGAACCCGGGTGCCGACAGCATCGTGCGCGCACTGCTCTATACCTCGGGCAAGCTCTACGTGGGCGGCAACTTCGACACATTGGCCGGCGTACGGCGCACGCGTCTCGCGGCGATCGATCCCGTGACTGGCGCCGCGCTCGCTTGGAATACGACGCTGCTTGACAGCTCGGCGGTGGTGCAGGCGCTCGCCTTGAACGGTGCGGTTCTCTTTGCGGGCGGGCGGTTCAGCAAGGTCGGCGGCTTGTCGCGCGCCAATCTGGCCGCATTGCACGCCAACACCGCCGCCACGCTGGCGTGGGCGCCGGATCCCAATGGCGCTGTGACCGCGATCGCGGTCGACGACGTCACCGTGTTCGCCGGTGGTTCGTTCACGCTGGTGAGCGGCTTCGCCCGCACCGCCGTGGTCTCGATCGATGCCACCACGGGCACCCCCAACGCCTGGAACCCGGGCTTCGTGGGCAGCAGCGTCAGTGCGCTACAAGTCGATGCCAGCGGCCTCGCGGTGGCGGGCAGCTTCACCCGGCTGGGCGGACAGTCCCGCGCCAACCTGGTGTTGCTCGATCCCGTGAGCGGGCAAGCGCGCGCCTGGAACCCCGGCAGCAGCGGTCCGGTGTTCACGCTCAGCCGCTCCGGCGCCGGACGCTATGTCGGCGGCGACTTCGTGAGCACGGGCGGCGGCACGCGCACCGGGTTCGCAGCTCTCGATGCGATCACGGGTTCGGTGCTGCCCTGGGCGCCCAATCCGACCAACGGCACCGTGAGTGCGCTCGCGACAGCGGGTGGGAATGTGTATGCCGGCGGCGCGTTCAGCAGTGTCGCGGCGTTCTCGCGCCTCAACCTGGTCGCGTTCGACGGCGTCACCGGGGCGGTCGTGCCGACGTGGAACCCGGGCGCCGATGCGGCCGTGCACGTGCTGCACGCCGAGAACACGGTGGTATACGTGGGCGGTGAGTTCGCGAACTGCGGCGGGGCGTTGCGCAATCACGCCGCGGCGCTGCCGCTCACCACCAGCGTGGCCACGGCGTGGAACCCCAACGTGCTCGGAGGCAACGTCGATGCGATCGCGGTGCGCGACACGTCGGTGTACCTGGGAGGCACGTTCAGCATCGTGGGCAACCAGGTGCGCAACCGCCTGGCGTCGGTGCAGCTCACCAGCGGTGCGTTGCACACGTGGAACACGGCGGCCAACGCGCCAGTGAGCGCGCTGGCGGTGGT
>JANNWR010000216.1:0-2813 GCA_031408715.1 bacterium
GCGCTCGAGATCCGGGCCGAGGGCGCCGCCCCGACGTGGTGGTCGTGGTCGGCGCTCGCCAATGTGCCAAGTCCGGGGCCCGCACCCGACAAGAGCCGGTTGAGCGTGAGTCGCGAGTACTTGCGCGCGGTTCGCACCGCCGACCGGCGCGGTCGTCCGCGCTGGCTCACCACGGCCATCGACGACAAGCAGCCATTGCGCGTCGGCGAGGGTGTGCTCGTGCGATTGACGCTCAGCGCCAGCAAGGATCTTCGCTGGCTCGCCATCGAAGATGCCGTGCCGGGCGGCTTCGAGATCGACCAGATCATGCCCGAAGGGGTGGACCGGCCGTGGAACGCGCATGGCGAGGCACGGGATGGCAGTGCGGCGTTCTTCCTGGATCAGCTCGGGGAGGGCACGACGGTGATCGAGTATCTGGTGCGCCCGGAGATCGCGGGCACGTTCACCGCCCTGCCCACGTCGGCGTTCGGCATGTACGACCCGGCGCTGGGCACTCGCAGCGGCGAGGCTCGGTTGCGCGTGGTGAACCCCTGACGCGAGACTGCATTCTGACATTCCCTGACGAGCCACATCTGGAGGAGCGCACATGTTCCGCATCCCGAAGCCCGAGCCCGACGAGTATGCGCCCTACTATGGCAAGTACATCCAGCTGGTGAGTGACGATGCGATCACCACCCTTCGAGCCTCGAGTGCGTCCACGTCGCGAGTGTTGTCCGGTGTCGCGGAACCGCAAGCCATGTTCCGCTATGCGCCCGGCAAGTGGTGCGTGAAGGAAGTGCTCGGGCACGTCATCGATACCGAGCGCGTGTTCACCTATCGCGCCATGAGCGTGGGGCGTGAGGATGCCACCCCGTTGCCGGGCTTCGACGAGAACGCCTGGCTGCCGGCGGCGCGGTTCGACCGTCGTCCGTTGCCGGACATCGTGGCGGAGTACCAGGCCGTGCGCGCGGCGACGCTGGCGTTGTTCGCCTCGTTCGACGACGCTGCGCTGGAACGCCGTGGCACGGCAAGTGGTCATCCGGTGAGCGTGCGGTCGCTGGCGCACATGGTCGCGGGTCACGAGCTGCACCATGTGGCGCTGCTCAAGGAGCGTTACGGCCTCGCGTGACACCCGCCGGGACGCGGTCGGGAGAGTGAAGCCCGCACCGCGCCGCCGTGCCGGTGCCGGAGCGCCGTTGCCCGCGAGCGCGGGTGCCTATCCGCGCATCTACGCGGTGGTGATGCGCATTCCGCGCGGCCGCGTCGCCACCTATGGCCAGGTGGCCGCGGAAGCGGGCCTGCCGCAGGCACCTCGTGTCGCGGGGTACGCCCTGCATGCGCTGCCGGAGGGCTCGCCCGTGCCGTGGCATCGGGTGGTCGCGGCGGGCGGGCGGGTGTCTCTGGGCAAGCTCGATCCGTCCGGGGCGATCACGCAACGGCTACGTCTGGAGCACGAAGGCGTGCGGTTCGACGGGCGCGGCTGCGTCGACATGGAGAAGCACACCTGGAAGCCGCGCGCACGGAACCGTCGCGCGCCGGACTGAGCCCTGCGCTACTCGCCGTACATCGTCGCACCCGGTGGCGCGGTCTCGCCGTGAATGCGTTTCTCGAGCTTCGTGCCGGCCTTGAGCTCCACCGCACTCGGCGCGGTCCAGCTGGTCTCGAAGATGGCGCGCACGCGGTTGGCACTTGCGGGGTGGTGCATCGTGACGGCGATATTGCGTGACGAGAAGAAGTACGAGGGGTCCCAGTTGCTGGTGCCGAGCCACAGCCATTCACTGTCGGCGACCATGAACTTGCAGTGCTCGACGCGTGCGAACGGGATGTAGCCGACACTCCAGTCGGGTACCTTCGAGATGCGCACTTGCACGTTGGGCAGTGCCGCCAGCGCCCGCAGGTCGGCTTCGCCGCGACCGCCCACGACCCAGTCGGAGACGATGAGCTTGACCTGCACGCCGCGCGCGGCGGCGGCGATGAGCGCGCGGTGCAGCGTCGAGTCGGTCGTGCCATGACCGCCGACGCCGTAGCTCAGCACCTGGCCCACGACCTCGCGCTGGGCACTGTTCACGCGTTCGACCAGAACGTCCCGGTCCCAGAGCACGCTGCGCGGGTTCAGCTTCTGCGGGCTCGCGCTGGCCCAGATCAGCCCGCGTTCGCCATCCTGCTGGAACGCCAGTGGCCACTGCACTCGTTCGGCTGCCACCGGTGTGGGGATGTGGGTCGTGTCCGAGCCCCGCCAGTCTGTCTCGAACACGTCGGCGAACGCCTTGGCGACGCCTTCGATCTCGACCCGTGCGCCGAGTTCGTGGATGTGCGACAGCGCGCGCCAGTCGAGGTTATGGCTGCCGAGCCACGCCTGGCGGCCATCGACGATCATGAACTTGGCGTGTTGCACACCACCCGCGAGCCGGCGGTAGTCCACGAAGCGGACGCTGACACCCGGGAGCGTGCCGAGCGAGTCGGCGGGCTGCGGGTAGGTGCGATGCATGCCCGCATCGAGCAGCAGCCGCACTTGGACGCCGCGCCGAGCGGCGCGGCCGATGGCGTCTAGCACGGAGTCCAGTGCTTCGCCCGGCTTGCGCGACAGGTAGAAGTGCTCGAGTGCGATCTCACTCCTGGCGCCGTCGATCATATCGACCCAGACCGAGGCGGCCGTGGGCAGCGTCGTGTCGCCGAGCGCGGTCTCGAGGGGCCGGGATTCGCCGAGCTGGATCGGGACGCGTTCGCGCCGCGCATCGCCCGGCGTGCTCGATGGCGCGGCCGATGTCAAGGTCACGAGCGCAGCAGCGAGGATGACGATCGACCGCGACTGACGACAGCGCATGACGGATCTC
>JANNWR010000217.1:0-1649 GCA_031408715.1 bacterium
TTGCTGACCGCGACGCTCATGTTCGTACGCACGTCCAGCCCGGTCAGGTTCACGTTCCCGGAGCCGAACCAACCGTTGTGCGCGCCGCGCTTGGCCGCAGCCGTGGCACACACGGAATCCAGCACGCCCACGAACACACCCTCGTCGCCGCGACGGTCGTCCAGATCCACGTACAGCATGCAGGCCATCCCGCTGCCGCCGAACACCGGGTGCTTCCAGCGGTCCGGCACCACCGAGAACTGCTGCCAGCGGTGCATGTCGGTGTTGTTCCCCTCGCTCGGCTGCGGCGTGATGAAGTTCGTGTCGGGGCACATGGCATAGCGCACGAACGGGTCGATGGCGTGCGACTTCCGGTAGAAGTACTGCACGTGCGAACCCGGTGTGAGCAGCCCGTCGGGGATGATCTTGCTGAACTCTTTTGTGGTCGCCGAACCGTCGAAACCCGTACGCGCCTGCGGAACCGTCGTGAGCCACGCCGGCACGATGCCGTTGCAACTTGCGTTATTGCCCGTCGGTGAGCTGGCAAAGGCCTTCGTGGTGTCGACCACGAAGCACTTGAATTTGTCTGCTCCCAGCGTCGCGAACTTGGGATCGCTCTCGTGGTACATGGTCATCCAACTGCCGGGCACCAAGCCCTGGCTGGTGGGTACGGCACCGCCGACCGGGAACACGTTCAGTTGCGCGGTGTCCATGCGCGCCGAGTTCCAGGTGAGTGGATCCCAACTCGTATGGCCGCGATGCGTCCCCGCGGAGACCGTGCCCGGGTCGGCGATGTACTGCCCCCAGAACGAGGCGTCGCCGGGTACGACCACAGCCGCCTGGTTGGTCGGTGCGCGCAGCAGCGTGCCCGATGGCACACCGCCGGGCGGCATGCTGCGACCTGCGGCGATCTGGTAGTTGCCGGGGCCGGGCAGGATGCGGAACACCAGGTCGACGCGCACCTGGGCGAACGCCGGATCGTCGAGGCCGGTCACTATGGCGTTGCCCGCCTGCACGACGCCGGAATCCCCGGGAATGTCGAAGCGCAGCGCGTTGCCTGTTGCTTGCGCGATATTCAGGCCGGTGCGGATCCAAGCCGTGGTGGTGTCGAAGTTCGCCGTTCCTGGGAACCCTGGCGTCTCGTTCGCCGGGAACGTGTCGTTCACGAAGTGCCAGATGTCGGATGAGATCGCTCCGATGCCGATCGCACCGCCCGCGCTCGCCTGCCCGGGCACGCCCGGCAGGTCGACGAAGGCGAACGAGACGTTGTCGAAGTACCCACCCTCGTTCGAGTTGCAGCCGAGCGAAATGCTGAACCGGAAACACTGCTGTTGGTGCGCCAGGAAGACGCGCACGGAATCCGGGATGCCGGTGAGGCCTATGACAGCGGGCACCAACTGCAACAGTTGGACATCCGTGAAGCACTGCGGTTCGGGATTGAACGAGACGGAGCCCGGGAACTTCGGCTGGCCCCAGGCCTTGCCTGCGTTACCGACCTGCGCGCCGGGATACACCTGAGAGCCGAAGGTCCAGCTCTCCCCTGTGAACGCAAGATTGAACATCCCCGCGTAGATGTCGTACCAGAGATACGTGCCATCGCTGGCCGCCGCGATCGTGCTGGTGATGCCCTGTGAGTTCGGGACGAGCCCGCCGAAGCCGCTCCCGAGCAA
>JANNWR010000218.1:0-49596 GCA_031408715.1 bacterium
CGGAGCGACTACGGGACGGCGTCCACGCCCTCGTCCATCGTGTCCGGCGACTTGAACCGCGATGGCCGCCCGGACCTGACCGTGGCCGCGGCCAGATCGAACGTGGTCTCGGTGCTGCTGGGCACGGGCGGGCAGGTGTACTTGGATGCGCCGCCCAAATCGCGCGGGTTGCCAAGCGTGCTGGCGATGGCCGCCCCGAGTCCCAACCCGACGCGCGCCGCGAGCATGATCGCGTTCACGCTGCCGAACGCGCGGCCGGTGTGGATCGACGTGCTGGATCTGGCGGGCCGCCACGTGCGCACTCTGCGCAGCGGCGCTGTGATGACTGCGGGAGAGCACAGCGTGGTGTGGGACGGCGGCGGCGATCATGGTGCGCCCGTGCGGCCGGGCGTGTACCTGGTAAAGGTGCGCGCGGGGGACGAGGAAGGCGTGCGGAAGATCGTGCGGGTGGAATAGGGGATTCACTTCCGACGTCTCAGTGGTACGGTGAGGTATCACGTCTGCAACTGCGTGCTCAGCTCAGCCAATTCCGAATCAGGGATAATCGTTTGGAGTCCACGCCGTGATCGAACCCCGACTGCTCGTGATCGGTGCCGGCGTCTCCGGCCTCTCGTGCGCACGCGAGTTCCAGCGCCGAGGAGGCCGCGTGACCGTGCTCGAACGAGCACGCGGCGTGGGCGGTCGGTGCGCGACCCGGCACGTGGACGGGCAGGCGGTGGACCACGGCTGCCCGTTCCTGCATGCCCGATCGCCCGAGTTCTCCCGTGTGCTCGACGAGCTTGACCCGGCGGGCAATCTCTCCGGCTGGCCGGTGCGCGTGCGCGAGACGCGGCTCGCCTGCCAGCCCGATGCGTTCGGGCCCGGAAATCGCCGGCTTGCGCCGGTGGGGGGCGTGAGCGCGCTTCCGAAGCACCTGGCGCGCGACCTTGACGTGCGGCTCGAGTGCCGCGTGACCGGGCTGCGGGCCGAAGCGGGCGTCGTGCGCGCGCTCACCGAAGGCGGCGAGTCGTTCGAGGCCGAGCATGTCGTGGTGGCCCTGTCGCTCGCGCAGAGCCTGCGGCTGTTGGAGCCGCTCATGGACGAGTGGGCCGGCGCCGAATCGCAGTTCGTCCGCATGCGCGCGGTGGCAACGGTGCCGGTGCTCACGCTGATCGCCGGCTGGCAGATGGACTCGCCCGATCCGGGGTTCGACGCATGGCATCCTATTGAGACCACGATGATCGGCGCCGTGGTCCACGACTCGGCCAAACGCCAGTCGCCCCGCCACCGCGTGCTGGTGGTGCACGGGCGCCCGGCCTTCTCCCGCCGACGTCTCGACGACGACCCCGGCGAGTGGACGGCGGAGCTGTTGTGGGAACTGGGCGACCTTCTGGGTGAGTGGGCCGAGCGGCCCGCGTGGGTGCAGGCGCACCGTTGGGCGAGCGGCCGCGTGCGCAACGCCGACGTGCTGGGCCGGCCCGCGGTGTTCCATCCGCCCACCGGCGGCACGATCGCGGTGGTGGGCGACGTGTTCGGGGTGACGCCGGGGCTCGAGGGCGCCTACATGAGCGGCATCGCCGCCGGCGAGATGCTGGCGGTGCTGCCGGAGTTGCCGCCGAGCGGGAGACGCCGGAGCTGAGGGCGGCGCGCCGTCATGGCGGCGCGACTTCGCGGCGTGCTAGCGTGCCCGCATGGATGGAGCCGGCGGCAGCGCCCGCGATGAACGCGGATTACTTGCCAAGAACTATGCGCTCTACCGGGCCATCGGCTGCGAACGCGCGTACCTGGTGGAGTCGATCTCGTCGGAGTCCGTGATGGGCACGCCAGTTCCGAGCAGCGGTTTTCGCGCCGAGAGTTCGCTGGCGCCGCTCGCGGACGCGATTGCGGCCGCCGCCCTGGCGGTACCGGGCGAGCTGCCCGAGATCACGCTCAAGGTGCACGGCTTCAACATGCCCCGCGCGACGTTCGCGCGCGAGATCCTGCGCGATGCCACGCCGCCCGCCGCTTACGCCGCCGAGTCACTGCTTCCGAAGCGCGGGTTCCTGATCGGCTATCGCTGGCCGAGCGAGGGCATCGGCTCGGGCGAATCCGTAGGGGACATGCTGCAGTCGATCCGCGTGTCCCCTGCGATCGGCATCCTGCTCATGCTGCTGCCGCTGCACGGCTTGCTGGTGTCGGGCGGCCTCGAGCAGTTGGCGCGCTCGATCGCGGGACCGCTGGCGGCCTGGGTGGGTGGGCTCGGTCATGCTCTCGCATCGGCCGAGCAGGGAGTGGTAGCCGCGCTCGGACAGGTGTGGCCATTCGCGCCCCGTTTCCTGGAACTGTTGTTCTCGCCATTCCTGGGGATCACGTCCGCGGCACTGTGGCTGGGTGCCGGCGTGCTGATGGTGCTGCTGCGGCTCTCGACCTACCAGCGCGACCGCTACCGCGCCGTTCACTATGGCGTGCCCGACATCGGCGAGTTCATGCGCGACCTGGAGCGCGCATTGGTGGTGCGCGACGTGCGTGTGCGGCTGCACGTCGTCGCGCACAGCATGGGCACGCTGCTCACCGTGAACGCGTTCCGCGTGATGTCGGACTACTTCCATCCACCGGGCGATGCCAGCGGGAGCGGGCCCTCGTATGGCGAGATGGGGCGCAATGGCACATTCCAGCTCGGCACGCTCATCCTGTGTGCGCCCGACCTGCCCGCGGTCATGGCGACACGCGATCGGAATAATTACTTTCAGTCCGCGTTGCGGCGGTTCACTTCGGTACATGTGTTCTGTAGCGACCGTGACCTGATCCTCAAGTGGTTGTCGCCGATCGCCAACTGGGCGAGCGAACCGCGTTACGACATGGTGGGCCGCAAGCTCGGAAACGTCGTGCTGCTCAAGTCCGCGCGTGCGCAGGTGAGCGGCCCGGACTCGCGCAGCGATTGGACGCTCCTGCCCATGAATCGCGCTGTCGTGCAGGCGTACCCGCTCTATACGAGCGATCCTTTGGGAATCTCGGCGCCCGCGGTGATCCACTTTCATGACTGCACGCTCGACCCCGGCCTCGGCGGCTCCTACCTCGCGATGCTGCTGGCGTCGGTGGTCGTGGTTGGCGCGTTCTCGGCCGGTGGTGCACTGGGGCACGTGCCGTTCATCGGCTGGATCGCATCAGTGCTCGGCAGTTGGCTGTTGCTCGGCTTGCTCGCCCGCCCGCTGTGGCCGCTGGTGCGCGATGTCGCGTGGGTCGGCGGCGTGGTCGGCGCGTTGGCCGAGGTGCCGAGCCTCATGATGTTCGCCACGTTCTGGCGCGGCTGGGACCCGCACGGCGGCTACTTCACGTTCGGTCGCGCGCCGCGGCAGCGAGTGTGCGAGCTGCTCGCGAAGCCGGGCGCGTTTCCGCGTCGCACGCCGGACGGGCGTGAGATCGAGGAAGAGGACGCGGCGATACGCTATCGGCTGGTGCGGATCTCGGTGTAGTTCGCCGTAGCGGCTGACTCCGCTGCACTCGATCCGGGTGAGCCGGCGATTGGCGGATAGCGAGGAGTCGAGGAGCGCGCTCGCGCGAGCCGGCACTTGTGCCGCCGCGAGGAGCCGACGGAAGTGCCACTGGTGGGCCCGGTCGGGACCTGTGGCCGGTCTGTACCGAGGGTGCAACCGGGCACAACCGTCGACCTGCTCATCCAGATGGGCGAGATCGAGGCGCGCAAGTCGTTGCGAACATTGCGGCCCAATTGTCACCGGTGACAGTTGTCCCAACGCTTCTGAGCGAAATCGCGAAACTGAAGGAACCACTTTGTTCGGGCGACGAGACACAGGCGGTGCATCAAGTCGTCTCGCAGATGGTCGCTTCGTCCGCTGCGAAAAGCGGGCAGTCGTCTGTGCCGGATACCGTGTTGGCCAGCATCGCTGGCGCGGTTGCCCAGACGATCGTGAACGCCGCGGCTTCGATCGCACCTGAATCCGCTCTGCCTGACGCGTCGCACGCGAAAGTCACTCCACGCTCAGCCGGCCGTTTCGCGTGGGAGGCGCGTGAGCGCGCAGCAGCCGACCGAAGGTCGAGAGCTGGGCGTGCCCTTGCAGCGTGCTCCGTGAAAGTGAAGGGCACCTGATCGGGCAACCCGGGCTCCAGCGGCTGTCGCGCGTCGATGCCGGACACCGCGACGCATTCGCCGCCTGAGCATCACCCCGGCTGCGCCCGTTGTGGACCGTAGCCAGAACTGTTGCCGACCGGGACCAACTGGCGCCAACGAGACTGCTTGTGTGCCGCGCAACCCGGAGTCACCATGCGGCTTGCGCGGTGGTCGCGCTGCGGAGCACGTCCGCCAGAGCATGTATTTCCTAAACTGCCCTAGCGCGTGATCAGTCCTCTGCGCGTGCGGTCCACGGTGATCGTGAACACGTCGGGGCGGCTGTAGTGCCCGCTCACGTCCAGGGTCATCGATTCTCGGGCGATCTCGCGTAGGTCGCAGTCGGCGATCACGAGCGTCTCGGTGTCGTACACGGGGCCGGCGAGCAGGCGGCCGTCGGGTGCGATCACGGCGCTGCCACCCTTGAGCAGCAGCTCGTCGCGCGCAATGGAACTCGCGGCTGGCAGTTCCATCGGCAGATCGCTCGCGCGCAGCAGCGCTCCGCACGCCACCACGAAGCAGCGTCCTTCGAACGCGTAGTGGCGTGACGCCACCAGATTCATCTCCTTCACCTGCGGCCACAGCGCGGCGTGCACGTCCTCGCCCGCGTCGTGCAGCACCTGCCGCGCGGTCGGCATCCAGTGTTCCCAGCACACCAGGCTGCCGATTCGTACGCCATCGACTTCCGGGGCGATCAATCCAGCGCCGTCGCCGGCACCCCAGATCATGCGTTCGCTGTAAGTAGGCACGAGCTTTCGGTGATGTGCGAGCAACGCGCCGTCCGGAGCGAAAGTCAGCACTGAGTTGTAGAGCGTCCGCCCGGCTCGTTCGTGTACGCCGGCGACGAGTGTCACGCGGTGGGCGCGCGCGCAGGCCGCGAGCCGCTCATAAGCCGGGCTCGGGACCTCGACAGCGTTCGCGAACAGTCGCTCGTGCACGGCCTTCACGCCTGCGTCATCCCACAGGGCGGTGCCGGGCGAAACATCGAGCCACGCGGGATACCCGGGCAGGAACGTTTCGGGGAGCACCACCAGTCGGGCGCCATCTGCGGCGGCGCGAGCGGTCCAGGATTCCACGGCGGCGAGTGCACGCACAAGATCGAGCAGTGGAGTCAGTGCTTGAACAGCGGCGACGCGAAGCATCGGATTCGAGCTCATGAGCTGCAGCGTAGCAGGACCGGCCGTGAACTCAGAACCGCGGTGTGAGGCGGGCACGCGCGTCGCGGCGCGCGTGCCCCGGGGGATCTACTTCATGCCCATCACTTTCATGGTCTTCACCTTCGGCCAGTTGGCTTCGGCCTTCTCGATCGTGGGCGCGACCGCGGCGTCGAACATCTTCTTGGCGTCCGCGCTCGAGAACAGATACGACCGGCCCTCGTGCACGGTGAACTGAGTGGGATCGCTGGCCACCTTCATGTTCTCGGCCACCGCGGTCGCACACCAGCCGTCGTATGCGATCTTGAACTTGCCGGGCTCGGCATCGAACGCTTTCTTGGCGTCGGCGTTCACGAACAGGTACTTGTGGCCGTCGTGCATACTGGCGAACTTGGGGTCGCCCTTGATGGCCTTGCCCACAGCCGCATAGGCCACGGGGCAGTAGCCGCCGATGGCGGGAGCCATGCTGGCCTTCGCGGCCTTCGCGGCCTTCGCGGCGTTAGCAGCGTGCGACTGGGCAGGGGCGACCGAGATGTTGGCTGCGATCAGCACAGCAGAGAACAGGGGCAAGAAACGACGCATGGCTTGCTCTCCTTGTGGCGGACGGACTTCTATGGGATCGAGCCAACTCGTGCTCCGGAGCTCGGGGTCGCCACTCCATACGCGCGAATGCGGTGACTCGTGACCGCGAACCCGCAGATGCGGAGTCCTGACCATCAGGGCGCCTGCGCGCGAGCGAAGCCCCCACGTCTACCGACTGTCGCCCACCAACCCCAGCCGCTTCACCAGAGCGTCATAGCGCGGGTCGCTCCGGATCGCGTCCACGCGCGGGTGCACGCGCAGGAACATGAGCCCGGTGGCGCGCTCCTGCACGGCGATGTCGAGCCAGTGGAACGAGTCGTCGATGTCGCCCAGGCTCGCGTGCAGGGCGGCGATGCCCCACGCGGACACCACGCGCTGGCCGCGCGCGGCGATCAGTTCGGCCAGAATGAGCCGCGCAGCGTCAGGATTGCCGCTGCTGGCTTCCAGATGTGCCAACCCGAACGATGGGCCCGCCACGCCGCCCGAGAGCCGGCG
Source organism: bacterium (assembly GCA_031408715.1). Taxonomy (GTDB): domain Bacteria; phylum Eisenbacteria; class RBG-16-71-46; order RBG-16-71-46; family RBG-16-71-46; genus JAIOPA01. The sequence continues at coordinate 6,313 of JANNWR010000218.1, forward strand.
TCCCTCTTCATACTGTTCGCGCGCTTCGTCCCAGTGGCCCAGTGCTTCGAGCGAACGTGCGAGGTCCGTGTGCGCGCCGTCGAAGCGAGGGTCGAGTTCGAGCGCCATGCGGTAGTACAGCACCGACTTCTCGAACTGGCGTGAGTAGTAGTACACGTCGCCTACGCCGGTGTGGATCATCATCGACAATGGGTCCAGGCTGAGGGCTGTGAGCATGGCCTTCTGGGACTCCGGGAAGTGCTCGAGGCAGTAAAGCGCACGCGCCAGCCAGCTGTAGGGCGGGGCCAGACCGGGATTCAGCTCGGTCGCACGCTGTAGCGCGCGGATCCCGGCACTCATCTCGAGGTTCGAGAGATACGCGTGGCCGAGCGCGGCGTGGGCCTCGGCCAGCGAATCGTCCAGTTCGAGCGCCTTCATGGCCGCCACGCGCGCTTCGGCACTGGCTTCGGCGGGCGGTGCCATGCCGCGGTTGGCGCGGATCATCTGGCACTCGGCCACGCCGGCCCACGCCGGCGCGAATCGCGGATCCAGCTCGAGGGCTCGCCTGAAGTGCCGCAGGCTCAGCTCGGTCGCCTGCGGCGAGCCGGCGCTGATCGTGTGCTGGCCCTTCATGTATTCCAGCTGTGCCCCGGCGTTCACGGCGCTGTGCCTGGCCAGCCGGGACGTCTCCCCGGGCGATAGATGCAGTGCGATCTCGCGTGCCACGTTCTCCGCGACTTCGTTCTGCAGCCCCAGCACGTCCTCGAGTCCGCGGTCGTAACGCTGGGTCCACAGCGCGTCGTCGCTGCGCGCCGAGACCAAGCTCAGGCTGATGCGCACACGCGAGCCGACCAGTAGTGCAGAGCCCTCGAGCACGGCGTCCACATTGAGTTCACGCGCGATCTCGGGCAGCGACAGAGCGGAGCCCTTGTACTTCATGGCCGACGTGCGCGAGATCACGCGGAGCGACTGCAAGCGCCCAAGATCACTGATCAGCGCCTCGGTCATACCGTCGGCGAAGTACTCCTGCGCCGGGTCGCGCGACAGATTGGCCAACGGCAGCACGACCAGCGAGCGGATGTGGTCGGCCGTGGCCTCGGCGGTCGTGCCGCGCTTCGCATGTTCGAGCAGCCCACGCAGTGCTTCGGCCACGGCGCGGGCACTCGCAGGGCGCTGAGCGCGGTCCTTCTGCATGCAGCTGGCGATCAGGCGATCGAGTTCGGCCGGCAGTTCGTGGCGCAATGATCCCGCAGGCGGTGGGGCGCTGTTCAGGATCTCGAACATGAGTGCTTCGGCACGATCTTTGAGGAACGGCCTTCGGCCGGTCGTGGCTTCGTACAGGAGCGCGCCGAGCGCGTACACGTCGGTGCGCGCATCACCCGATTCTCCGAGCAGCTGCTCGGGTGACATGTAGGGGAGCGAGCCCATGATCATGCCCGTGCGGGTGAGTCCCATGTTGGTCGCGTCGCCCGCGAGCAGGCCGGCGAGCCCGAAGTCGAGGATCTTGGCGCGCCCGGTCGCGGTGAGTACCACGTTGGCGGGCTTCAAGTCCCGGTGCAGGAATCCCTGCGTGTGCGCCGTGTCGAGCGCCTCGGCTAGTTCGAGGCCGAGTGCCAGCAGTTCCGGAATACCCAGCGCCCCGGTGTGCAAGCGTGTTTCCAGCGTGCCACCGGGCACGAACTCCATGACCAGGAAGTCGGTGCCGTCCTGCTCATCGAAGTCGAACACCGTGGCCACGCCGGGATGTGCGAGCTTGGCGAGCACCATGGCTTCGCGCCGGAAGCGTTGGCGCGTCGAGCTGTCGCTCAGCGCGCCGGGCAGCAACACCTTCACCGCGACTTCGCGTTCCAAGTGCTCGTCGTGCGCCTTCCACACCACGCCATTGCCGCCCTCGCCGAGTTTCTCGACGAGCCGGTAGTGCTTGAGGCGCGATCCAGGGGCTTGCGACATGGGGGAGAGTCTCCGGGGCCGGCACGCAGGATAGTTCAGGCAGCGCAGGGGGGCGAAGCCGAAGGCTGGCGAGTTACGCGCCGCCCACCATGCGCCACACGATCGCCGTCGCGGCATCGCCTGCACTCATGCGTTCGGCGGACTCAGGCACCACGAGCAGCGCGTCGGCTTGCGCCTGCGGCACCAGATGCCCCGAGATCTGCGCGCCCACCGGTGTGGCCCATAGCGAGCCATCACGCCATTCGAGCGCGCTGCGCACGAAGTCGGTGCGGCCGGCGCGTGACTCCACGGCAGCGCCCACGCGCACCGGAACGCGCGGGCGATCGGGAATCGCGTGTCCTTGCATGGCGCGTAGCGCGGGACGCACGAGTACTTCGAACACACACGCCACGCTGGCGGGATTGCCGGGCAGTCCGAAAAACAGCTTGCCGCCCGGCGTGCCGAACGCCTGCGGACGGCCGGGGCGCATGGCGACGCGCCAGAGTTCGATGTTCCCCAGGCTCTCAAGCGCCAGCTTCACGGGGTCGTAGTCGCCGGCCGAGACGCCGCCGATGGTGAGCACGGCATCGCTGGCCTCGAACGCGGCGCGCACGCGCTCGGTCACGCGCGCCACGTCGTCGGGCAGGCGCTCGGCCACCGAGACGATGCAGCCCGCGGCTTCCACCAACTGCGACAGCATGGGCATGTTGCTGTCGCGGATCGCCCCGGGTCGCAAGGGCGCGTCGATGTCGAGCAGTTCATCGCCGGTCGAGAATACCGCCACGCGCGGCACGCGGCCGACGTTCACATGCGCCACTCCCAGTGAGGCGAGCAGCGCCAGGTCGTACGCCGTCAGTTCGCGCCCCTTGGCCGCGACCACGGCTCCCGCGGCGATGTCAGCACCAGCGGCACGCACGTGGTCGCCGAGTCGTGACGCCCGGCGGATGATGCAGCGCTCGTCGTGCTGGTCTTCGTACGGCAATCGCTCCGCTTCTTCGAACGGCACGATCGCATCGGCACCTTCCGGCAGCATCGCACCGGTCATGATGCGAGCGGCTTCGCCGGCTTGCAGTTCGTGCGTGCTGGCCACGCCAGCGGGCAGCACCTGGGCCACGCGCAGCGTCACGGGCTGAGTGGGGGTGGCGAGGGTCAGGTCGGCGACGCGGACCGCGTAGCCGTCCATCGCACTGTTGCGAAACGGCGGCAGCGCATGTGGCGCGGTGATCGTCTCGCGCAGCGCGCGGCCGACGGCGGCGCGTTGCGCCACCTGTTCCGCGGGCAGCAAGGGTGCGGCGGCGAGCACGCGCTCGCGAGCTTCCGCGTACGTCAGCTGGCGTGGCGTCGTCGCGGTCATGTGCGCGGGGTCTGCCGCCTCACCGGGTTTGGCGCCGTGCCGAGGCAGCAGCCGGGCTCGGTTTTGGGGCCGAACCGGCCGACGTCGGCGTGCGCTTCCACTCGCCGCTGCGCCCACCGCGCTTCTCCCACAGCGCGATGTCGCCGATCACCAGCGTGCGCTCGACCGCCTTCAGCATGTCGACCAATGTGAGGCCGGCGGCGGCCACGGCGGTGAGCGCTTCCATCTCGACACCCGTGCGGCCCGTGGTGCGGACTTTCACCTCGATGGTCACGGCCGCAGGCCGCTGTTGATAGCTGAACGCGACATCCACGGCGTCGAGATTCAAAGTATGCGTGAGCGGGATCCAGTCGCTGGTGCGCTTGGCGGCCATGACCGCGGCGATGTGCGCGGTCGCGAGCACGTTGCCCTTGGGCGTTTTGCCGCTCTGCAGCAGCTTCAACGTGGCGGGGGCCATGCGCACGAGGCCGCGCGCCACGGCTTCGCGCTCGGTCTCGGCCTTGGCGCCGACGTCAACCATGCGCACGCGGCCCTGTGCATCGATGTGGGAGAGGGGTGCCATGGGCGGAGCATAGGGCATCGCAACCGGCGTCGCAGCCCGCGTCGCTGCTCGTGCAGCGGCCCGTGCGGCAGCCGGCATCGCACCCGCACAGGCGATGCCCTATGCTCGCCCGTCTCATGACCTGTTCGAGCCCACTGACATGAAGCCGCCGCGTCCCAGGCCCGCCGATCGTGCCTTAGCTCCTGACGCCCGTGCGGCCGGCAGCATGCTGCACGCCGCGCTGCTGGCGTTGGCGATAGCCCTCGCCGTGGTCGCCGCGTTCTGGCCGGTGCTGCGCGCGCAGGCCATCGCGCTCGACGATCCGTCGCTCGTGGTGCGCAATGTGCTTGTTCACTCACCCAGTCTCGAGTCGGTGCGGCGGTTCTTCACCGAAGTGCTGCGACCGTCGTCGATGAGTGCCTACTACATGCCGCTGTCGATGACGTCACTCATGCTCGACGCGGCGGCGGGCGGCAGCGCCACGCATCTCATGCCGTTCCATATCACGAGCCTCGCTCTGCACGCGCTGGGTACGGTCGTGCTATTCCTGCTCCTGCGCCGTCTCACGGGCAACGCGCTGGCCTCGGCGCTCGCCGCACTTCTGTATGGCGTGCATCCGGTGATGGTCGAAGCGGTGGCCTCGGCGGGCGAACGCAAGACCGTGCTCGCCACGGCATTGGCGTTCGGCAGCACGTGGGCGTACGTGCGCGGCGCGCAGGGTGGCTCGCGTGCCGCCCGCAATGCCGCGCTGGCGTTGTTCGCACTGGCGCTGCTCGCGAAGCCCTCGGTGCTGACGTTGCCGGCCGTGTTCGTGCTGCTCGATGCATGGCCACTCCAGCGCGGCTGGCGCGCGCATCTGGCCGAGAAGTGGCCCTTCGTGTTGCTTGCCGCGGTGAGCGCCGCGATCTCGGTGGCGAGCGTGAAAGCCACCTGGGAGTTCGGCGATCCACCGCCGTTCGATGCGCTGGCCATCGTCAGCAAGTGTGCCTGGCTGCCGGCGTTCTACCTGAAGCAACTGGCGTGGCCATCGCAGTTGTCGACCGTCTATGCCCCGCCCGTGCCGTTCACGCTGGCGAACCCCGCGGTGTTGAGCGGCGTTCTGTTCACGCTTGCGCTGGCGGCGGGCGCGATCGCCGCACGGCGTCGCCTGCCCGCGCTGGCCACCGGCCTCGCGACATTCGCGCTCCTGCTGGCGCCCACGTTCAGCATCGTGCGCTTCAGTCCGGTGATCGCGTATGACCGCTATCTGCACCTGCCGGCGCTGGGATTGGCGCTCGCACTGGCGTTCGCGTTCGCGGCGGCGTCACGACGCTGGCGCGTCGCGATGATCGCGGTCGCACTCGCCGTCGCGAGCGCCGAGGCACTCGCCACGCGCGCCGCGCTCTCGCCGTGGCGGGACTCGGTCGCCATCTGGGAGCGAGCGGTGCAGGTGTCGCCCGGCTCAGCCGTGGCGCACAACGGGCTCGGCGCGACTTGGTCCGAGCGTGGGGATGGGACGCGCGCCATTGCCGCCTATGAGCAGGCGGTGAAGGTCGACCCCGCGTATGCCGACGCGCAGCAGAACCTGGGACGCGAACTGACGCGCCAGGGTCGCACGGCCGAAGGCCTGCCGCACTTGGAACTGGCTGCGCGCTTGGCCCCCGGCAGCCCGGCGGTGGCGCTGCAACTGGGCTTGGCACTCCAGGCATCGGGAGACGCGCAGGCTTCCGAACGCCAGTTCCGCCGCGCACTCGCGCTCGATCCCGCGTTCTCGTTGGCACTCTCGCCGCTGGGTCTGGCGCGCCTTCAGCAAGGCGATCGGACTCAAGGCTTGGGCCTCCTGCGACGCGCCGTGCAGTCGAGTGCCGACCCGGGCGCACGCGTGGTGCTGGCCGGCGTGCTCATGCAGGATGCCGGACCGAACGACGAGGCAGTGGAACTGCTGGCCGACGCGTTGCGGCGAACACCGGACTTCGTCCCGGCGCTCAACGAACTGGCGTGGGTCCGGGCCACGTCGGGCGGGCGCTGGCGAGATAGCACGCAGGCGCTCGCGCTCTCGGCGCGTGCGCTGCAGCTGACCGGGGGAGCGGACCCCAGCGTGCTCGACACGCGCGCGGCCGCCGAGGCGGCCGCCGGACGGTTCGCGGGCGCGATCGCCACCGCGGAACACGCACTCGAACTGGCGCGCGAAGTGCGCGACAGCGCACTGGCGCACGACATCGCGGAACGCCTGTCGAGCTATCGCCAGTCCCGTCCTTACGTGGCGCCGGCGCCGGCCCGGCATTGACCCTCACGGCGCGCGACCCGTAACATCACATCGGGAGCTCGCGCTCCTACCCACCCATGGCCCCTCACTTCCGCCGTCAGCCCATTTCCGCTCGCCACGCGTTCGCGCTGGCCTTCGACCTCGCGGTCCGCCGCGATGCCGTGCAATCGCTCTTGGTGCCATTCCTGCTGCACGCCCCGTGGGTGCTGGCGCAGGGCATGTTGCCGGCGCCCGATCAGCCCGGGGGCATGACCGCGCGCAACCTGATGCTCAACAGCGTCACATTGCTGGGTGACTTCCTGGTCTCGCTGTTCGTGGCCGGCATGCTGCGCTTCCGGGCGCGCTCGGTATTCAACACCTCGGCTACGACGCAGCCCGCCCCGGTGCTCGAGTGCTATTGGCGCGGCCTGATGCGCCTGCCATGGCTGCTCGTCACCGAGCTGCTGCGCAACAGTGCGATGTTCTTCGCGGGACTGTTCCTGGTGCTGCCCGGTGTGTGGGTGGGTTTCCGGTTGAGCATGGCCACGGAGGCCGCTGGGTTGCGCGACACCACGGCGGTCGGGGCGTTCTCGCGGTCGTTTGAACTGACGCCCGGCCGGCTCGAGCGCTGGCTCGAGATGATCGCGATGTCGGTGGTCATGGTGCTCAGCATCCTGTTCACGTGTGCGCTGTTCTTCTTCGCGCTGCCGGCCACGTCGTGGTCCACGTGGGCCACGGTGGCGCTGCTCGTCCTGCCGCCGGTCATGACGATCATCCAGTACGCCTGGACGTTCTTCTATCTGCGGCTGGAAGAGATCGACGTGCCGCGCGGCGTGGTGGGCAGCATCGCGTCGGTGACCGGCATCGTGGGCAACACCGACACCGGGCGCCCGGACTCGGGAGGCTTGAGCGAGCTGTCCGGCGCTCCTGGCCAGCGTGGGCTGCCCGCTGGTAGCGGAGCGGCCGCGAGGCCCCGCCTCAAGCTTGTCGAGGGTGCCGGACAGGACGACGCCGACGAGGAATAGTCGTCGAGCCGAGCCGTTAGCGATGCAACGAGTTGCGCTGCTCGGTGGAGGTGTCGCACGACGTCGAGAATGGCCCCGGATCGGCTGAGTTGAGCCGCCCGCGCATGCGTGTCATCTTGAAACGGTGACGACCCGCCCTGTGCAACCGGCCTACGCGCTGTCGAGCGCCATCGCGAGCGCCCTCTCATGAGCGCCATCGCGAGCGCCATCTCATGAGCGCCATCGCGAGCGCCATCTCATGAGCGCCATCCGATGAGCAACCCACGAGTGGGTATGAGCCCTGGCAGTGGCCGGCCCGCCCGCCGTGCATCCCATGAGGTCCCGCTGTCGCCCATCGTCGGGGCCAGTGCCCGCATGCAGCGGCTGCTGAAGCTCGTGAATCGCGTCGCGCCGACCGACAGCACGGTGCTCATCCTGGGCGAGAGCGGCACCGGCAAGGAACTCGTGGCGCGTTCACTGCACGTGCTCAGCAAGCGAGCGGGTGGACCGTTCGTCCCGGTCAATGTCGGCGCACTGCCGGACTCGCTCATCGAGAGTGAACTGTTCGGCTACACGAAGGGCGCGTTCACCGGCGCCAACGCCGATCATCCCGGTCTGGTGGAAGAAGCTCATCACGGCACGCTGTTTCTGGACGAGATCGGCGACATGCCCTTGAGCAGCCAGGTGAAGCTGCTGCGCACGCTCGAGAACAACGAAGTGCGCCGCTTGGGCGAGAACACGCCGCGGTTGGTCGACGTGCGCATCATCGCGGCCACGCATCGTGATCTGCAGACGCTCGTGGCCGACGGCCGCTTCCGCGGGGATCTCTACTACCGCCTGAACGTCGTGCAGTTGGAGCTTCCGGCGTTGCGCGAGCGTGCCGAAGACGTCGGGTTGCTCGCCAGTTACTTCCTCGAACGTGCCGCGCGCCGCACCGGACGCAAAGCGCTGCGCTTCGCGCCCGAGGCCATGGCGCTCCTGGCCCGCCACGAGTGGCCGGGCAACGTGCGCGAACTCGAGAACGCCATCGAACACGCCGTGGCGGTGAGCGAGCAGGACATGCTGGGCCCCAACGACCTGCCCGCATCGGTGCGCCTGCCGCGCCTGCTGACGCGCGACGCCGGCAGCAGCAGCGAGTGGCGCACGGACACCTACGTGGCCGAGCCCGCTCAGCGCGGCGGGCGGGCGCGGGCAACGCGCGATCCGGACTCCCGCACGTTGGACGAGGTCACGCGCGAGTACGTCCTGCGCGTGCTTGCTCGGCACGAGGGCAACGCCGCCGCGGCCGCGCGGCAACTGGGGGTGTCGCGCACAACGCTGTGGCGCATGCTCAAGCGCTGGGGCGTGTCGCGCGATGCTTTGGAGTGAGGCAGACGCTGCGCTCGATGCCCGTTGGCGCCGGGGCTCAGGGCCTGAAGCACTGGAATCGAGATCCCCTCCAGGAGTGACACACGCATGGCATCTGACCGCCGCTACTACGACGACAGCTACACGACGCTCTTCAAGGGCGACATCACCGATGTCGGCGCGCACGCCGGCCGGCCCGCCGTGGAACTGGGCGTGACTTGGTTCTACCCCGAGAGCGGCGGGCAGCTGGCCGACCTGGGCACTATCGCCGGCAGCCAAGTGCTCGACGTGCAGGTCGACGAGGAGTCGCGGGTGTGGCACGTGGTCGACACGCCGCCTTCGGGAAGTGCGCTTGCCTGCGAGATCGACTGGCCGCGGCGTTTCGATCACATGCAGCAGCATACGGGGCAGCACATCTTGTCGGCCGCATTCGAGCGCTTGAAGAACGCGCCCACGATCAGCAGCACGTTGGGCGCCGAGAAGAGCGTGATCGAAGTCGGCCTGCCCGACGTCGATTGGCGCACGGTGGAAGCCGTGGAGGCCGCGGCGAACCAGGTGCTGTGGGACGACCGTGCGCTCGTGCTGCACTGGACTGACGCCGAGGGCATCGCCAAGTTCCCACTCCGGAAGGCTCCGAAAATCACCGGCCGTATTCGTGTCGTCGAAGTGCCGGAGTGGGATTGGTCCGCGTGCGGCGGCACGCACACACGCCGCACCGGCGAAGTGGGTGCGATCAAGATCGTCGGCTGGGAGAAGCTGCGCGGCAACGTGCGCTTCACGTTTCTGTGCGGCGCCCGCGCGCTGCGCGATCACGCCTGGCGCACCGAAGCGCTGCTGGATGCCGCCAAGCGCCGCAGCCGCGGCGAGCGCGAACTGATCGCGCACCTGGAGCGCGCCATGGAGGAACGCGACGAGCTGCGCAAGCAGCTCGCCGTGTTCAACGCCAGACAGCTCGCCGACGAAGCGCGTGCCGCCGTCGGCACGCCTCCCATGCCCGTGGCCGTGCTCAGCCCCGACCGGTCGCGCGAGGACACACGGCTGTTCGCGATCCAGTGCCTGGAAGCTGGCGCGCCGTGGGTGGTGAGTGCGACCAGTGGCCCCGAGCCGCAGGTGGTGGTCGGCCGAGCCAAGGCCGACGGCGCGCTGGACCTGCGCACGCTCGTGCCCGAGATGCGCGTCGCCGCCGATGGCAAGGGCGGCGGCAGCCCGGACATGATCACGATCGCGGCGGCCGATGCCATGTGCGCGAAGGCGGCGTTCCAATTGGCCAAGTCGAAGCTGGGCTGAGCGCGCACTCGGTTGCATACGGCATGAGGCGAAGTACGCGCCCGAAAAACCGAATCGGTGTCTCCTGTGTTCTCGCAAAAGCACGGTCCAGCAGCTGTCATCGAGAACACCTGTCCCGATCATCCGGCGCGAGTCTCTTTGGACGATCGTGCCACTTCGAACCGCCCGCACAGGTCGGCCGTTGCGCATCAGCTCATGTCACTCCGGCACTATTGCAAAGCCCATGTCCGGGAATTCCTCGCGCGATGAAATGACCCGACGAATCGCGATGGAATGCTGTGGTGGATGGTGCCACTTCGGGTGTTTCCCATCGAAGGTTGGGGAGTTCGGGTGCCCGAGTGTTCGTGCGTTCGTTTGCTCATGTGCAAATGCAAAGCAACAGTCCAGCAAGTGTTTTCGAAAACACCTGTCCCATTGTTCGCAGCTTGATTGTCGCGCGCGAAGGAGCCACTTCGGATGCTGCGACACTGCGCATCAGCGCAGCACGAGCTCGTCAACGCAAAACGCGCCCGGAGGATCGCCTTCGGGCGCGTCAGGTGTCTCGTCAGCTCGTCGAAAAAAACTATTTCTTCCCGACGAGCTTCTTCTTGGCGGGCTTCACGGCCGGCGCGACCTTGGCCTTCACTGTGATGGTGCGAGCCGCGATCGACGGCGTGCGCGTGGCGACAGCCGTCGTGCGAGCGGCCACCGAAGTGGGGCGGGCAGCGACCGAGGTGCCACGAGCCGCGACCGCGGTGCCGCGGGCGGTCACAGGGACGCGCGACTTGGCAGGCGTGAGCTTGCCCGCGAGCTTCGAGCGGCCCGCGCCGCGCGCGGCGATTCGCGGCGTGCGCTTCTCGATCGGCTTGCCGGCCGCGGTCACGGGGCGGAAGCCGCCGTGCGCGGTGGTCGGCATCTGGCGCACCACGGCGAAGCCCATCTTGGCCATCGCCGCACGACGCGCACGTGCCTGTTCGTCATCGTAGATGGCCTGCTGCTGAAGCTGGTTGGGCTTGAGTCCGTAATTGAAGTCGGGCAGCAGCACGCGTGGCACCGCTCGGCCGACGAAGCGCTCGATGCCCGCCAGGTGGCGCTGCTCTTCGGGGGCCATGAGCGTGAACGCGTCGCCCTGCGCGTCGGGACGACCCGCGCGGCCGATGCGATGCACGTAATCTTCGGGCGACGGCGGCACGTCGAAGTTGACGACGTGCGCGACCCCGGCGAGTTCCAAGCCCCGGGCGGCCTGATCCGTGGTGACCACGATCTGCAGGCGGCCGCGCTTCAGGTCTTCCATGGCGCGCTCGCGCTCGGTCTGGCTCTTGCGCTCGTGCAGCGTGGCCACGGCGTAGCCGCGGCGCTCGAGCTGGCGGGCCAGACGGTCGGCGCCTTCGCGCTGACGCGTGAACACGATCGTGCTGCGCACCTCGCCCGAACGCGACAGCAGGCGATCGAGCAGCTCGATCTTGAGATAGTTGGGCACGGGATAGATGGCGTGCGTGATGCCCGCGGCCGGCTGCGGCACGGTGAGGTCGACGCGCACGGGCTCGATCAGGGCTTCTTTGGCGAGACGATTGAGTTCCGCCGGCATGGTGGCGCTGAACAGCAGCGTCTGACGCGTCTCGGGCAGCAGCTTCAAGAGCTTGCGAATATCGCCGGCCTGACCCACGTCGACCATGCGGTCGGCCTCGTCGAGCACGAGGATCTCGACGTCGTCGAACTCGATCGCCTTGCGGGCATGCAGTTCGAGCAGTCGGTCGACCGTGGCGATGAGCACGTCGACGCCCGGATCGCGCAACACGCGCTCCTGGACGGCGATGGGCGCGGAGTTGTGCGACAGCGCCACGCGCAGCTCGGTGAAGCGCGCGTAGTCGCGCGCATGCGCTTCGACCTGCGCGGCGTGCTCGCGGGTAGGCGTGAGCACGAGCGCGCGAAGCTTCTGCGGCCCGTCCAGCAGACGAGCGAAGGCGGGCAGCAGGAACGCCCCGGTCTTGCCCGAACCGCTCGGGGCGTTACCGATGAGATCGTTGCCCTGCAGGATGACCGGGATGGCCTTGGCCTGGATGGGCGTGGGTTCGTTGAGCCCTGCGGCGCGCGTTGCCTGAACCAAGGGCGCGGGTAGGCCCAGCGTGCTGAACATCATCTTGGCGGACTCCGTGATGGCGGGGGCACGCAGCTCGGGCAGTACGCCGGCGGCGGGCGAATGTGTCGGGCGGGGAACAACGCATGGTACGGCCGCGGCCGGGAGGGGTTCAACGGATACTTTGACCCCCTTCGGACCCGCGAATGGCGCGGGGTTCGCGCTCTCCGAGATCTGCGGCAGGCTGCTCATGACCGGACACTATGCTCCTGTGGGTGCACTGAGATGACAGGGCACGGCAAGTCTGGTGTCAGTCATATGACAAGCGGGGGCCAATCGAGGCCCGCCCTCGGGAGCCACCTGCGAGGAGACCGGAAAGACCTGCCGGAGCGACTGGGGTGAAGCTACTTCGCGCGCGGCCGGTCACGCTGCGTGGTTGCCCGTCTGAGCTTCGGCCGGGCCGGCTCGCGAGCTGGCCTGCGCGAGCGCTCGCGGGCCGGTTCAGGCGGATGCGAGCTGTCCGCCGCACGCGCCGCGACGGCCCTGCGCTCAGCGGAGCGCGACGAGCGCGAGAGCTCGCTCGCGCCCTCGCGCGTCTGGCAGTTCGCGCACCAGAACGTGCTGCGTCCGCTCTGCACGATGCGGCGGATCGGTGTGTCGCACACGCGGCACGGTTCCGCGAGCCGGTCGTAGACCAGCAACTGCTCGCCGTACTGTCCGGGCTCGTTCCAGATCGTGCGATAGGTCGAGAACGTCGTGCCCATGCGCGCGATGCTCTGCTCCAGCACGAGTGGGATCTCGATCGCGAGCCGCGCCCACTCGTCGGCACGCAAGCCACCCGCGCGCCGGCGCGGATCGATGCACGTGCGGAACAGCACTTCGCTCGCATAGATATTGCCCACACCGGCGATCTTGCGCTGGTCCAGGAGCCACGTCTTGATGCTGGTGCGCGCGCCTCTGGCTGCCGCGCTTAGCGCGTCGCCGTCACGCCGCTCGGCGAGCGGGTCGGGACCGAGCAACTTCAACGACGCGTCCTTGTGCAACTCGTCCGTGGCGACGACGCGCAGCATGCCGAAGCGGCGGATGTCCTGGTACCACAGCGTGGCGCCGTCGTTGAACACGAGCTTCAGGTGCACGTGTGGCATGGCCGCGTCTGCGACCTTGCCCGCGGGCCAGAACAACCAGCGCCCGCTCATGCCGAGGTGGGACAGCAACGTGACGCCGCCATCGAGGTCGAGCAGCAGGAACTTGCCTGTGCGCCGCGGCAGCGCGAAGACGCGGCCCTGCAGCTTCGCGGGCAATGCCGCGAGCGAAGACGTGCGCAGCTTCTTGCCCGACACCGTCGCACGGGCGATGCGGCGTTCGGGGATCGCACTGGCCAGCATGCGGCGTACGGTCTCGACTTCGGGAAGTTCGGGCATGCAGGTACTCAAGCCGCTCGGTCGGGACGGCGTCAAGCGGCGAACGTTTGACGCCTGCCGAGCGCTGTCGGATGCGCCGCCGCGAAAGCCCTTCGGCGATTCACATTTTCGCATGCGCGCCCGACCACGCTTGAGCTAGCTTCACTGTGTTCAAGCCCAGACTCACTTCCAGGGAGGCCACGTTTGCCCGAGACAACCGCCACCGCAGCTGCGCGCACGTTCGGTCGCAGCATGCTCGAGCACTGGCATCTGGATCCGGCCAGCACGTACCTGAACCATGGCACGGTGGGCGCGTGCCCCAGGGTCGTGCTCGCGGCCATGCATGCCCTCGACATCGAGATCGAACGCCAGCCGGCGCGCTTCATGATCCGCGAGCTGGCCGACGTCAAGCAGTTCGAGATGCGTATGCCCGCGCGTGTGCGCACGGCCATGACGACGGTCGCCGCCTTCGTGCGCGCGGGCGCCGAGGACATGGCGTTCGTCGACAACGCCACCACCGGCTGCAATGCGGTGCTGCGGTCGTACGATTTCAAGCCTGGCGACGAGATCCTGGTCACGAATCAAGGTTATGGAGCGATCACGAAGACGGCGGAGTATGTCGCCAGCCGCACGGGCGCCAAGGTCGCCACCGTGAAGCTGCCGTTCCCCGGCACCACGCCGCAGGCCGTGGTCGCGGCCATCACCGCGGCGCTCACGCCGAAGACGCGCATGCTCGTGGTCGATCATGTCGTGGCGAGCAGCGCGCTCATCCTGCCGGTGGCCGAGATCGCCAAGGCGTGCCGCGCGCGCGGCGTGGCCACGCTCATCGACGGCGCGCACGCGCCCGGCATGCTCGACCTGGACCTGCCTGCGCTCGGCGTCGACTTCTACGTGGGCAATCTGCACAAGTGGGCGATGTCACCGCGCTCATGTGCGATCCTGTGGTCCGCGCCCGAGCGTCAGGCAGGCTTGAAGCCCGCGGTGATCTCGTGGGGCTACCAGCTGGGCATGAGCGCGGAGTTCGACCTGCCCGGTACGCGCGACCCCGGAGCTTGGCTCGCAGCGCCTGCCGGCATCGCGTTCATGCAGGATCTCGGGCTGGACGCCATGCGGCGATACAACCACGAGCTCGTGTGGCGCGCTGCAAGGTCGTTCACCGAGCGCTGGGGCACGAGCATCCCCGCGCCCGAGTCCATGTATGGCAGCATGGTCAGCATCCCGCTGCCCGAGCGATTCGGAACGGAGCCGAAGGCTGCGACGCGTCTGAAAGACGCGCTGTTGTATGACCACGCCATCGAAGCGCAGCTGGCAGCGTTCGAGGGCCGCATCTACATCCGGCTCGCCGCACAGGTCTACAATGACGACGCGGACTTCGAGAAGTTGTTCGTGACTTTGGAGCAACTGGGGTAGACCGGGGCCACGGCCGTTGCCGGCGTGCGCCGGCCGCCAGCATGTCACGTCGTGTAGTCCGCGTTCACGCGCACGTACTCGGCCGACAGGTCGCACGTCCACACCGTGGCGGCGTGTTCCCCGAGCCCCAGGTCGAGCGTAATGACCGCGGGATCCTGTTTCAGCAACGCCGACGCGGTCACCGCCTCGAACGGCAGCGGCAGCCCGCGGTCCAGCAACTGCACGGTGACGCTCTCGCCGAACCACACCCGCACGCGTTCGGGTTCGATCGCCTCGCCACTGTAGCCCGCGGCTGCAAGGATGCGGCCCCAGTTGGGGTCGTTGCCGTGGATCGCCGTCTTCACGAGTGGCGAGCAGGCGATGGCGTCACCCACGCGATGCGCCATGCGCTCGGTGGCTGCGCCCGTGATGCGCAACTCCACCAATCGCGTCGCACCCTCGCCGTCGCGTGCGATCTGCCGCGCCAGCGATGCGCACACGTCGGTGAGCGCGTGCGTGAAAGCTGATTCGCTCGCATCGTCCACGCTGGCGTTCGCGACGCCCGAAGCCAGCACGAGCACGGTGTCGTTCGTGCTCATGTCGCCGTCCACCGAGATGCGATTGAAGCTGTGTGCCACGGCCGAGCGCAGGCAGCGGTCGAGCCGTGTGGGTTCGATGCGCGCGTCCGTGGTCACGATGCTCAGCATGGTGGCCATGTTGGGATGGATCATGCCCGCGCCCTTGGCGAAGCCGGCCACACGCACACGCGTGCCGCCCACGTCGGCATGCGCGCTCGCCAGCTTGGCGCGTGTGTCAGTGGTCATGATCGCGCGCGCCGCATCGCCGGGAGCATAGAGTGCTGCGGGCGAACGCAGCACGCCGACCCCAGCCGACAGCTTGTCCATTTCGAGGAAGCGCCCGATGACACCGGTCGAGAGCACCAGCACTTCGTCCTCGCGCGCCCCGATCGCAGCGGCACCCAGCGAGCGCATGTGGCGTGCGTCGCTCAGGCCGCGCTCCCCGGTCACCGCGTTCGCGCAGCCCGAGTTGTAGAGCACCCCGCGCACGCGCGCGGCGGCGGACGACAGCGTCTCACGGCAGATGTGCACCGGGGCCGCCTGCACGCGGTTGGTGGTGAACACGCCGGCCGCACTGCACGGCGCGTCGCTCCAGACCATCCCGAGGTCCAGATTCCCGCTCGGCTTCAACCCGCACGCGGTGGCGGCGGTCCGGAAACCCGCCGCGAGCATGAACGTGGCGAGGTCGGGGTGCAGAGCGGTGGGCGCGGTCGACGACATGGCGGGCTCCTGTGGGTGGTAAGAAGAGTCGAAGGCGGCAGGTTAGCGTCCGGAGCGCCGGTACGCACGCGGAAATGACCGCGGCGAGCGGCCCGCCTGCCCAGGTCGGCGTGCGTGGTCGCCGCCTGCGTGGCGCCGCGGCTTGCCGCGTGCTCGCGGGCCGCGCATAACCCTTGCCGGGCCTTTCCTGCGCGTGGCATGCTGCGTGCATTCCCAACCGCCCACGCAGGAGCGTCATGGACGATCGCGCCCGCTTCGAGGAGTTCGCCCGGCTCGCCACCGAGCAACGCAATCCCCGTTCGATGGACCTCGACATGCTCGAGGTCCCCGAACTGCTGGCGTTGATCAACGCCGAGGATCGCGCGGTGCCCGAGGCGGTGGCCCTCGAGCTCCCGCACATCGCCCGCGCGGTCGACATGATCGTGGCGTCGTTCAAGGCGGGCGGCCGGCTCATCTATGTCGGCGCCGGCAGCAGCGGCCGGCTGGGCGTGCTCGACGCCTCCGAGTGTCCGCCGACGTTCGGCTCGGACCCCGACATGGTCGTGGGGGTGATCGCCGGCGGTTACACGGCCGTCGTGCGCGCAGTCGAAGGCGCCGAGGACCGCGCCGACCAAGGTGCGCAGGCGATGGACGACCTCGAAGTCGGCCCCGAGGACACCGTCGTGGGCCTGGCCGCCAGCCGGCGCACGCCCTACGTGGTGAGCGCGGTCTCGCGGGCCAAGTCGCTGGGCGCGCGCACAGCCTACGTCACGTGCACGCCCCGCGAGGAGTTCACGCTGGATGTCGACGTGGCCATCTGCCCGGTGGTGGGCCCGGAGGTCCTCATGGGCAGTACGCGCATGAAGGCGGGCACGGCGCAGAAACTGGTGTGCAACATGCTCAGCACGGCGGCGTTCGTGCGTGCGGGTAAGGCGTACGAGAACATGATGGTCGATCTGCTCGCCAACTCCCAGAAGCTGGTCGAGCGCGGACGGCGAACGGTCATGACCGCGACGGGCTGTGACTACACGCAGGCCGGCCACGCCATCGAGGGTGCGGGCAAGAGCGTCAAGGTCGCCATCGTCATGCTGAAGCTGGGCTGCACGAGAGAAGAGGCCGTGCGCCGCCTGACGGATGCCGACGGTTTCGTGCGCGTGGCGGTGGGCGAGGGGCGTCACGGGTGAGGCAGCCCTTCCGGCACCCGGGGCCGCTCGTGGCCGCCTTGCTCCTGGCCGCGCTGGCCGTGTCGGCCGGCTCGTGTGCGCGCAGCGCCAAGAAGCAGCAGGTGGTGTTCTGGATCACGTGGCCCATCGAGGCGGTGCGTCCGATCGAGCAGCGCTACGAGGCCCTGAACAAGAACATCAACGTCAAGCTGGTGGCGATGCCGTGGCAGAGCCTGCACGACAGCCTCACCGCCGCGCTCGCCGCGGGCACGCCTCCTGACCTGTGCCAGTTGCACAGCACCGACCTGGCGCCGTTCATGTCGGGCGGTTCGCTCTCGGACTGGAGCGCCGGCGTGGCCGACCTGCGGCCGGCGTTGCGCGGCTGGCCGATGGTCATGGTCGGTGACGCCATCTATGGACTGCCGTGGCTGCTGCGAACGCAGGTGTTGTACTGGAACCGCGAGCTGTTCTTCCAGGCCAAGCTCGGCCCGGCGCGCGGTCCGCAGACATGGGACGAACTGCGCGAGGCCGCGATCGCGATCCAGCGCCGACGCGGTGGTGTGCACGGCTACGGCCTCGCGGTCACCGACTCCGGCGCTGCGTTCCGTGCCGTCGTGCCCTACCTGTTCGGCAACGGCGGCGCGCTCATCAATGACATGTTCGATTCGTCGCGCGTCGATTCGCCGGAGAACCTGCAGGCGCTCGAATTCCTACAATCGCTGCGGCCCTATACGTTGCTCGCCAGCGACGATTCGCTGTCGCGTGAGTTCGCCGCGGGCCGGCTCGGCATGCTGCTGGCGGGTTCGGAGCTGGCCGTGCAACTGCAGCGCTCGTCGCCCAGCCTGAGCTACGGGATGGACCTGGTGCCCCAGCCCGGTGCGGGAGTGGGCTCGCACGCGGGACTCGCCGCCGGCGAGGTGCTGGTGAGCTTCACGAACTCGCGTCGCAAGGAGGACGCGCTACGGCTGGCCCGCTTCCTGGTGCAGGACGACAATGAGCACGCGCTCGCCACGCGGCTCCATTTCATGCAGCCCTCCACGCTCACGGCCGACACCGCGGCGTGGTACCGGGCACGTCCCGAACAGCAGGTCATGCTGCGCCAGCTCGATGTTGCGCGCTACCTACCGAACCATCGGGACTGGGCCGCCATGCACCGCGTGCTGGCCAACGAGCTGGGTGGTGCGATCGGCGGTTGGCGCGGTGCGCACGCCGCGCTCGCCACAGCCGACACTTTCGTGTCGAAGCGCCTGGAGTCCCGTTAGATGAGCCAGGAGCGCAGCGCTGGCCACCCGCCGCAGCGCGCACCCGTCCGCAACTACTGCCGCCCCCCTCGATCCGGAGAGCATTCATGGTGCGTGACGCACTGAGTCCCATTCGCGAGTACCGCTCGCGCAACGAACGCCTCATCGTCGGTCTCATGACCGGCACCTCGGCCGACGCCGTGGACGCCGTGCTCATGCGCCTGAAGGGCGACGGGCTGGCCGCCAAGCACGAGGTGTTGGCCGAGATCGAGATCCCGCTCGACGAGGGACTGCGCGCCGAGGTGCTGGCGGTCGCCGGCGCCGAGCTGATCGAACCCGAGCGGCTCATGCGGCTCGATGCCGAGCTGGCGGGCGTGTACGCGGTGGCGGTCGAAGCCGTCTGCGAGCAAGCCGGCGTGAAACTCTCCGATGTGACCGCCATCGGTTCGCACGGCCAGACCATCCGGCACGTGCCGCGTTCGGCGGTCGGGGGTCGCGCACTCACGTTGCAACTGGGCTCCCCGGCCACGCTCGCCGAGCGCACGGGCATCACGGTGGTCAGCGATTTTCGCCGGCGCGATACCGCCGCGGGCGGTGAGGGCGCGCCGCTCGTGCCGATCGCCGACTTCTGGCTGTTCCGCTCGACCCAGGAATCGCGCGTGCTCCTGAACCTGGGTGGCATGGCGAACATCACCTGGATTCCCAGGAACGCGACGGTCTCCGATGTGTTCGCGTTCGACACCGGCCCGGGCAATGTGGTCATCGACGGTCTGGTGCACTCGGCCACGCGCGGGCTCGCGCGGCATGACGACTCGGGCGGCTTGGCGGCCTCGGGGCGCGCACACACCGGCTTGCTCGAGGAACTGCTCGCGGACCCGTTCTTCGCCACGACTCCGCCGCGCTCGACCGGCCGCGAGCGCTTCGGCGAACGCTACGCCGAACGCCTCGCCGATCTGGGAGAGGGGCTGGGCCTCTCGATCGAGGACCTGCTCGCGACCGCTGTCGAGCTGACCGCGGTCTCGGTCGAGCGTGCCATCCGCGACTTCGTGGCCCCGCTCGGCAAGGTCGATGCGCTGTATGCCAGTGGTGGCGGCGTGAAGAACGTCACGCTGATGACCGCACTGCGCCGCCGACTCGAAGGCGTGCGCGTCGACCGTCTGGATGAACTGGGCGTGTCGAGCGGTACCAAAGAAGCGCTGGCGTTCGGATTCCTCGCGCACCTCACACTGTGTGGCGAGCCCGGCAACGTGCCGCGTGCCACTGGCGCACGGCATCCTGTCGTGCTCGGCAGCATCACGCCGGGCGGGCGCTCATGAGCGCCCGCGTGCCGAAGCGCTCAGGGGCGGCTGCAGCCGCAACGCTTGCAGCCGTCGCCGCGCTGGCGTTGTGGCTGGCGGGCTGTGCTCCGCTGCCCGGGCCTCGGTCGCCTGCGACCCCACCGTCGAGTGGCGGTACCCCCGGCGGCACCGGAACGCCCACGCCACCACCGCCTGGCGGCCAGATCCCGGTCCCACCGCCGGTCGTGCCGCCTTCGGGCTTCGACCACGAGCCGACATTCGACATCGGCCTCGCATGGGACCTGGACAGCACGAGCATCGGCTACGCGGGCACGCAGGTGCTCGAAGTGCAGAGCACCGACCGCCCGGGAGTGCACTCGTCGGTCGGGCCCGTGGGGCTGCGCGTGTCGGGGAACCAATTGTTGGTCACACCCCGGGACCGCAAGCGCGCGGTGCCGCTGCTGGTGCTGCACGCGGGCGACACGTTGTGGGTGGGTTCGGATCGTCTGGCGCAGGGGGAGTCCGCCACGCTCGTGTGGCGCGGCAACCACTATCGCGGGCGATTCAAGGCGTTCTTGAACGCGCGTGGCTCGCTCACCGTGGCCACCCGTCTGGCACTCGAACCGTACCTGAAGGGCGTGGTCCCGGGCGAGATCGGTGCGCTGTCCGACTCGTTGCTGGAAGCCGGACGCGCGCAGGCGGTGGCGGCGCGCAGCTACACGTTGTTCTACAAGGGACGGCGTGGCGCCGAGGGCTTCGATCTCTATGCCACGGTCGAGGATCAGTTCTACAGCCCGTTCGAGTCCGAGCGCGCGCTGGCGACGCGATGCGTCGAGACGACACGCGGGCTCGTGAACCTGTCCGGCGGCCTGCCGATCCGTGCCAACTACTGCTCGACCTGCGGCGGCGTGACCGCCGAGGCCTGGGAGGCATGGCCCACGGACCCCTACGACTATCTGACCAGTCATGCCGATGGCGACGAAGCCGGCGACTTCTGCGGCGCCTCGCCGCTCTACCGCTGGCGCGAGGAGTGGACGGCGGCCGAGCTCCTGGGGAACCTTGCCAAGTTCGGCCCCACGTTCGGCGTGCCACTGCCGGTCGGTGGAACGGGTGCGCTGCTCGACGTCCGGGTGGCCCAGCGCTCGCGCTCGGGACGGGTGTGGTGGCTCGAAGTCGAGACCAGCACGGGCACGGTGCGCATCCACGCGCACATGCTGCGACAGATGTTGCGCCGTGGCGGCAACCCGGCCGCGATCCTGCGCTCGAACCTGTTCAAGATCGACGTTCGCCGCGATCCCGAGACGCGCCGCGCGCTGGCGGTTGTGGCGAGCGGCTCCGGATCCGGCCATGGCGTCGGTTTGTGCCAGACCGGGGCGCTCGGAATGGCCAGACGCGGCGTGCGAGGCGAGGCGATCCTGGCGCATTATTACCCGGGCACCGAGCTCAAGCGGCTGTACTGACGCGCTCGACACGGCCGATGGAGCCACCGGCGCACCTTTCTGGACGGACTCCTTTGACACCCAAGGGGTCGGCCGCTATTGTGCCGCGTCCCTTGCTGTTCCGGGTGCCGCTGGCCCGGTGAAGCTGGGTGCGGGGTTGTAGTTCAGTTGGTTAGAACGCCTGCCTGTCACGCAGGAGGTCGCGGGTTCGAGTCCCGTCAACCCCGCCATACTTCTTCTGCTTCTGCTGCCAAGCGCCGCCACGACCGCGCGCGCCGCACCGGTGAGTTGTCCGGAGCCTGCGCGCGCCTGCAACGAGGCGGCGCATTGCCTCACCCGGCCCCTCGGCCTCGCTCCTCCGGGTCGCCGCGCCGCCCAGTACTCGTGTCCAGGGCCGGATGCGCGCTCCAGAGCCCGGCCAGCCGGTGTCGTGACCGCGGTTTTCCCTGCTCCGCGCCGCTCGGACCGCCGATACGTGCGGCAAGAGCGCATGGAGCCGGCAACTTCGGAGTGGCTCTCGACGGGCCACTCGGCGGGCGTGCCCGCCCCCCGGGGTGAACGGGGAATGCACGGCAGTTCCGGGTGGGCCGTATTTTCCATTGACCGCCCGGAAGTGCTTCGTATACTGCGCGTGCTTTCGGAACAGGAAGCGTTCGGCTCGAGGCGGCGCGAAGCGTCGCGGACGGTCGTGCATCCAATGGTGTGGCGCGTGACGAACGCGCCGAGGCGCTCCGGCTCACGAGGGGTGGACATGAAGCGCAAGAAGGGCGACGGGGACGAAGAGTTCGACGTCTTCGGCGACGACGAAGCCGAGATCGATTCAGAAGCGATCGAAGACGACGAGGAACTCAGCGAAGACGACGACCTCGATGATGATGACGAGTTCGAGGACGACGACGACGACTTCGACGGAGACTTCGTCGAGGGCGACGAGTTCACGGCTGCTGAAGGTGACTTCGATGAGTTCGGAAGCGAAGACAACGAACGCTAGGTGTGCTTCGGTGTTGCTGACCATGGTGATCCAGACAAAACCAAATCCGCGTCGATCGCGGGCTTCCTGGAGGTGGCTGACGAGATGACCGGATTCGGGCCTCACCTCATGCTCGATGGGTACGGGTGCGACAAAGAAAAGCTGACGGATCTGAACCTCATTTACAGGATCCTTGAAGAACTTCCCGCACGCATCGGCATGACCAAGATCATGCCGCCCTACGTGTTCAAGTACAGCGGCTTGAAGCCCGAGGACTGGGGCCTGTCGGGTTTCGTCCTGATCGCCGAGAGCCACATCAGCATTCACACGTTTCCCGAGAAGAACTACGTGTCGGTGGACATCTTCTCGTGCAAGGCGTTCGACACGGACTTCGCTGGGGATTACCTCAAGCGGACGTTCGGGATGACCAAGGTCGAGTGCAACATCCTCGACCGTGGCACGGAGTTCCCGAAGGACATCACCGGAGCCGCGACAGAAGTGCGTACGCAGCGTCGCCGCGTCGGTCGTCCTGCCGCTCGCACCGCCTGATTCGACGTCTCACCACGGGCCCTGGCCGGTTCTCCGGCCGGGGCCTTGTGCTTTGTGCCCGCTGGCTGCAATCTGCGGTCCCTTCGGCATCCCTGTGGGGATGCCGGCTCGAGAATTGTCCCGGTACCGGGGTCGTGCGAGCCCTCCGCCCCATCAGTCGGTCGCGGCGGACCTGCCACGGAACCCACCACGCCTCCCGGTCATGTGCTGCCGGAACGGCGGTTCCCAATTCAGCAAGGAGTCTCACCCATGCCGACCCCGACCCACCCGACCTGGGGCCTGCCCTGGAACTTCGCCGGCCTCGACGCGGAGTACTCGTCGTTCGAGAGCAGCCGGGTGGCCGTGCTGCCCGTGGGCTACGACTTCAGTACGTCCTATCAGGGCGGCACCCGCTGGGGCCCGCACGCCATCCTGACGGCATCGCGCAACATGGAAGTCTGGGACGACGAGCTGGGGGCGACCTATCGGGCCGGCATCCACACGCTGCCCGAGTTGGAGACCACCGCGCTCGGCCCCACCGACATGGTGAAGCGTGTCGAAGAGGCGTTCGACTGGATGTTCGCCGCCAGCAAGCTGCCGGTCATGTTGGGTGGTGAGCACAGCATCACCGCTGGGGCGGTGCGTTCGGCGCTCAGGCAGTACCCGAAGCTGTCGGTGCTGCAGCTCGACGCGCATGCCGACATGCGCGACACCTACCTGGACTCGCCCGACTCGCACGCCTGCGTCATGCGCCGCATCCGCGAGGTGTGTCCGGCCTCATCCGTGGGCATCCGCTCGCTGTCCGAGGAAGAGGCCCAGTACCTGACGAGCCACCCGGCGCCGATCTGGAGCACGCGCCAGTTCCGCGCGCTGAAGGGCGACTGGAAGGCCATCCTCGACTCGCTGACCGACGACGTGTTCATCACGTTCGACCTCGACGGTCTGGACCCCGCCTACCTGCCGGGCACGGGTACGCCGGAGCCCGGTGGTCTCGACTGGTACGAGGCGAGCGACCTGATCGGTGCGGTCGCCGCGCACAAGCGCATTGTCGGATTCGACGTGGTCGAGCTGGCCCCGCTACCGGGCAATGTGGCGTCCGACTTCCTGGCCGCGCGCATGACCTACCGGATGATCGGCCACATGCTGAGGAGTCAGGCGAAGTCCGCCGCCGGCACGGCCGCTGCGAGTGGCAAGGTCTCCCGATGACGACCGCCACCGGGACCGCCAAGCTGGTGCTGCGCCGAGGTGAGGATCGCCGTGTGCGCGGCGGCCATCCGTGGATCTTCAGCAACGAAGTCGAGGAGTGGGTCGGCGGGGTGGAGGACGGCGGTCTGGTCGACGTGGTCGACCAGCGCGGCGCCTTCCTGGGCCGCGCCTACGTCAACCGCCACAGCCTGATCTGCGCGCGCATGCTGACGCGCGGGCGCGACGACATCGACACCGCGTTCTTCGTCAAGCGACTGGAGCGTGCCAAGCGCCTGCGCGACGCCGTCTATCCGGGCGAGCCCGCGGTGCGCATGGTGTACGGCGAGTCCGACCAGCTGCCCGGGTTGGTGATCGACCGCTACGGCGACTACCTGTCGGTGCAGGTCCTCACGCTCGGTATGGAGCACCGCCTGGACGAGTTGAAGCCGGCGGTCGAGGCCGTATTCGCCCCCAAGGGCGCGATGCTGGTGGCCGACTCGCCGCTGCGCACGCTCGAAGGACTCGAGCAGCGTCGCGAGGTGTGGTTCGGCGACGTGCCCGAGCATGTGGCGGTGCAGGTCGGTGGCTTCGCGCTCGAGGCCGACTTGCTGCATGGCCAGAAGACCGGGCTGTTCCTGGATCAGCGTGAGAATCGCAAGCGCGCCGAGGCGCGCGCCGAAGGCCGCACGGCACTCGACGTGTTCTGCTATCAGGGCGAATGGGCGATGCATCTGGCGCGTGGCGGGGCCACGAGCGTGCTGGCGATCGACAGCTCGGAGCCCGCGCTGACGCTGGCGCGTGCCAACGCCGAGCGCAATGGCCTGAGCGACCGCGTGCAGTTCCTGCGCATGGACGCGTTCGATGCCATGCGCAAGCTCGAGCGCGAGGGCCGTCGCTTCGGCATGGTCGTGTTGGACCCGCCGGCGCTCATCAAGTCGCGCCGCGCGATCGCGGCGGGTGCGCGTGCGTATCGCGAGCACAATAAACTGGCCATGAGCCTGCTCGAAGAAGACGGCATCCTGGTGACCTGCTCGTGCAGCCATCACCTGGATGACGACATGTTCCGGCAGGTGCTGCTCGAATCGGCGCGTGCCTCCAAGCGCCCGATGCGCGTGCTCGACTGGGCGGGCGAGGCGGCGGATCACCCGCGGCTGCTGGCGGTACCCGAAACGCACTACCTGACCTGCGCGGTGCTGCAGGCGTTGTAGCCCTTCGACGCATTCCGGATGAACACACAACGCCCCCGGTGAGACCCTCCGCTCGGGGGCGTTCGTGTGTCCGGGGACTGCGTTCGACTGCACGGCGGCGGTTGAAGCGCGCCAGTGCTTCCGCGCTCGCCAGTTCAGCGTTTCGCCAGCAGCACCTTGCGATGCGTGCGGCTGAGCGGGAGTCGCTCGCCAGAGTGCAGCGTCACCACGTGGTCGCCGGACTCGCCCGGCTGGATGTCGCGGATCGCGTCGATCCGCACGATGAGTGAACGATGGATGCGAGCGTAGTGGCGCGGGTCGAGCCGCGCGGCCAGTTCCTTCATGGTGTGTCGCACGAGGTGCTTGGCGTGCACCGTGTGCAGTTCGGCATAGTTCTCGGCGGCCTGGATCCAGTTCACTTCGCTCGCGTTCAGGAGTACGAAGCGCCCGCGGTCGCGCACCACGAAACGCGTCAGCGGCCCCGCCGGCAGATCGGGTCGCGGCGCATCGAGCAGGCCGGCGACGCGCTCGCGCGGCCGTGGGTCGTCGCCCGTGAGGGCCAGGCGCGCGCGACGCACGGCCTCCTCGAAGCGTTCGAGCGACCACGGCTTGAGCAGGTAGTCGAGCGCATGCACCTCGAACGCCCGCAGCGCGAAGTGATCGAACGCGGTGACGAACACGACCGCCGGCAGGTGCTGGTCGGCGACACGTGCGAGTACCTCGAAGCCGTCCATCGCCGGCATCTGCACGTCGAGGAACACCAGGTCCGGTCGCAGCGCCAGGATGTTCTCGACCGCCTCCGGTCCGTCGCACGACTCCCCGACGATCTCGAACCCCGGCGTGGATGCGAGCCGTGCGCGCAGGCCTTGCCGGCCGAGTGGCTCGTCGTCGACGATGAGCGTGCGGATCATGTCCCGGCCCGCTCGCGCGAAGGGTCCATGGCACCCGTGGGCTCGGCCGGGGCCGTGTGAAACGGGATCGTGAGCGTCACGCGCGCTCCGCCCTCCGGGGCGCTGCCGAGCTCCATGGACTGATCGGCGCCATAGAGTTGGGCGAGCCGCGCGCGGGTGTTCGCGAGTCCGATGCCCGCCCGCCTCTCGCCGGCGCTCCAGCCCGCGCCACTGTCGCGCACCTCGATCCGCAGCTGAACTCCGAGCCTGCGGACGTGCACCCGCACGAGGCCGGGGCCGCGTTGCGGGGCGATGCCATGCCGGATGGCGTTCTCGACGATCGGCTGCAGCAGCAGGCTCGGCACGAGCGCGTCGTGCAGGCCCGGTTCGATGTCGCGCTCCACGGTGAGCCGGTCGCCGAAGCGCACGTGCTCGAGTTCGAGGTAGCGCCCGAGCAGTTCGAGTTCAGCCCCGAGCGGGACCTCCTGGGCACCGCCGCCGTCGAGCGACATGCGGAGCACGTCGCCCAGTCCGGCGATGAGCCGTACCACGGTTTCACGCTCGCCCGTGAGCGCGATGACCGAGATCGAGTTCAAGGCGTTGAACAGGAAGTGCGGGTCGAGTTGGGAACGCAATGCCTGAAGTTGCGCTCGTGTCAGGCTGGACTGCAGTTCGCGGCTGGCGGCCTCGCGTGCGTAGGACTCGGCCTGTGCGCGAAACGCGTGGTGTGCGGCGACGAGGCACGCGTAAGTGAGGAATCCCATCACGGCATAGCCCGCGAACATCGACCGGAACGCCTGCTCGACCGTATGTTCGGCGGAGTGCCGGATGAGCGTGCCGAGGACGGCGCTCGTTCCGATGTGCACGAACACGAACGCCACGCCGGCGGCGACATGCACCGGCAGCGCCACGGGCCAGGTCGTGCGGGCGATGCGCACACGCTCGGACAACCAGACCACCACCGGCAGGAGTGCCGCGAGCATGATCCAGCTCGGCAGCGTGCGGATCATGGCCTCGGGCCAGAACAGCTCCCAGGGCACAGCCCGGTAGCGCACCCGCCCCTGCATCGCTTCGAGCACGCCAAGGCCGAGCGCCAGGCCCAGTACCCCGAGTGCGATCCGTATGCGGCCCCAGCGCGGTGGGTGCTGCGGCGGATGTTCGCTGAGCAAAAGAGGGGCGTGGTCCATGGGCGACCGAGTCTACGGGTGGAGCCCGATCGAGGCACGGGCCCCCCGACCAACGCGGGTGCGCGAGCCTCCCAGCGTGGCCGTGCGTGAACTCCTGCCGGGACTCACCGGATCTGGACGAGCCGCCGGCTCACGGTCTGTGTGCCCGCGCGCAGCCGGACCCAGTAGAGTCCGTGCTCCGACCTGTCGCCCGTCTCGACCGGCCAGCGGTGCACGCCCGCGGGCAGCCACGCACTGCGGTGCGAACGCATCGCGCGGCCGGCTGCGTCGAACACCTCGAGCGTCACACGGCCGCTCTCCGCGAGGCGGAACTCGGCGGTGGAGCCCGCGCGCGTGGGATTCGGGGACAGCACGAGCTCGAGGCCTGCGGATGGCGGAAGGGTGGGGACATCCAGCGTGACCTGCCCCTGGATGAGCGTGAGCCGCTGGTCGGCGGCGATGTTCGTGATCCGTTCGCTGCCGCCGCCCGGCCACTCGATGAGCACACTGTCGGCGACGGCGGCGTCGCCGAGTCCGAAGTGCGCTTCGAGTGCACTCGGGCCGCCGTAGCTCGTCGCGGCCAGGATCTCGCGCAGCTGCCAGCGGCCCACGCCGCCGATCACCGCGTGCACGCGGACCTTGGCGCCGATCGCCGAGCGGTTCGCCGTGGTGCCGCGGCAGACCACGCGCAGCCAGTGGTTCCCGGCGGCGAGGTCGTTCCGGAACAGCAGGCTGGCACTCTCACTGCGTGCCGTGGGCACGAACAGGTCGAGGTCGCCGTCCTGGTCATAGTCGCCCGCCGTGGCGCCGTAGCCCGAGAACGGCTGGGTCACCAGCGCGCCGGTGGAGATGCGCACGAACGTGCCATTCCCCTCGTTCCGGTAGTAGCGATCGAAGCCGTTCAGGTCACGCACCACGAACACGTCCTGATCGCTGTCGTTGTCGAAGTCACCCCACACCGCACCGTGGTTCGAGCCCAACTCGGTGGAGATCGGGCCGGCGGTGGTGAGCTTCGTGAACGTGCCGCCGTCGTTGCGGTAGAGCTGGTTCGGTACGCTGGTGTAGTTGATGGCGTAGAGGTCGAGGTCGCCGTCGTTGTCGTAGTCCACCCAGGTGAGGGTCTGGGAGTCGCGTGGGTCGGTGGCGATGATGCCGGTGGTGATGGGCGTGAACGTGGCGATGCCGGTCTCGGTGAGCTGGTTCCTGTACATGCGGTCGAGCTTGGTCGCGCCCACGGCCCCCGAGGCGAAGAACAGGTCGAGGTCGCCATCGCCGTCATAGTCCGACCAGGTCGGATGATGATGCGAGTCGGCGGTCAGGACCGGGTCGACGCCGGAGAGTTCGGTGAACGTGCCGTCGCCGCTGTTGTGGAACAACCGGTTGGGCGTGACGATCCCGCCCTGGCCGATGAGCGCGGCGACGACCAGGTCCACGTCGCCATCGTTGTCGTAGTCGCCCCACGCGCAGCCCGTGCCCTTGAGCGCGGCGGACGTGAGCCCAGCGGTGTTGTCCAGCGTGAGCACACCACCGCCCTGCCCCTGGAACAGCATGCCGCCGTTGCTCACGAGGTTGGAGATGAAACAGTCGATGTGGCCGTCGTTGTCGTAGTCCGCCCATGTGCTGCAAGCCGTGTCCGCGTTGTCGAGCACGATCGCCACGTTCGCGACGCGTACGAACGTGCCCGCGTCGTTCCGGTACAGCACGTTGGCATTGTTGGCGGCAAAACCGGTAACCACGTACAGGTCGAGGTCGCCATCATCGTCGTAGTCGACCCACGTCGCACCCGTGGAGAACGACACATGCGCGCCGATGGCCGCCGAGCTCACTGGCGTGAACGTCTGGGCTCGCACGGTGCCGGCAGTGAGGAGGCTTGGGATCAGGCTTGTGATCAGGCCCGCAGCGAGGGGGAAGCGGATCCGAGGGAGTGAGCGGGAGTTCGCCGCACCCGCCTCGGGCGTGCCGGCGTGCTGGAGTGTCAGTGGACGCATCGTGCGCTCCTCGAGGTCGGAGTTGAACCGGTCGAGCGCGACTATCCAACGTCGGCGGCCGCGCAGGCAGCACGAGAGTGACGAGCCGCAGCAGGCGGGGACGAGCAACGTCCTCGGAGCACGGCCGCGCCGACTGGACGCAGAGGCGCGCCACTCACACGCACGGCCGGCCATCGCACGTGCGACGACCGGCCGTGCCGTGAGGTTGAAAGTGCTACTTGAGCAGCAGCACCTTCTGCACGGCCTGGCGCTGGCCGGCGTTCAGCTTGAGGAAGTAGATGCCCGCGGCCATGTTGCGGCCGTAGTCATCCTGGCCGGTCCAGTCGATGCTGTGGTTGCCCGCGGTGAGCGGACCGTTCAACAGCGTCGTCACGCGCCGGCCCGAAGCGTCATATACCGCGAGGTCGGCGCGATCGGCGGCATGCGACAGCGTGAATGACGCCGTCACCCGGCTGACCATCGGGTTCGGACGCGCCTGGATCGCGAATGAAGCTTCGGGGCGGACGCCGTCATCGACGCCGGTCACAGCGGCCGGGTCGTAGGTGACGTACACCGGTCCGGTCCACACCGTCTGGTTGTCCGCCATGCGGATGCGCAGGTAATAGTGCGCCTCCGTGCCCGTCGCGAACGTCTGGCGTTCGCGCCACACCAGTTCGGAGTTCCCGACACTGCTCGCGACCACCACCGCGTTCGACACGGTGGTGATGCCGCGCATGACGTCGATGCCGACGACCGCGTCGGCGACATCGGGATCGGTGATCTTCGCGGCGATCTGGATGCCGGCACCGCTCGTCCACGCCGAGCCCATGGGGCGGCCGTCGGCGGCGAACTGCACCACGACGTTGTGGTCCTGCGTGGCGTAGCAACGGCCCGCGGCCAGTGCGCCCATGATCTGGCTCTTGGTCTTGCCCGAGGTGAGCGCCGCGGTGCGCCCTTCGGTCGAAGCACCCCAAGTGGCGTTGTGGTTGTCCTGGTCCGCGGTCGGGGAGACCCGGAAGCCCTTGCGCAGGGCGTCATTGAACAGGATCTCGTTGCCCGTGCTGCTGCCCACGTCGGACTCGGTGGTCGACGTCGAGAACGCCGGTCCGGACACCATGGCCATCAGGCTCACGACCGCCTTGGCGTCGGCGGTGAGGGCGTAGTTGTTGAAGTCACTGCCGGCCGGGTGGCAGAACTCGACTACCGGGGCGTAACCCACCGGCGGGTTGGCGCGCAGTGCGGTGTAGAGCCCGGTGTAGTCGGTCTGGGCCACGAACACGTTGAACTGGCCCGGGTCCCATCCGAACAGCACCGGGGCCTCGAACACGTTGGCGTGCCCACCGGTCGAGATGACGCCCCACTCCTGGCCCCAGATCGCGACGAAGTTGCCATCGCTGTTGGCCGAGGCGGCCTCTGCGGCACCGAGCGCGTAGTTCGAGAGCTGCATGCCGGCGCTGACGTGGTTGTGGTCCGTGACCGCGAGGAAGTCGAGCGGTGTCGGCGCGGTCAGCCGGGCGAACGCGTAGGCCGCGGCCGGAGTCTGCACGCCGTCGGAATAGCTCGAGTGCGAGTGCAGGTTGCCGTAGTAGGGCGTGAAGCCGAGGTTCGGATTCGGCAGCGCACCCGCGAACGGCACCGAACTGGCGTCGTTCGAGATGCCGCTGTTGTTCGGGACCTCGTCCTGCGTCTGCAGCGCGAAGTGCCACGTCGAATCGGGTGCCAGCCCGAACACGAACAACGTCTCGGGCGTTGCGGCCACGTGCGGAACCGGCTCATCGATCCAGTGTTCCACGGGCAAGGCCGCGGCGAAGTCGCCCGGCGTGACGATCGCGGTGTGCGAGACGCGCATGATGTAGTTGGTGGCGGTGCCCGTGCTGCCGTCATCCCCCGGTGCGGTCCAGGTCAGGCGGATCTCACCCGGGAACTGGCCCGGGGCAGCGAGCAGGTCGCTCACCGTGGCCGGCGGCGTGACGTCACCGACCGGACCGCCGTTGCTGGCGCACAGCGTCAGCGCACGAACCGCGAACGACGTGGTGCCGTTCGGCAGGCACGCCCAACCCGAACCTTCGGTGACTCCGGTCGGGTAGGTGACGAGCTGGACGACGACCGCGGGCAGCACCCGGTTCGAGACCAGATAGACGTCATCGCCGCCGTTGTTGAGCACCGCACTGGTGCCCTGCATGTGAACGACACGGAACTCGCCCGGTTGGATGATCGGGTTGGTCGAACAGCTGACGTCGAAGTCCTCGGGCAGCCGCGCGCGCACGGCCGCGGTCGAGATGGTGACGGCGTCGTCGATGGCCCAGCCGGTCACGTCGACGGCGTTGGGACCCGAGTTGTAGATCTCGACCTTCTCATCGAAAGCGGTCTCAACACCGACCGGGTTCGGAAACACCTCGTTGATGAAGATAGCGGCGGAGGCCGTCGTCGGTGCGAGCAGCAGTAAGGCGAGAAGCGCGGCGGCAGCCGGGAGGGCACGGGGTGCCGTCCGGATCGGGGACTGCTGGCCCATCGGGGAGGGCCTCCTTCCAACTCGGGGTGAATGGCTGGGATGCTATGCCTGTGAGGATACCTTGCCCACGGCCGCCACCGCGAGGGTTCAATCGTGGGCACCGGGGCCGCGGCTCGAGTGGTGCCGGGCTGCTCGGACGACCACTCCGAGCGTCGTCGGGTGCGATCCGGCTGAGATCACGCCGTCGAGTCCCTGCGGCCTGCGATCAGCGGCGGCCGGCTGGTCGCCGCGCCTCGCTCAGGCCGAGGGGTCGTCGTGCGGTCGCGGAGCCATCAGCACTCGCACGGCGATGTACCCGAACAGGATGAGCGAGCCATAAAGCGCCGCAACCGCGAGCGCGCGCGGGTGCGACCACGGCGCGATCAACCGGCTGGCGATGACGCGCAGGAGGTCGTCCGGCTGCGTCAGCAGGTCCCAGCTGTTCCAGCGCTCCATGCGCCCGAGCTCGACGCCAAAGCCGGCGGCGAACGCCGCGATCGCCACCACGGTCCATGCGGCGGTGCGGTTCCAGCGCCGGTGCACGACGCGTTGAACGTCTGCGAACGACGAGAATGCCGCCAGCACGCCGGCACCTGCGAACGCTGCGAACACTCCGATGTCGTACCAGTAAGGGACCGGCGGGCGCGGGTGCAGGTGCACGAGATCGGTGATCAGGTAGGGCGCGTTGGGCAGGAACACCAACCACATGGCTGCCCAGGCGATCGCAGGGGCGACGTGCCCTCGATGATCCGCCCGGTTCATCGCCGCGGCCGCGATCGCCGGCACCAGCGCGAGTATGAGATTCCAGGCCAGAAAACGGAACTTCATGTCGCCTGCATACCAGCCACGCACGAACAGCAGCGCGGCACAGCCGGCAAGGCCGGCACAGAACAGCAGCAGGCGAGGCGAGAGTCCGAGCCAACGGTGCGGAGCGGTCATGGTCGCTGGGGGAGGACGCTGGCGTGCGGCACCGTGTGCGCCGCGCCGCACGTCAGCCCTTCTTCACCTCGTCGAGGTAGTTCAGGCGCAGGTCGGTCAGCACCTGCGTGAGCACGCGCTGCTCGTCGGATTCGAGCTGGCCGTGCGTGCGGGCCTCGATCGCCGCGATCGTGTCTATTGTATTGCGCGCGGCTTCCAGATTGCGTTCGATCTTGTTGGTGACCGGGTTCATGAGCTTGCCCAGTGCCATCATGGCCGCCTGCTGGAGCCCCAGCACCAACTGTAGAAATAGCGCGGCTTCGCGGCCGCGGTCGCTCGTCATGTCGCTCATGCCTGAGTTCTCCTCCCGGTGATCCATTGCCGCGCGCTCAGGCCGGTGTCGCGGGCCCGTCATCCGCGGCCGCACGGTGCAGCAGCAGCTTGGCTTCGTCCCAGAGCGCGTCCATCTCCTCGAGATTCGACTGCACCGGAGTGCGGCCACGCTCCGCGAGACGTTGCTCGATATACACGAAGCGCTCCCGGAAGCGCGACATGGTTCCGCGCAGTTCGCGTTCGGGATCGATCCCCAACTTGCGCGACAGGTTGACGACCGCGAACAGCAGGTCGCCGAGCTCGCGAGCCAATGCCGGGCTGGCGAGCTCGCCCGGAGTGGCCCGATCGATCTCCTGCGCCACTTCCTCGGTCTCCTCGCGCACCTTGCGCAGCGAGCCATCGGGGGTCGGCCAGTCGAAGCCCACGGCTGCCGCCTTTTCCTGAAGCCGGTAGGCCGCGACCAGCGCAGCCAGCCCCTTGGGCTGATCGCCCAGCAGCGAGTCGGCCGGCGAGGCATCCTTCTTCTCGGCCTTCTTGATCTCCTGCCACTGCCGGTAGGCATCCTCGCCGTCCTTCACCTTGGCGTCTCCGTAGACGTGAGGGTGGCGGCGGATCAGTTTGTCGGCGGCGCGGTCGAACGCGTCCGCCAGCCCGATGCCCCAGCGCTCGTGCGAGAGTTCGAGGCAGAAAATTACCAAGAACGCGAGGTCGCCGAGTTCTTCGGCCGAATGGTCGGCGTCGCGATTGCCGATCGCCTCGACCGCCTCGGCGGCCTCCTCGGCGAGGTAGGGCGTCATGCTCTCGAGTGTCTGCTTCTGGTCCCACGGGCAGCCGTCCGGGCCGCGCAGGCGGCGGCAGACGGCGACGAGCTTGGCGAAGGCATCGCGTTCGGCGTCGGTCATGGGGCGTGAGACTAGAGGACTTCGCGCGAGCGTGCATGTGCGCCCGGCTGCCACGGCGGATGGCGGTTACTTCTTCCTGCGGCTCGCGGCCAGGGCGTCCCGCAGCACGGCGGCCATCTCCTCCGCGCCGACCGGCGGCACTGCGACGTAGAAAGGCCGCACCGTCAGGGTCGCCAGCCGCGCCGCAGGGGTGGGGTCTTCGAGCACCAGCACGATCGGCGTCTTCTGCAGCGCACGGCGCAACAACTGCAGCAACCCGAGGCACTCTTCATCTTGTTCCATGGCCACGACCGCGACCTCGACCGGCTGTTTCGCGATCTGGCGCAAGGCCTCTTCGAGATCATGGCAGACCACGGTCGGGAGGTGGAGCTGACGAAGGAGCTTCCGCAGGGGTCCCTTCGCACTGCGCTCACACACGAGAATCCGGGCCTCGCGACCTGCGCGTTCGGCGGCGACGCGTCGTCGTCGCGCGCGGTCCGAGGCGTTCGAAGCCGACGGACTTCCGGCTGCTGGACGACGGCTCGCAGGTGCCACGGGAACTTTCAGCGACCTCCCGGGGAACAAAGGTGGCGCGGCGTCACGGTCCATCCTCCCCGCTCAGAAGAGACGGTTGGGTCGTCGACCTCTGGGCGTGCACATGAGCGCCGCGCCTATCGTCACGAGGTCCAATCGACCTCGCTTCTATTTTCGCGGCAACCGCCGCGGCCGATTGACCGAGGTCTCGGTCCGGCCGCCCCAGCTCGCAGGGATCGGTTGCCGCTCGCTGGATAGGTAGAGCAAGACGCAGGCCGCAGCCCTCGAGCGCACCGGGAAGGGCAGAAATTGCCGGGATCATGAGGATTCCGCGGGCGGCACCACGCGGAACACGGGCGGCGATGGTGCCACTCTCGGCCCCGGCCGCTGACACCCTGACAGTGCACTGACCCTCTGGCAGGGAACCGTGCTTGTGACCCCAGGGGGCGGGCCGGCCCCAGACCCGGCTGAGCGTCTGCGCAGCAGCTCGCCTGGGAACGCTACTCCTCGACGGTCGCGCTGCCGCTCTCGCGCTCCGCCGGGTCGCGGGGTTCGAGTTCCTTGAGCTTGCGGTACAGGTTGCGTTCGCTGATCCCCAGCACGCGCGCGGCATTCTGGCGGTGACCTCTGGAATGTTCGAGCACGCGCCGGATGTAGCGCAGTTCGACCTCTTCGAGGCTCGGCCATTCGCCCTCGCCGGGTTCCGGCTCGAACGCCTGCGCCATGCGCACGCCCATCGGCATGTGCTCGGGACGCACGACGCCGTCGTCGCACAGGATGAGTGCGCGTTCGATGACGTTCTCGAGCTCGCGCACGTTGCCGGGCCAGGCGTAGCGCAGCAGCACGTCCATGGCTTCGTTCGATACGCGTGTGCCGCGCTTGGGGGCCACGCTCGATGAGCGCACGAAGTGCTCGACCAGTTTGGCGACGTCCTCACGACGCTGGCGCAACGGCGGGATGACCAGCGGGACGACCGACAACCGGAAGAACAGGTCCTCGCGGAACGACTTCTCCTTGATCATCGATTCGAGCGAACGGTTCGTGGCCGCGATGACGCGGACGTCCACCGTGATGTCGGCATTGCCGCCGAGCCGGCGGAACGTGTGATCCTGGAGCACGCGCAGCAGACGGACCTGAAGCGCAGGCGTGAGTTCACCGATCTCGTCCAGGAAGATGGTACCGCCGTGGGCGACCTCGAACAGGCCGCGCTTCAATGAGATCGCGCCGGTGTACGCGCCCTTCTCATGGCCGAACAGTTCGCTCTGCAGCAGATGTTCGTGCAGCGAGGCGCAATCCACCACGATGAAGGGTTGGCGGGCGCGCAGCGACAGGCGATGCACCTCGCGGGCGACGACTTCCTTGCCGACGCCGCTCTCGCCGCGGATCAGCACGGTGGTGTCGGTGGGCGCGACGCGCTCCAGGAGGTCGAACATCTCGCGCATCGCGGAGGTCTCGCCGATGATCGCGGTACTCGGGGACATGCGTTGCACGTCGCGCGACAATGCGTCGTGGCTGCGCTGCAGGGCCTGCTTCTCCAGCGCCTTGGCGAGCACGGCTTCGAGTTCGGATAGCCGGCACGGCTTGGTGAGGAAGTCGTGCGCACCCTGTTTCATGGCGCGAATGGCCTCTTCCACCGTGCCGTACGCGGTCAGCATGACGACCTCGGTCGCCGGCCACAGCTCACGGATCTCGGGCAGCATGTCGAGCCCGGAGCCGTCGGGCATGCGCACGTCGAGAAGCACGAGGTCGAAGCCCTGGCGGCCGAGGGCGCGGCGGGCTTCGGTCAGGTTGCCGGCCTGCTCGACGCGATAGCCCGCGCGAGCCAGCTCGCGGCTGGTGAGTGTGCGGAACGAAGCTTCGTCGTCGACGAACAGGATGGAACGTTCAGCCAATATCGCCTCCACCGCTCCGCAATGGGAGCGTGACCGTGAAGCATGCCCCGCGACCGGGGGTGCTCGCCACCCGGATCTTGCCACCATGATCGGTGACGATGCGCTGGGTGATCGAGAGCCCGAGGCCGGTGCCCTGGCCCACCGGCTTGGTGGTGAAGAACGGGTCCCAGATGCGTGCCAAGTGCTCGAGCGAGATGCCGGGGCCGTCGTCCTCGACTTCGTAAGTCACATGCTCGGCGCTGGCGCGAGTGCGCAGCACCATGTTGCCACCGGCGGGCATGGCCTGCACGGCATTCAGGCACAGGTTCATGAGCGTGCCGCGCAACGCCCCTTCGCGGCCCCAGACCGGCGGCAGGCCGTCGGTGAGCTGCGTGTGCACGACGATGCCCTGCTTGCGCGTGGCGAAGCGAAGCAGCGCCAGCGTGTCGAGTGAGGCGCCATTCAGGTCGATCCACACCGGACGCGACGAATGCTGCTGGCCGAGCAACAGCAGCTTGTCGGTGGTCTCGGAGCAACGCCGCGTTTCCTGCTCCAACAAGCGGAGTACTTCACGCGCTTCTTCGCCTTCGTCGGCCGGCAGTGTGACGCGGTCGACCAGCCGCTGCAGGCTCTCGACGCCAGCGAGCACCGAGGCCAGCGGGTTGTTGAGTTCGTGCGCCACACCCGCCGCGAGCAAGCCGAGCGACGCCAGCCGCTCGCTGTGCGCGAGCTGCGCTTCGAGCTGCGAGCGGTCGGTGATGTCGCGCCACACTTCCACGACCAGGCTGACCGCACCCAGATCATCGAGCACCGGATTGAGTGTCGCCTCCCAGCGCCGCCGCTGGCCGGTGGAGTCGGGCAGGATCTGCAGCACGCGGCGCGGCTGCCGGCTGTGCGCGATCTCGCATGCCACGCACGGCGTGTCGGCGTCCCGGGCATCTCCGGGCATGCAGTTGCCCACGCGTGGGCATGGCCGGCCCGGGACCGCCGCTCCCGCGGCACCGAACGCCGCCGAGAAGCGCTGGTTGGCGGCCACCACATATCCGCGGCGGTCGAGGACGACCACGGCGTCGGACAGCGCCTCGATGAGGCGGGGGAGCACATCCTGCAACGGGCCCAGTCCTGCGCCCTCGCGAATCGGAGCGGAGGCAGGCGGCGCGCTGCCGGGCAGGGCGGGTTCGCTCATGCACGCACCGCCACTCGAGCATCCACCACCATGCACCCGCGTCCGGCGGGCAGCACTTTCAGGGGATTCAGGTCGAGTTCCGCGATCTCGGGCACTTCGCCCACCAACTGCGAGAGCCGCCGGATACAGTCTTCGAGCGCGGCGGTGTCGGCGGCCGGCGCCCCGCGCCAACCCTCGAGCAGCTTGGAGCCTCGGACCGCGCGCACCATCTCGGACACGTCACGGTCGGTGACCGGCGTGACGCGGAACGTGACGTCGCGCAGAAGCTCGACATACACACCGCCGAGCCCGAACATGAGCACCGGGCCGAACGCCGGATCGTGCGTCATGCCGACGATGGCCTCCACGCCGTCGCTCACCATGGGCTGGATCGTGACCCCGTCCATGTGCCCGCGCAGGCCCTTGTCGTCGAGGCGCTGCGCGATGTCGCCGAACGCCTGCCGCACCGCCGCTGCGTCCTCCAGGTCGAGCACGACGCCGCCGACTTCGGTCTTGTGCGTGAGTGTGCCCGAGGCCAGCTTCACCGCGACCGGGAAGCCGAGCTTCGCGGCCGCGGCCGCGGCGTCATCGGCGCTGCGAGCGATCGCGGTCGGCACGACGGGCAGTCCGGCGGACACGAGCAACGCACGCGTCTCATCGGGCGTGAGCCAGACGTTCTCGCCCGGCTTCGCGCGACCGCGAGCGCTGCTCACGATGGTGCGGGCCGCGTGCACATCGACATCGTCGTAACGGACTTCCACTCCTTCGGGTGCCTGGCGCCAGCGGGCGTAGCGCACGGCGCGCGCCAGCGCGATCGCCGCCGACTCGGGGAACGGATAGGAGGGCACGTGGCCCTCCTGGAGCGAACGCAGTCCCGCCGGCACGCCGTGCGCACCCATGAAGCACGACAGGATCGGCTTCGGAGCTTCACCGCGGGCGACGAGTTCGCGGCACGCGGCCTGGGAGCCGTTCACGATCGCGGTCGCCACCTCGAGCGGCGTGGTCACGATCGGCGGCACGTAGATGGCGAGTACCGAATCGATATTGGGGTCGGTCATGACCAGGCGCACGGTGCGTTCGAACGACTCGGGTGTCGCCGAGGCGATCATGTCCACCGGATTCCTCACGCTGGCCTCGCTCGGCAGGTAGGATCGCAGTTCGGCGAGCGTGGCATCGCTGAGTGAGGGCAGTTCCAGGCCATGGCTCTCGCAGGCATCGCTCGCCATGATGGCCGGGCCGCCGGCGTTGGTGATGATGCCGATGCGATTGCCACGCGGCAGCGGCTGGTTGGCCAGTACCATCGCGACGTCGAACATCTCCTCGATGGTGTCGGTGCGGATGACGCCCGACTGATGGCACAGCGCATCCACCGCGTTGTCGGCGCCGGCGAGCGAGCCGGTGTGGCTGGAGGCCGCGCGCGCGCCCGAGCGCGTCCGGCCGCTCTTGACCGCGATGACCGGTTTCGTGCGCCCGACCCGGCGCGCGATCTGCGTGAACCGTCGCGG
Organism: bacterium; assembly: GCA_031408715.1. GTDB lineage: Bacteria > Eisenbacteria > RBG-16-71-46 > RBG-16-71-46 > RBG-16-71-46 > JAIOPA01. Next base: position 44,811 of record JANNWR010000218.1, read on the forward strand.
ATTACCGAACGACTCGAGGTACAGCAGGATGACGCGCGTGCTGGGGTCCTTCTCCCAGAACTCCAGCAGGTCGTTGCCCGAGACGTCGGCCTTGTTGCCGACGCTCACGAACTGCGAGATGCCGAGGTTGAGCGCGGTCGCGAGTTCGAGGATGGCGAGTCCGAGCGCGCCGCTCTGCGAGGAGAACGCGATCGGGCCCGCCGGCGGCCACGCCGGCGCGAACGTGGCATCGAGATGCACGCCGGCCTCGGTGTTGAGCACGCCGAGGCAGTTGGGTCCCACCACTCGCATGCCATACCGGCGCGCGGTGTCACGCACCAGGATCTCGTGCGCGGCCCCCTCGGGTCCGGTCTCCTTGAAGCCCGCCGTGATGATGACGACGCCCTTCACGCCCTTCTGGCCGCATGCTTCGACGGCGGCCAGTACCTGCTTGGCCGGGACGGCGAGGATGGCGAGGTCGACTTCTCCGGGGATCGAGCCGATGGTCGGCCATGCCATCACCGACTGCACGACCGGTGCTGCGGGATTGACCGGATAGACGGGACCTTCGAAGCCGTGCGCGAGCAGGTTCTTGAAGATGGCGGCACCGATCGAACCCGGACGACGCGAAGCACCGACAACCGCGACCGAGCGCGGCCGGAAGATGGCCTCGAGCCCGGTCGGCTGGGGACGGTCGAAGGCCGGGTGAACGGGGACGCTCGTGGGTTCGAGACTCGGAGTGCTCGGGCTCTGCGACGTGGCGGACATGGTGGGGACTCCTCGGGCTCCGCAGCGGGGCGCAGGTAGTGAGTCCGCTGTCGAAACGGCGGGACGACTCATGAGTAGAGACTGACACACTGGCACCCAGCTGTCACCCTCAAGGCGTAGTGGTTGTTGAAGTTGGCGCAAAATACAAAGCCGATAGGGTCCGGACTGGACAACTTGATGAAGTCTTGCGCCTTCCAGGCGTCCGAACACTCCTCAGCGGACAGTCCGGCAGTCGCTAGCGGAACCGTGCACGAGGGGTGCCGCAGCAAGTCCGGGGGATGCGGGGAATCGCGCCACACGAGTGGAGGGCTTCAGCTCCGCGCTGGAGGCCGGAATGCGCGAAACAGCGCCCAGGTCAGCAGTCCGACTCCCGCGAGCGCGGCCAATGGGGCGAGCACCGCCAAGGCGGACAGCCCGATCGCGATTGCGTCCTCGAAGAACGACAGCACGGGATTCGCGCTGCCGAACGTCAGCATGCTGCTGCCGAGGCGCACCTTCGCCTTGGCCACGTGCACTCCCATCGCACCGGTGCCCATGATCAGTGCAGCGGCGACGGCGATGGCCGGGTGCACGCCCACGAACGTGCACCACGCCGCGACGGCTGCGGCGAGCGGGCGCAGGCCCGTGGCGACCAAGTCGAGCGCGTGATCGAGAGCGGGCACCTTGTCGGCGACCAGTTCGATCAGCGTGGCCCACGCCAGCGTGATCAACGCCGGCGTGCTGCCGATCCACGCGGCCCCCGGGGCGACCTGCAGCCACTCGAAGTGCACCCCGATTCCCAACGCCAGCAGTGGCAGGAACGCGCGCAGCCCGCATGCCGCGGCGATCGCGATGCCAGCGGCGGCGGCGAACACCAGGTCCTGCACGTTGAGCGTGCCCAGGTTCATGCCGGTCTCGCCGCTTCGCGCATGACCCGCAGGTAGTCGTCGATCGCGTGCGACAGGCCCACATCGCGCTTCTCGCGTTCCGACAGGAACCACTTGTGCTCGAGCACCTGACAGTAGCGTTCGGCGAGCGCGGCGTCCGTGCCCGCATCATCGTCTGCAGCAAGGGTGGCGAGCTTGGCGATCGACGGCTCGAAGCGCTCGCGCTGCCAGCGGTACGCCGCGGCCGACAGCGTGATGCTGCGGTTCGCCGCACGTGCGAGTTCGGCACGGAGCTCATGCACCTCGTTGAGCATCTGCTTGGCCTGGTGCTCCTCGACCGACAGTCCGCTGAGCGTGTGCAACTGGTGCCGGTGGTAGTCGCCGTCGGTGACGATCGTGCGCAGGCGAAGCCGCGAGCCGCCGGGATCCGCGCGCAACTCGACCTCACCCACCGAGAAGCCGAGCACGTTCAATGCGCGGATGCGTTCCTGCACACGCCATTCTTCTCCGGCCGCGATGACTTCCTCGCGCGTCACTTCATGCCACAGGCTGGCGTAGCGCTCGCGGATCATGCGGCCGGTGTTCCACGGGTCCAGCGGATGCGGTGGCTCACCGCTCGCCATCAGGTCGGCCATCTCGCCGGCGACATTCTCTTCGAGGATCAACAGGTCCTGCTCGCGTTGACCCAGCGACAGGACGTCGTGCAGTTCGCTGGTCTCGGCATCGACCAGGTACGCCGACAGCTCGCCGGCGTCGCGCCGGAACAACGTGTTCGACAACGAACAGTCCCCCCAGTAGAGCCCGGCCAGATGCAGGCGCACGAACAGTCCAGCCATGGCATCGAGCAGCCGGTCGCGGTAGCGTTCGAGTCCGCGCGCACGGAACAGCGTGCGGTACGGCAGCGAACCTTCCAGGAACTCGGTCACCAGCATGCCGGCGCGGGCATCACCCGGCTCCCGCACCACGAGCCAGCCCGCGGGACGCACACTCGGCAGCCGCCGCGACTCGGCGTCAGCAAGCGTGCCGTACTCCTTCTGGGCGCCATGCACCGACGTGCGCTTGATCGCCCACGCCCGCGCGCCGTAGCCCACGAACTGCACCTCGTGCCGCGACACGCCGCGCTCCAGGTCGAGCAGCCGCGGGCAATGCTCGCGCCACTGCTCGAGCGGCACGGCCCACGGCAGGTCGAGCAGGTCGGGAGCATCGGGTCGCAGGTGCGCTTCGAGGATCGGGGACGACATGTTGAGGACACCGCCTGGGTGCGGACACGGACTGCCTTGGGGGCTGAGCATGGGCCCCATCGGGCCGCCACGCCGCGACGCGGCACGGCCCAGCGGGAGCCGGTGCCGGGCGCGGTTGGCGGTACGTGAACCGAAAGCTATAAAGTACGCGGTCCGCAGGGGCAGGCATCGACGTGGTGCCGCACCGGTCGGGCCGTCACGGGGTTCGCCCCGTGGCCGTGCAGTCTAACCCAGACGCCGGAGTCGCCGCCCTGCCGATGCCCGTGTCCACATGGGTCGAGGTCGATCTCGACCGTTTCGCCGCCAACCTGCAGGCGATCCGCCGGCATGCGGGCCCGGAGCGCGAAGTGTTGTTGGTGGCGAAAGCCGACGCCTACGGTCATGGCGCTGCCGATATGGCGGCGGCCGCCGAGCGCGAGGGCGTCAGCCAGTTGGGCGTGGCGACGTTGCTCGAGGGCATGCAGTTGCGCCGCTCGGGCAGCAAGCTGCCGATCATGGCGATGTCGCCGCTCCTGCCGGGTGAGATCCCCGAGGCGGTGGAGCACGGCATCGATGCCACGGTGTGTGACCTCGATTTCTGCCGCGCGCTGTCGGACGAGGCCACGCACCGGAACCATCCGGTGCGCTTCCACATCGAGATCGACACCGGCATGGGCCGCACCGGTGTGCACCTGCACGAGGCCGAGGAGTTCATCGCCGAGGCGAACGCGCTGCCGGGACTGCGGCTGGCGAGCGTGTACACGCACTTCCCGGATGCCGATGGCGCCGATCTGTCGTACGCGCACGAGCAGACCCGCCGCTTCGCCGAGTTGATCACGCGACTCGAGGCCCGCGGGCTCAAGCCGCCACGCGTGCACGCCGCCAACAGCGCGGGCACGGTGAACCTGCCCGAGGCACACTTCGACTGGGTGCGCGTCGGGCTGATCGCCTACGGCCTGCATCCGTCGCGCGACGAAGCCCGGTTGCCACTCCAGCCGGTGATGAGCCTGCGCAGCCGGTTGGTGCAGGTGCGCGACTTGCCGGCGGGGGCCAACGTGAGTTACGGGCGCACGTGCACGACCGAGCGGCCGACGCGCATGGGCGTGGTCCCGGTCGGCTACGGTCATGGCTACTCGTGGTTGCTGTCGAGCCGCGGACACATGCTGGTCGGCGGCCGGCGCGTTCCGATCATGGGGCGCGTCACGATGGACCTGACCATGGTCGACGTCACCGATGTCCCGGGAGTGTCGGTCGGCGACGAAGTCGTGTTGTTCGGTGAGCAGCGCGGTGCGCGTCTGCCCATCGAGGAGGTCGCGGCCGGCAGCGAGACGCTGCCCTACGAGATCCTGTGCACGATCGGCAAACGCGTGACCCGGCTGTACGTGCGGCATGACCAACCGGTACGAGTGTCGACGCTGATCGGCGAGCGGGCGGACTGGTCGCCGGCGGTGACGGACTACCTGCGGCAGCGGGACGCCGGCGAGCCGGAGGCCAGCTGACATGCGTGTGTTCCTGATCGTTCTCGACGGCGTCGGTATCGGCGAACTGCCGGACGCCGGTCAATACGGCGACAAGGGTGCGAACACGCTGCTGCATGTGGCCGAGTTCGCGGGCCGGCTGCACGTGCCGGTGATGGAGTCGCTCGGGCTTGGGCGTCTGCTGCCGCTTCCCGGTGTGGGCGTGCTGGCCAGTCCGCGCGGGGCGCGGGCACGGCTCGCGGAGAAGAGTGCGGGCAAGGACAGCACGACCGGCCACTGGGAGCTCGCGGGCATCCAGCTCGAGCGCGCGTTCCCGACGTTCCCGAACGGATTCCCGGAGGAGTTGCTCGAGCGCTGGTGCGAGCGCACGGGACGCGGCTGGATCGGGAACATCGCGTCGTCCGGAACCGAGATCATCGCCCGGTTCGGCGAGGAGCATCAGAAGTCCGGACGGCTCATCGTGTACACTTCCGCC
>JANNWR010000219.1:0-11624 GCA_031408715.1 bacterium
GCCCGTGAACCCGTCGCAGGTGTTCCTGGCGTGCAAGCGCGTGTTCGACTCGCAGAAGTTGCAGGACTCTCAGCGCGCCCGCGACTACGTCGGCGAGATGCAGCGCTGGCAGCAGTTGGACGTCCGCCGGCTGGATTGGAATGGCTGGGTCGACCTGTCGGTCGATGTGGCGCGCTGGGACGTCGGCCTGGACGGCGCGCCCGAGGCGGGCCTGCAGGCCGCGCACAACGACTTTCGCCGCGGCCTGAATCCGGACTTCGCGCGCTTCATCGAGGAACATTACCCCGCGTGGGTGCAGGGTGCGGCCAAGCGAGCCAAGATCGACCGCCCGTTGCTGTCGACCGATGTCATCGAGCATGCCGTGGTGCCGCACCTGAAGGCGGGCAAGCGCGTCAACCTGATCGTCATCGACTGCATGCGCCTGGATCAGTGGTTCACGCTCGAGCCGCTGCTCGAGGATTGGTTCGACGTGCACCGCGACTACTATTGCTCGATCCTGCCCACGGCCACGCCCTACTCGCGCAACGCCATCTTCTCGGGTCTGTTGCCGGCCCAGATGTGGAAGCAGCACCCGGACCTGTGGCAGGAGACCACCGGCGACGAGCGCACGCGCAACCGCTTCGAGCGCCAGTTCCTGGAGCTGCAGCTGGCCCGGCTGGGCGTCACGCTCGACAAGGGGCTCAAGTACCTGAAGATCTACGACGCTGACGAAGCGGTGGCGACGCGCCGGCAGATCAACTCGTTCTCGGGATTGTCGCTGGTCGCGATGGTATTCAACTTCATCGACATCCTGGCGCACGGCCGCAGTGAGAGTGACATCCTGAAGGAACTCGCGCCCGACGAGGCGGCGTTCCGCGCGGTCACCAAGGCGTGGTTCACGCATTCGCCGCTGTACGAGATCCTGCAGGCGTTGTCGCAGCAGGACTGCGTCACGGTCATCACCACCGACCATGGCGCGGTGCTCGGCAAGCGCGCCGCGCTGGTGCACGGCAACCGCGACACGTCCAGCAACCTGCGCTACAAGTACGGCGTGAACCTGAACACCGATCCCAAGCAGGCGATCATCGTGCGCAAGCCCATGGACTACCTGCTGCCCGACGATGGCGTGAACAAGAACTACGTCATCGCGCGCGAGGATTACTACTTCGTGTACCCCACTCGCTTCCACGAGTTCGAACGGCAGTTCAAGGGTTCGTTCCAGCATGGCGGCGTGTCGGTGGAGGAGATGGTGCTGCCGATCGTCACCCTGACGCCCAAGGCCCCGAGGGCGTGAGCGGCTCGTTGCAGAAGCGCAGTGCTTCGGTCGAGGGCACGGAACGGCTCGGAGGCGCGTTCGCCGGAGCCCTGCGCCCGGGCGACGTGGTCACGTTGTCGGGCCCGCTCGGCGCGGGTAAGACGCGTTTCGTCTCGGGGCTCGTGCGCGTGCTGTCGCCGGGCTCGCGCGTACGCAGTCCGTCGTTCACGTTGGTCAACGAGATCCCGGGAGCGCTGCCGGTGTTCCACTTGGATCTGTACCGGCTCGAACATACGCGCGACATCGAGAGCCTTGGGCTCGAAGAATACGCCGAGCGCGGTGCGCTGCTCGTGGAGTGGGGCGAGCGGCTCCCGAACGCATGGCTCGCGGAGGCCCTGCAAGTGACGCTGGAGCCCGCTGCGATCGCCGCGGGGGACCTGGGTGCGCCCGAGCCGGAGCGCGTCATCACGGCCGAGGCGACACTGGGTCGCGGACTCGAACTGCTGTCGGCGTGGCGCGCATTGCCGGAGTCATGGTGATGCCGGGGGTGCGTTCGAGCATGCGCGGCGGGAACCCGGCATGCCAGGCGCGTCCATGAGCGCCGACGCCCCGGGACTGGCGCTCGAGACCGCCACGGAGCATGTCAGCGTGGCGGTGATCGGTCGCGACGGTGTGGTTCAGTCCGAGCTGTCGCGCGCGGTGGGTCATGGCCATACGCAGCAGCTGTCGGGCATGGTGTCGCACGTGCTGGCGGAGGCAGGTGTGCGCGCGCAGGAGTTGCGTTGGATCGCCAGCGATCTCGGACCAGGCTCGTTCACGGGCGTGCGTGTCGGGCTGGCCACGGCGAGTGCACTGGCGCTGGTCTCGGGCGCGCGCTTGTTGGGAGCGTCCAGCCTCACGGCGCTGGCGCACGCGGCCGGCGGGCGCCCGTACGCGAAGTCGTTGATCGTGCCGCTGGTGGGTGCCGGGCGGCGCGATCTCTACGCGGGCTTCTATCGCGTGGACTCGCGTGGCCGCATCCGGCTGATCGCCGCACCGCGCGTCGACACACCCGAGATTCTGCTGGAGGCGGTGGCCGAAGTGCACGCACTCTTGCCGGATCACCATGTGCGCTTCGTGGGGCCGGGTGCCGGGCGCGAACTGGCCAAGCTCGAAGCGGCTTACGTCGGCAGCACGCTCATGACGCTGCGTCACGATGGTCTGTCGGCGATCGACCTCGCCGCATGTGCGACGCTCGGCGAAGGGCCGGGTGCCGGGCTGCCCGTGCCCGGGCACGAGATGGAGCCGGCGTATGTGCGCCCTGCCCAGGCCGAGGAGAAGGTGCGTCACAAGGTCATGGGACTGACGCCGCCCACGGTGCGCGCGATGCGGCCCGCAGACCTGCCCGCGGTCGACGATCTGGAGCGCTTGTTGTTCAGCGATCCGTGGCCGCAGGGCTTCTTCCTCGAAGCGCTCGCCGACCGCGGTGCGCTCTGCCTGGTCGCCGAACGACAGGGTGTGATGGCGGGTTATCTCGTCGCCTCGCTCGACCTGCCCGATGGCGAGTTGCAGAACCTGGCCACGGTGCCCGCACACCAGCGCGCCGGCATCGCACAGGCGCTGGTCGCGGAGTTGTTCGCCACCGCAAAAGCGCGCGGCCTGAGCCGCATCCTGCTCGAGGTGCGCGCCTCGAACGCAGCCGCACAGGCGCTCTACCGCAAGCACGGCTTTCGTTTGCACGGCCTGCGCCGCGGCTACTACAACGCCCCGGATGAAGACGCGCTGCTGATGGCGAGAAGGGTGTAGGGGCGAAGTTCGGAGTACTCTTGTGGTCGCGCGGGGAGCGGCGGGCTCGGCCGCCGACCACGCTCCGTAGTACGCGCCAACGCCAGCGGAACAGTGGGCAAACGTGCCGCGCCCCGGTCACAGCCCGTCGAACTTCGAGTACCCGCGTTCGTTCCAGTAGTCCGCCGGTTCTTCCGCGACGTAGGCGATGTCGGTGATGGCCTTGATGTTCTTGAGTCCCAGCTTCATCGGCACCACCAAGCGCAATGGCGCGCCGTGCGCGAGGTTCAGCGGTGCGCCGGCGTGATGCGTTGCGAGCATTGCCTGCGGATGCATGGCGGTGTGCAGGTCCAGGCTCACGTAGTAGGGCTCGCTCGCGCCCGAGCTGCCAAGATTGACGGCACTTCGCATGGCCGCCCAGCGCATGCCGGGCGCGGGTGGGAACGCGGCGAGCAGGTCGGCGAAGCGGAAGCCGCCCCATGCGGCCACGTGGCTCCAGCCCTCGACGCAGACCAGTCGCGTGTTCATGTCGTGGTGCGCGAACCGCGAAGTGAGCTCGTCGATCGATAGGCTCGCGCTGCCGCCATTCGCGAGCCCGCTGAGGTTCAGCCGCCAGTTCGCCAGGTACTCCGGCCCGGGTGTGCGGCCGTGATAGTTGTTGCGCAGCGGGCGCGGGTCGGGCTGGTCGTACGTGCGCACGGTCCGGTTGCCGGACGCGAGGGCTTCGGCCACGTCGTCGTCGAATGTCAGCACGCGGTTGAGCGTCTTCTCGCGCTGCTCGCGCGACAGGCCGATGCGGGCCGTCAGCGTGTCGAGTTGGTTGTGCGCCGCGGGCAGCCACGTGCGCTTCGTGCGGTCCGGTAGCACCCACCAGCCCGTCGTGGCCGTCGCAAATGCGCCGGCGCCGAACAGCAGGAAGTTGCGGCGCGAGTGCGCTTCGAGCGTGCCGCGCTTCGCCTCATGCGTGCGCTCGGGTTGCTCCGCGACGCGCGCCAGTGCGCGGTTCACACGCTCGGCGAGCGAGGGGCCGCGCGGCTTGCTGCGCTTGGCCGGCTTCGGATCACTCATGCGTCGCTCCCTTCAGGCGCGTGCTCCAGCCCGTGATCATGCTGCGGAACGTGTCGAACCCGTCGGCGGCCACCAGGATGACGTGCGGCAGCATGAACGAGCCCAGCACGGCCATGCACGCGAAGTGCACGATGCGTGCGATGTCGTACGAACCGAATAACAGCTCCAACGGCCCGAGTGTGGCCGGATGGTGCATGGCCCAGCCGGACAGCACCACGAGCAGCCCGACCAGCGGCATGGTGAAGTACGCCCCGCGTTGCAGCGCGTTGTACTTGCCGGCGATCACCGGGTGCGGCCACGGCTTGCGCGCCAGTGCGGCGGGCAGTGCGCCCAGGTAGAAGCGGATCATGGCCACCGCCTCGGCCGGGTCGGTCGCACGCGGCAGCAGCGCGCGCCAGCCGCCGCCGCGTGCCAGGCCGAGCACGTAGACCAAGCCGCAGGCCATGTACAAGTAGGCCAACAGCCAGTGCAGCCGCAGCGCGTTCGCGAGCTGGGCGGGCCCGAGCGAGATGCGCTCGTACAGCCAGTTGCCCGGGTTCGGGCCACCGCCGAACACCCCGGCAGCAAAGCGCCCGATATCCATGAGGTAATCCCCGCGCGGATTGCCGGGCGCACTCGCGTGCCGGAACACGGGTGCGGCCCAGTAGATCGCCAACCCGGTCACGATGAGCCCGACAAGCAGAGGGACATGCCCCCAGTGCGAGATCCGGACGAGCGCGTCGTGCTTGTGGGCGACGCGCACCGGCTCGGCCGCGCGGGCCAGCCGCGCGGCACGTGCCGCCGCACGGTGCTGGTCGGCCGCGGCCTGTTTCGCGTGCGGCTTACCGGCAGGCTGCTTGCGGTCGGCGGGAGTCTGAGAGGGCGAGGTCATGGTCCTCAGGACAAGCCAGGTAGGGGGTTCGGCTCGGGGCTACGCGGCGCTAGCAGAAACGTGACGGCACGGCGCGCACGAGCAGGCGCCCGGACGCCCTCAAGCCGAACAGCCCGGTGGCTGCCACGCCCCCTACAATGCCGCAAGTGGCGGCGAGGTTCCCGGGGTATTAGATTGTGGTCGTTCCCCAGCCGAAAGCTCGTGCAGGCATGTCACATGGCCGTGGCGCGGGCAGGCCGTCCATCCCGGAGACCGCTCGAACATCATGTCCTGGCTCAAGCGTGAACGCACGGGCATCAAGCAGGCGGCCAAGCCCGACCGTGCCGAGATGCCCGAGGGGTTGTGGACCAAATGCGACAGTTGCGGTGAAGCGCTGTTCCAGACCGTGCTCGAGGAGAACTGGTGGACGTGCCCCAACTGCGGGCACCACTTCCGGGTCTCGGCCCGAACCTATGTCGACTATCTCACCGATGAGTCCTCGTTCCGGGAGCGCCACGCCAATCTGGTGGCCGGCGATCCGCTCGAGTTCCGTGATGCCAAGCTGCCCTACACCGAGCGACTGGCCTTGGCCCAGAAAGACACTGGGGAGAAAGACGCCGCCATCTGTGGTGTGGCGACCATCGGCGGCATCCCGACCAGTGTCACGCTCATGAACTTCTTCTTCATGGGCGGCAGCATGGGTTCGGTCGTGGGCGAGAAGGTCGCGCGCTCGATCGAGACCGCCATCGCGGAGCGCCGCGCCTGCGTGATCGTCTCTGCCACGGGCGGCGCGCGCATGCAGGAAGGCATCCTGTCGCTCATGCAGATGGCCAAGACCAGCGTGCTGCTCGCCCGACTGCGCGAAGCACGGCTGCCGTTCGTCTCGGTGCTCACCGATCCCAGCACGGCCGGCGTGCTCGCCTCGTACGCGTCGCTCGGCGATGTGATCGTGGCCGAGCCCAAGGCGCTGGTGGGTTTCGCCGGCGCGCGCGTCATCAAGCAGACCATCGGCGAGGACCTGCCGCCGGGCTTCCAGCGCGCCGAGTTCGTGCTCGAGAAGGGCTTCATCGACCGGATCATCCACCGTAAGCAGATGCGTGATGAGTTGGGGCAACTGCTGGAGTTCTTCTGGCATTCCACCCGCGGTTTCGCTCCCGAGGGTGGGAAGTCGCCGCACCAGTACGACCCGAACGCTCCCCGTTCGGCTTGAGCAGATCGACGACGGTCCTGTGACGCAGGAACTGCAGCGACGCTTCGAGGCCCTGTGGGGTCTCGAGCGCCGTCATCCCAAGTTCGACCTCGATGGCACCCGCGCATTGCTGTCCGCGCTGGGGCATCCCGAGGCGCGCTTCCAGGCGGTGCATGTCGCCGGCACCAATGGCAAAGGCAGCGTGTGTGCGCTGGTCGAACGCGTGCTGCGCGCCGCGGGACTGCGCACCGGGCTTTACACGTCGCCGCACCTGGTCGAGTTCCGCGAACGCATCCGCGTGAACGGCCGCTGGCCCGACGAGGACGTGCTCGGCGATCGGCTCGACGTCATCGAGGCGATACCGGGTGCTGCGGGCGCGACGTTCTTCGAGATCGCGACCGCGCTCGCGTTCGATCACTTTGCCAGAGAGCGGGTCGAGTGGGCGGTGGTCGAGGTCGGCCTCGGTGGCCGGCTCGACACCACCAATGTGCTGACGCCCGCGGTCACGGCCATCACATCGATCGCGCTCGATCATGCCGAGCTGCTTGGCCACACGCATTCGGCCATCGCCTTCGAGAAGGCCGGCATCCTGAAGCCTGGCGTGCCCGCGATCAGCGCGGTCGAGCATGACGCCGCAGCCACGGTCGTCGCGCGCCGGGCCGAAGAAGTCGGAGCACCGCTGGTCGTCGCGCGCGATGTGGCGGACGTCCAGGTGGCCCAGCAGGGGGAATGGGGCACGCGGTTGCAGGTTGAGTGCGAGCCGTGGGGCCGGTTCCAGCTGCAGATGCGCCTGCACGGCAGCCACCAGCGCGACAACGCGCGCACGGCGCTGGCGATCCTGTCGCGGCTCACCGCACTGGGCGTGCGCATCGACTTGCCCGCGTTGCGCAAAGGCTTCGCGGAAGCGCGCTGGGCTGGGCGGCTCGAAGCCTGCCCGGGCAAACCCCGGCTGTGGTGGGACGGCGCTCACAACTCTGACGGGCTGCGCCGGTTGTGCCAGGCATGGGCCGACGATCTGGGTTTCCCGCCGCCCGCCGCGATCGTGTTCGCCACGGGGCGCGACAAAGAGGCGCGCGTGATGTTGGCACGGCTGCGCATGCTCGCACCCGCCGCGCGTGTGTTCGTGACCCGGACCGCCAACGAGCGGGCGCTGTCCTCTGAAGAACTCCTGTCGATGGCGTACACGGCCGGAATCTCGGCCGTGGCATCGGCGTCGGTGCACGACGCGCTCGAAGCCGCGTTCGCGGCCGTGCCGACCGGCCGTGTGCTGTTGTGCGGCTCGCTGTTCGCGGTCGGTGAAGCGATGCGTGTGTTCGGTGGCGAGCCCGGGGAGCAGGTATGAGCGCGCGTCGGCTCATGCGGACCAAGCGCCTGTTCGCGGCGATGTTCGTGCTGGCTGGTGCGATCGCCGCCGGGTGTGCCGGACCGCAACGAACAAGCGCCGGTGCCTCACCGCCGGACGTGCCGCCGGCGACACGTACTGAGCCCGGCCGCGTGGAGGCCGACAGCGCGACGGGCGGCGCGCCGGATTCCTCGGATAGCGCCCCGGGGCGGTCGGTGTGGGCGCTCGCCGACTCTTCCGACCTGCTGCCGGAGACGCTGCGCACGGCTCGCGACTCGTCGGTCGTGTTCACGACTCGTCCGGCGAAGCCTCGCAAGGTGGGCAAGACCGTGCAGCCGCCCGAGCCCCCTTACAAGATCGAAGCTGATCGCATGAGCGGTGGCCGCGGCCCCGCGGGTGACGTGCTGTTCCTGGAGCAGGTCACGATCACGCGTTCGCGCACACGGCTCCAATCGCTGCGTGGGCGCTATGAACGCGCCACCGGCATGGTGTACATGGAAGGGAACGTGCGACTGCGGGATTCCACCACCACGGTCACGTGCGACGAGGCGTCGTTCTCGGAGACGCAGGACCGGCTGGACCTGGCCGGCCACGTCGTCGTCGTCGACAAGGGTGCGACGCTCAAGGCGCCGTTCGGATGGTACGACCGCAAGCTCGGCCTGGCCCAACTGCGGGGTGGGGTCTCGGGCCAGGAGAAGCAGCAGAGGCTCACGGCGCAAGAGGCGTTCTACGTGCGCGACTCCTCGATCGTGCGCGCGCGTGGCGACGTCATCGGCTACGACGACGAGAATCACACGCAGATCGAGGCGCAGTCGGTGGACTTCAACCGCGATTCCAAGATCGCGATCGCGACCGGCCGGCCATTGCTGCGGGCGCGGGACGACGACGGCAAGGAGACGCTGTTGCGCGCGCGGCTGCTGCGGGTGAACTCCGACAGCCGCGTGGCCGAGGCCGTGGACTCCGTCACCGTCGAACGCGACACCTTGCAGGCGTCCGCGCAGTACGCCCTGTTCGATGACCGCACGGGACACGGCCTCATGCTCGGGCAGCCGCGGGCCTGGGACGGGGAGACCACCGTGGCGGGCGACACGCTCGAGACGTTCGCGATCAAGCGCAAGCTCGAGCGCATCATCGTCCGCGGCGGCGCGGCGCTGGACTACGTGGGCGCGCGTGAGAGCAATCGCGGCGAATCGAGCCGGCTATCGGGCGAACGCGTCGACATGTTCGTGAGCGAGTCGCGCATCGACAGCCTCATGGCGGTCGGTTCTGCGCGCAACCGGTATGTGGGCGTGCCCAAGGACGGCAAGACCGCCGAACGGAACGAAGCCAAGGGTGACACCATCCTGGTGTACTTCAAGGACAAGAAGCTCGACCGCGCGCGTGTGACGGGTGGCGCCTCGGGCGAGTACCACCCGCCGGTCGCGGTCGGCGACACGACGGCCGCGCGCAAGGAGCTGGTCGCCTATCAGGGCACGCTCATCGACTTCGTCATCCCCAAGAACCGCATCGTGCTCGAGGGCGAGGCGCATCTGGACTATCTCGAGCTGCAGCTGCGCGCGCGCCGCGTGGAGTTCGACAGCCAGAAGAACACGCTCGTGGCCGAGGGCAAGCCGCAGCTCATCGAGAATGGCGATCAGGTCGACGGCCAGCTGATGACCTACGACATGGACCGGCGCGTCGGCACGATCTACCACGCCACGACGCAGTACGAGAAGGGGCTGTACCACGGCAAGCAGATTCGCAAGGCGGGCGAGAACCAGCTCGACGTGCTGGGCGGCGCCTACAGCACCTGCGACCTCGAGCACCCGCATTATCACTTCGCGGCGCGCTGGATGAAGATCTACCTCAAGGACAAGCTGGTCGCGAAACCGGTCGTGTTCTACATCCGCAACGTGCCCATCCTGGCGCTGCCGTTCTACGTGTTCCCGATCAAGCCCGGCCGGCACTCGGGCTTCATGATGCCGCAGTTCGAATTCGGCTTCAACAGCCAGGCCGGGCAGTTCATTCGCAATGCCGGCTACTACTGGGCGCCGAACGACTACATGGATTTCACCGCTGCTGGTGATTACTACCAGGCGGATCCCGCATGGGTGCTGCGGGGTGATGCGAACTACAAGCTGCTGTACCGGTTCGACGGTCATCTCGAGGGCAAGTTCGAGCACAACGACCGCACGGGCCGCGATGACTACCAATTCTATGGCACGCATTCGCAGACGCTGGGTGAGCGTACGCGGCTGTCGGCGCTCGGCAACTTCATCTCGAGCCGGGAGTACAACAACAGCGCGAGTTCGGGGCAGACGCTCCAGCAGCGCCTGAACCGCTTCCTGACTTCGAGCGTGCAGGTCTCGCACTACGCGGACTGGATCTCGCTCAACGCGGTCGTCGACCGTCGGCAGGATCTCGATGCCGACCTGCTGCTCGAGGATCCGGACGGGGAAGGACCCCAGCAGGGTCCGGATGTCGGCACGAAAGCGTCGCTGCCGACCCTGACGCAGTCGCTGCCTTCGCTGAGCGTGTCGCTGCCCACACGCGCACTCGGGTCGTACGGGTTCGTGAAGGACAGCAAGGCGGGCAAGCTGCTCAACTCCACCTATCTGAGTTTGTCCGGACGGTACCTTGGATTGGACACCGATCGCGGCGTCGTCACCGGGAAGCGGTTGTTCCTGCGGCGCACCATCTCTGGCATCGACACGACATACCGGACGGACAGTCTCAACATCGTCGGGAGCGAACGCACGAAGCGCAGCGCCGCCGCGGCGAGCTTCGCGCTCTCGGATTCGCGCCGGTTGTTCGGCTGGATCAACTTCTCGCCCTCGATCTCCGGGAACGCCGTGCTGTTCGACCGCGACCTGACCGGCCGGAAGCTCGCACCAGCCGCCGTCTGGCAGGCCAGCACGGGGTTGTCGACGACGCTGTACCGCACGCTTGCCACGCCGGTGAGCGGGCTGGCGCTGCGCCATGTGGTGAGTCCGAGTGCGAGCGTGTTCTATGCGCCCGAGTTCCCGAGCCTGCTGTTCATCAACGATCGTGGGCTGCTGGTGAGCCGCTTCGACAACGTGGGGGACATCGGGATCTTCTCGGGCCGGCGTTCGGCACGCGCCGCGATCTCGCTGGACCAGCGCATCCAGGCCAAGTACACACGGGGTGACAAGGTCACGCGGCTCGACAACCTGCTGGCGTGGAGCACGAGCACCTCGTACGACTTCCTGTGGCGCGAGAACGGCTTGCAGCACCCGCTCGGGCCGGTTTCGAGCCAGGTCCGTCTTCAGCCTCCCGGCTATGTCAACGCCGATGCTTCCGCCGGTCTCGATGTGTACGCAGGCCGCCCGTTGCGCTCGCTCGGCTTCAATATCGGTACGGCGTTCAACAGCCGTGGCGGCGGCCGGCCACAGGCCACGCGCTCGGCCACAGAGCTGGCGGGATCGCGCGCGACGCCGGCCGACGAGGCGCAGGACTCCTTCCGTGAGAGCTGGTCGATCTCGGCCTCGTACTCGTATTCCGGCGGGTACTCGAAGCCGAACTGGAGCTCGCGCGAGAACTTGAACGGCACGCTGCGCTATCAGCTGACCGAGAACTGGATCTTCGACTACCAGGCCGGGTACGACCTCACGCTGCGCGCCGTGCAGTTGCAGCGCTACAATGTGACGCGCCGCATCCATTGCTGGGATGCGACGTTCTCGCGCACGTTCGGCGGACGGGAGACCGAGTACTACTTCCGCCTGGGCATCCGCGACCAAAAAGAAGTCTTCGTGGAGCGCGGTACGCGTGTGCAGAGTTTCGGTGGCATCCAGTAGCGGCACGCGCTGGCGGCTCGCATGTGATGCCTGCGAGGTGGCGGTGTGGGTCGGGCCACACGCCGCCAATGGCTCGGCTGCGCCGGGATACGATGCGTGGTGCGAGTCGTGCCAGACTCCGCACGCGCTGACCGCCGCGCCCGGCGTTCGCTCGCTGTGCTCGCGCTGCAGCGCACCGATATTCGCGCTACCGCGCTTCGTCGAGCTGTGGGGGGAGTTGCAGCACCTGGACGCGGTGCTCGGGGCGTGGGCCGGTGATCCGCAGCCGCTCGCCACTCTGTTGCCCGAACGCCCGCGCTTCGTCACCGACCTCGACCCGCCCGCGCCCGCGGCTGGAGATCCCCCGGCGCTCGTGGCGCTACTGGACGCGGTCGCACGCGGCG
>JANNWR010000220.1:0-11096 GCA_031408715.1 bacterium
GCCGATACGCACATCGGCGACACCAATGCGTCCGAGGCGCTGCGCGTGCTGGAAGACGCGCTGCGGCGCTACAACGCGCGCGAGCTGGACTTCACCGGCACGATCGACAACGCCATCGACCGGCTGAACGCCAAGCGCGAGTTGGTCGAAGTCGAGATCCGCGAAGTCGACGCCACGCTCATCGTGGCGCAGACGCCGCTGGAGGACCTGCACCAACTGGCGCAGGAAGAGCGCCGACTGCAAGACATGCTGCGCGAACTCGAGAACGAACGCCGCGCCGGGCTGGCAGTCGATGTGCGCCGACAGCTGGAAGACCACGAGATCGCCGTCACCGAAGTCGCGCGCCTCGAAGCCGAGGCCGCAGAACTGGCGGGCTCGGCGAGCCTGCCTGCCAACGCCGAAGTCGAGCTGCGCGAGACCATCGCGCGCCACGAAGAGGCCGTGCGCGGCATCGATGGCCTGGAGTCCCGCCGCCGCGACGAACTCGCGCGCGAGCGTGAGGGAATTGCAAAAGAGCGCGCCGAGCTGGCGCCCTACGACGAGTTCGCGCAGGAAGACGCCGACCGCTGCGTGGCGCAGGCGTCCGAGCTGCGCCACTTGATCATGCAGGACACGTTGCTGCGCCATCAGGTGTTCGAGTTGCGTGACGCGCTCGCCGGCAAGGGCTACGAACCCGAGCAGATCCAGTTCCTGCAGCAGCGCTTCGGCGATCTGCCGCCCGACAGCATGCGGCTGCTGCGTGCGCAGTCCGAGCTCAATCTGCAGTTCCAGACCGAGTCGGCGATGCTCGAACAGCAGCGTGCCGCCGCCACCGAGACGCTGCGCGCCGTCGACGCCGCGCGTGGGGCGCGCCGCACGCCGGGCTGGATCCTGATCGCCATCGGCGCGGCCGCCATCGTGGCGGGCGGCGCGACGCTCATATTGAAGGGCGCGAGCACGCTGGCGTTGGCGCTGCTCGGCATCGGTACGGCGATCGCCGCCATCGGTGGCGCGCTGCTGGGTGCCGCCGCACGCACACGTGGCGACGACCGCGACGACGCACTGTCACTGCTGGCCGAAGCACAGGGCCGGATCAACGGCCTGCACCGCCGTCGAGCCGAGAACGAAGCCGGCTTGGGCGACCTCGCACGCCTCATGGGCTATCGCGACAGCGTCGACCTGCTACGGCAGTTCGCCGACTACGCGCGACTGCTCGAGGACTCCGGGCCGTTGCTGCGCGCGCAAGAGCAGCTCGAGAGCGCGGCCGAACGCCGGCAGTCGATGGTCGACCAACTGGCACCGCTGCTCGCGGTGACCGGGAATGCCACGCTGACGCCCGAGCTGCTCGACAAGGTCGCCTACGAAGCACGCCGGTCGCTGCATGCGCGCGCGCGGCTCGCCGACCTGGAACGCGGCTTCGGCTGGGTCGAGGAAGAGAAGCGCGCTCTGGAGACCGCTGCCAACGCCATGCACGACCGTGCGGTGCGCTTGCTCCATTCCGCCGGCATCGCCTACGACGCGGCGCGCGGCTGGGCGTTTCACGTCAATCAGTTGAAGCAGCGCATGGAAGGCCGCGTACGTTACGGCATGGTGGTCGAAGAGTTGATCCCCGCCGCGCGCCGCCGCTTGCACCCCGATCACGAGGTTGCACAGCGCCGCCGCCAGCTCGAGATGCTCATGGCGGGCGGGGACCTGCCCGCGAACGCGCGCTCGTCCGCCGACATCGAAGTCGAGGTCAAGCAGACGCGCAGCAAGCTGGAGGAGACCCAGCGCCGGCGCTCGGATGTGCGCGTCGAGGTCGAGGAGGTCTGGCGCCGCCACGCGCAGCGCCGGCCCGAGCTCGGGCAGCAGCAGGAGCGGCTGGGACGTGCGATCGAGCGTGCCCGGCGGTTCAAGCAGGCGGCGGAACTGGCGCGCGACACCATCGAGCGGGTCGCCACCGACACGCACCGCAAGTGGGCCGACTTCCTGAATGACCGCGTCGCAGCGATCCTGAGCTCGTTCGGTTCATCGGTCGAAGGACTGCGCTTCGGCGAGGACCTCGACTTCTCGGTGCAGCTGGCAGGCGGACCGTTGGTGTCGCGCGGCAAGGCGCACCTGCAGCTCTCGGCGGGCGCGCGCGATCAGCTCTATCTGGCGGTACGGCTCGCCGTCAGCGAGTTCCTGTCCAAGGGCACCGAGCCCCTGCCGCTATTGCTCGACGACGTGTTCGCGACCAGTGATGACGAGCGCCTGCGCGCCGGCATGCGCGCGCTGCTCGAGAGCTTCGGTGCGGGGCACCAGTTGTTCCTCACCACTTGCCACCGCAGCCGCATGCTCGAACTGCAGCGTAGCGAGGGCGAGTTGTATCGCGAGCGCGTGAACTGGATCGACCTGCACATGGGCACGAGCGTGCCGGGCCGCTGAGTCGCACGGCCGCCCTGGGTTCAGCGTGCGCGTGACGCCCGGCGCGAGTACTGGATGCCGAGCCCCACACCGCTCGCCGCCGCTCCGCCCGAAACACCGAGCCGCGAACGTACGCCGACGTTCCAGTCGCCGATGTCGCGGCCCACGCGAAACGCCACTCCGGCGCCCTCGTAGGGCCCGCCCGCGCCGAAGCCGGTGAACAGCGTCCACGGCCCGCCTTCCGGCCTGCCGCCAAAGCCCACCGTCAAGAAACCACCATCGGCAGCCAGCGGCATGCCTTCCATCCAGCGAACCTGAACGTATTTCCGTTCGGGGCCGAAGCGCACATGCGCGCTCATGTCGTTGAGCGGACGATGCATCCGTTCGCGCGCCACTTCGCCAGCGGTCGGGAACTCGCGTTCGTGCCACACGTAGCCCATGCCCACGGAACCACCCGGCTGTTCGTACACGAAGTACGGGTTCAAGTAGCGGTTATCCGACTCCTGGCGCGGCGGCTGCGGCTCACCCGGAAACGACACCGCCGGCGCCACGACTCCGTCACCGCCCGCGAGGTCATCGTGCATCACGCCCGCGCGCACGCCGAGCGCGAAGCCACTGCGGCCGACCGATTGCTGCACGCGCACGGCAGCGTCGCGGAACGCGGCCTTATGGCGGCGCGTGATCCCGCCATTGCAGCCGCGCGAGACGAAGGCGTACTCGCCCGTGCCTGCCGCGATCTCGATCTGGGTACCGTCGGCCGTGGTGACGGTGGCAAGCGTATCGCCGCGTTCGTGCAGCGTGATGCTGAACGGTGTGATGGCGGCCATGGCGATGAGCAGCGCGCGACCTGTATGCAAAGGGTCCTCCCGCAGACTGGTTGGGGTACTCACTCATACACCCGTGCAGCGCCGGGGTTCAGAGTGACTTTCGGGACCGCGCTCATCGATTGAGATGGCAAGTACTTACACGAGCTGCTGCGCGGTGTGTTCTCAGCCGCATGCGGGTCGTGGGAGCGGCATGCAGCACGGCGGCGGGGCGGTCGTCCGGGGACCGCTCCTGCGCCAGCCACAAGGCACGTGACCGATCATCAGTTGCCCCAGCGGCTCGCCGCGGGCATGTTGCGGTCTCATGTCCCGCTCGTTCCGGCTCGCCATCACGTGGTTACTCGCCGCCGAGGCGTGCTACGCCGTCATGCGCGTCACCGCGCGCTTGAGCGCATCGGCCAGCACGCTGCCATGGGCGGAGATCGCGGCCGTGCGCTTCCTGCTCGGTTCGCTCGTGCCGCTCGGCTCGGCGCTCGTGCGTGGCGTGCCGTTGCGAGTGGTCGATGGCAGGAACGCCTGGCTGCGCTCGCTGTTCGGTACCGGCGGTGCGCTGTCGTTGTTCTATGCACTTGGTACGCACGCGCTTTCGGTCGGCGATGCGACCACGCTCTATTCCACCGCGCCGCTTTGGGTCGCAGTGCTTTCGGGCCCCGTGCTCGGAGAGCGCGTGGGCTGGGTGGTGTGGGTCGCGGTGTGCGCAGGATTCGCCGGGGTCGCGACGTTGTTGCACTCCGGCTTCCGAAGCGTCGGGCCCACCGGGCTCATCGTGCTCGCCGGCGCGATCAGCTATGCGCTCGCCATCTTCCGGGTGCGGCGCCTGTCCTCGCGCGAGTCCAGCGAGGCGATCGGCTTCCACATGTCGATCACCGCTGGACTGGTCATGCTGGCGATCGCGCTGCCGGTGCTGCAGCCGATCCCCGTGGCGGCCATGCTGCCACTGGGCCTGAGTGCGCTCGCCGGCGGTGTGGGACAGACGATCATCGCGCGCGCCTATGCGCACGAGTCGGCGTCCAAGCTGGCGGCGTTCAACTACTCGGGCGTGGTGTTCACTTATGTGCTCGAAGTGGCGCTGTTCCACCGCGCGCCCGAACCGCGCCAGATCCTGGGCGCGTTGATCGTCATCGCTGCCGGTGTACTCGTGTCGGTGATCTCGGCGCGGCGCACCACGCCACCCGCTGCGCAGGAGCTGGCGGAGTAGTCGCGCGACGCTCAGGCCGGCCCGGTATAGGTGTTCGACCACCACAGTCGTGCCGCGGCTTCGTCGCGCCGGCTGTCCACGAAGCGCTGCCAGGTGCGCTTCTCGTGCTCGACCGCCGCCAACTCCCACACGCAGAACGCGGGCTTGTGGGCATGCTCGCGCGGGAACGGCACGAACTCAGGTGCGGAGTCGCTGGCCTTCGCGAACACGGTCTCCCACAGCTCGTTGTTGTTACGCCACGTGCACACCATGAGGAAGTAGAAGCCCTCGCCGCCGCAGCGGTGCAGGATCACGAACCCGAACCCGGCAGCGTCCAGCCGCTGTATCTGCAGCGTGCGGCGGGCAAGGTCGCGGACAGCGCCCGACACGGGCTGGTCCACGCTCGCGAGTTCGTACCACTTGAGCACGGCGTGCTCGGTGGCGAGCGGGGAACCGCACACCAGGTACTTCGGCCGATGCACGTAGCTCGCATCGAGCCCCGAGTCGGTGGCGAGCAGGTGTTCGAGCGTCATGGTCATCGTGGGCTCCCGGGAAGACGGCTCGCGTCAGCGGCCGCGGCGGCGGTCGTCGCGCTCGGCGACGTGGCGCACGTACAATTCCTCGAACTGCTCGCGGGCGCGTTTCGCTTTGCGCAGGTATTTGAGCGCGGACGGGATGCTGGGCTCGACCCGGAAGCAGGCCAACGGCAGGTCCCGAGCCAGCCCGTCCCAACCGAAGCGATCGACCATCGTGCGCAGGATCTGTTCGAGCGTGAGTCCGTGCAGCGGGTTCTTGGGCTGGCTGGCGGACATCCGGGCTGCTCCGTTTCGTGCATGAGAAGTGGTCCGACGTGTGTGGTGCACGCGACGCCTGAACCGGGTCACGCACAGCATAAGCGCTGGCGCGGCCTGCGCGAACCTCGGCCGGCGGGCGAGAGGTGCCGCCCGTAAGCGGGCGCGACGTCCAGTACCGGCACATTCCGCCGTTGACCCGCGCCGCGCCTGCTACGATGCTCGCCGACTCACGTCCACCGCGTTCCCCCTCCCTCGGAGAGATCATGAAGCGCTTGTTCCTTCTGTTCGCGGTCTTGATCGGTGTGTCGTTCGGATTCGCGCGTTCGCTCGCACAGGGCCCGGCCACGACGGCCGGCATCGCCACGCCCGGCCCTGGCGGCGCGCTGCCGCCATACGGGATCACCGGCTTCGATGCCAGTGGTGCGGCTGCCGAACTGGCGCGCGAGGCGGCCCTGGTCGCGACGCTGCGTCCCGATACGCTGCGGCGCCACCTGCGCATCCTCACCGAGGAACCACACGTCGCGGGAACGCCCGCCGATCGCGCCACCGCCGACTACGTGCGCCAGCGCCTGGCCGCCTACGGCTGGGATGCGCAGATCGTCGAGATCCCGGTGTGGATCAACTATCCCAAGCTGTCGCGCCTCGAACTGGTCGAGCCCGTGCAGGAGAAACTCGCGGTGCGCGAGACCGGCGTGATGTGGGACAAGGACGGTTCGGCGGGCACGGTGTTCGACGCGTTTCATGGCTATTCCGCGAGCGGCGACGTCAGCGCTCAGGTGGTGTATGCCAACTATGGCGACGTCGAGGACTTCAACAAGCTGCTCGCACAGGGCATCGACGTGCGCGGTCGCATCGCGCTGGTGCGCTACGGCAAGGTGTTCCGCGGACTCAAAGTTCGCAATGCCGAGCGTGCCGGTGCGGTGGGCGTGCTCATCTACAGCGATCCGGCGGACGACGGCTACGCCGAGGCGGATCCGTATCCGCGCGGCCAGGGCCGGCCGGCCGACGCCATCCAGCGCGGCAGCGTGCAGTTCCTGTCGGAAGGGCCCGGCGATCCGGGCACGCCAGGCTGGCCTTCCACGGTGGGGGGCAAGCGGCTGAAGCATGAAGACATGAAGACCGTGCCGCGCATCCCATCGATGCCGATCGCCTATGCCGAGGCGCACAAGATCCTGGCGCGACTCGAGGGCCCGCGCGTGCCGCTCGATGCGTGGCAGGGTGCGCTGCCACTCACGTATCACGTCGGACCGGGGCCGGCCGTGGTGCATCTGCAGAGCGAGCAGGACTGGGCGGTGCGACCGATCTGGAACGTCATCGCCACGATGAAGGGCCGTGAGCAGCCCGATCAGTTGGTCATCGCCGGCAACCACCGCGACGCCTGGAATCATGGTGCGATCGATCCCAACAGCGGCACGATCGCGCTGCTCGAGATGGCGCGCGGGATCGGCGCGCTCACGCAGACGGGCTGGCGGCCGCGCCGCACGCTCATGTTGTGCTCGTGGGACGGCGAGGAGTACGGCCTGCTGGGTTCCACCGAGTGGGCCGAGGCGAATGACGCGTTGCTCAGTAAGCACGCCATCGCCTACTTGAACGTCGATGTGGCGGTCTCGGGGGACAACCTGCGCATCAACGGCAGCCACGCGCTCGAGGCGTTGTTCACCGAGGCGATGCGCGACACGCGCGAGCCGCTGCAGAACCGCTCGGTGTGGAACGTCGTGGTCGATCGCGCATGGACCGATGGCAAGAACGGCTGGTCGCAGGCCAACCGCATGCGGCGCATGCGGGGCGAAGCGATGCGGCCATTCGGCTGGGACATCTCGCCGCTCGGCTCGGGTTCGGACTACACGGTGTTCCTGGACCATCTGGGTGTGCCGAGCGCGGACCTGCGCTTCGAGGGCCTGCAGGGCACCTACCACTCCATGTACGACGACTTCGAGTTCCTGGATCGCGTCGTCGACCCGGGCTATCACCACCATATGGCGATGACCGAGTTGTGGTCGCGCAGTATGCTGCGGCTGGCCGAGGCTGCGGCCCTGCCACTGCGCTACAGCGCCACGGCGGAGTTCGCGCTCGACCAGTTGTCGTCACTGGCCGACCGCGCCGAGGACGTCAGCGCAGGGAAGCCGGACTCGCTCCGATTGTCGGCGCCGCTGACGCTCGCGGTGGAATCGGCGAAGCGCTTGCTGACAGCCTCGCTCGCGGCCGAGCGTGTAGCCGACGCCGCGGTGGCCGCGAATCGCGCACCCCAGGGTTACAACGCCGCAGTGCTGAACGCCGAACGCCTGCTACTCGGTGTGGGCCTGCCGGGGCGCGTGTGGTTTCGCCACGAGTTGTACGCACCCGGGCTCAACACCGGTTACGGACCCGTGCCACTGCCGCGACTGGGGCAGGCAGTGCTCGATGCCGACGGAAAGGGCTGGGCGAGTGGTGTGAAACCGGTGGCCGACGTACTCGATCGCGTGCGCGCGGAGCTCGAGAAGGTGAAGTAGCGCCTTCGAGCAAGCAAGAGCCCCGGTCGCATGTCCGCGGCCGGGGCTCTTGTTCGATGCGCGTTGCCGCTGCTCAGGGCAGGCCGCTGCCGCGACGGTTCTTGAGCGCCTTGGCCTTCTCAGCCGCTGCGGCCAGATTGTCGGTCGCGAGCCGGCGCACATCGGCGACTTCATCGCTCGTGATGACGCCTCCCTCGGTGAGCTTCGCCTCCATCGACATGAAGTCGAGCAGTGTGGCGATGTCGCTGCCGCGCTCGAAGCGCTGGGCCACGCCTTTCTCGTCGAGGTGCAGGAACGCGGATCCCGGCATGGCCGTGAGCGCGTTGGCGACCGAATCCGAGAACACCGACTGCGAGCGGAGCACCTCGATGTCGGCCACGACCTGGGCGGCCTCGAGTTCGCCTTGGTCGGCGAGCGTGCCCAGCGACGACTGAAGCGCGCTGGTGCGCGCCTTGAGCTCCTTGGTGGCGTTCGACTCGCAACCGAGAAGCAGTGCGACAGCCGAGAGCGCGAACAGCAGCACGGCAGTACGGCGCACGAAATGCCGCGCGGCACGCGAAGTGGTGGAGCGGGTTCCGTCCATGGGTGCAGGTTCCTTTCGGGACCGACAACCTAGCACAGAGGCGCGGCTCACCGCGCGCGGCCCGCCAGCACTCGCTCGATGTCTTGCAGCGTCACGCCGCCCGCGTGCGCTGCCACCAGCACATGGTAGAGCACGTCCGCAGCCTCTTCGGCGGCGCGCGTGCTGTCGCCGTCGGCCAGCGCGGTCACCAGCTCCGCACATTCCTCGCCCAGTTTCTTGAGCCGCAGGTTGCGGTCGGCGAGCAGTCGCTGTGTGTAGCTCGGTGAGGCGGGCACCGGTGAGCTTGCGCGTTCAGCGATGGTGTTGGCGAGCTCGGTCAGCACACCGCCGAGCGGCGCGCCAAAACACGTTGGCTCGCCGGTGTGGCAAGCCGGGCCGGCCGGAACGACGCGCGCCAGTACCGCATCCCCGTCGCAATCCGCGGTCAGTGACACGACCCGCTGCGTGTTGCCACTGGTCGCGCCTTTTCGCCACAGTCCGCGAGTGCGTGAACGGTAGTGCATGTCGCCGGATGCGAGCGTGTGCTCGAGGGCATCGCGATCGGCGAACGCCACCATGAGCAACGTGCCGCTCGCGGCATCCTGCGTGACCACGGTCACGAGTCCGCCGAGCTTGGTGAAGTCGAGCGTGGCGAGGTCGTCGACGTTCTGGATGGGCCGGCTCATGCGAGCCTCGGGCGGGATCCGCGCATGCCTCGTGTACTCATGATGTCCTCCGGACCGGCACGCCGAACGCGGCCAGTTCCTGTTTGAGTGTGGCCAGCGACAGCGTGCCGTCGTGCAGCACTCCAGCAAGCAGCGCGGCGTCGGCGCCGGCATCGCACAGCACGTCGCGCACGTGCGCGACACTGCCCGCACCGCCGGATGCCACCACCGGCACGTTCACCGCGGTGCTGACCGCACGCGTCAGTGCGAGGTCGTATCCATTGCGACCGCCGTCGCGGTCGACACTGGTGAGCAGGATCTCCCCAGCGCCGCTACGCTCGCAGGCCCGCGCCCAGGCCACGGCGTCGAGGCCGGTCTCCACGCGCCCGCCGCGCGTCACCACCGTCCAGCTCCCGGGGCCGGTCTGGCGCGCGTCGATGCTCGCGACGATACACTGGCTGCCGTAGCGATCCGCCGCCTCGCGCAGCAGGCCCGGCCGTTCGACTGCGGCGGTGTTGATGCTGACCTTGTCGGCGCCCGCGCGCAGCACGCGGCCCACGTCGGCCGCCTCGCGCACGCCGCCGCCGACCGTCAGCGGCACGAACAGCTGTTCGGCCGCACGCCGTACCACCTCGAGCAAGGTATCGCGGCCCAGGTGACTGGCGGTGATGTCCAACAGCACGATCTCGTCGGCGCCGTCCGCTTCGTGGCGTGCCGCCAGTTCGACCGGGTCACCGACGTCACGCAGCTCCACGAACCGGGTGCCCTTCACGGTGCGGCCGCCATCGACATCGAGGCAGGCCACGATACGCCGACGTAACGTCACTGGCCCTCCGCCGCCGCACCCGACCAGCGCACGCCGCCCTTGGTGCTGTTCACCTGCTCGGCCGGGCGCAAGGCATCCCGCAGCGCGAAGCCCACGCCCTTGAACGCCGCCTCGACCACGTGGTGACGGTCACGGCCGCGCAGCACACGCACGTGCAATGTGGCCCGCGCTTCGGTGGCGAACGACCGGAACCAGTGCTCGTAAAGACGCGAAGGCAGCGGCGTGCAGGCGTAGGGCCGGTCGCCGAGATCGAGCGCGACCTGCACCAGGGCGTCATCCATCGGCACGAGCGCATGCGCGTAGCGCACCCGCGCCGCGGGTGCTGCGCGACGCACCGCTTCGCCGAGCGCCAGCGCGGTGTCCTCGATCAGGTGGTGGCGAAGGTCCCCGGTGGCCTCGAGTGTGAGCGTGACGCCCGCGTAGCGCGCCAGCGTTTCGAGCATGTGCGTCAGGAAGCGGTCGCCGGTGACGATGCGAGAGTCGCCGGGTGTGAGCTCGAGTGTCAGCTGGATCGACGTCTCCTGCGTGTCGCGTCCGATGCGGATCATGATTCGAACTCCTGGAGGATGGCGCCCGGGTCGAGCGCGCCGGTGTAAAGCGACATGCCGAGCACCACGGCTGAGACGCCGAGGCGGTCGAGTGAACGAAGATCCATGAGCGTGGTGATGCCGCCCGAGGCGTGCAGCGGGTGACCCGCGGCCGAGAGCACGCGCTCGAACAATCCCAGATCGGGGCCCTGCAGCAATCCCTCGCGGTGCACCGCGGTCACGAGTACCGCGGCGAGCGGCAGTTCGCGGAGCGCGCCGAGCACGTCGTCGAGCGGGCGCTGCAGCGTGCCCTGCCAGCCGCGCGTCACGACGCGGTCGTCGCGGACGTCGGCTGCGACCACGAGTCGTTGCGGATACCGCGCGGAGGCTGTCGCGAGCCACTCCGGGTCCTCGACGGCGCGTGTGCCCACGATCACGCGCGTGGCCCCGGCGGCGAGTAGTGCCGCGATCGCCGCATCGTCGCGCACGCCGCCGCCGATCTGGGTCTCGCGCACGCCCGGTGTGGCGGCGAGCGAGGCGGCGAGCGCTCGGTTGTCACCCTGTCCGGTGGCGGCATCCAGGTCGACGATGTGCAACGCGCGAAAGCCCGCAGCCACCCAGTGCGCGGCTGCAGCCTGCGCGTCGGGCCAGCGCACCGCTTCGCGGTCATAGTCACCGCCCACCAGTTGCACACACGAACCCGCGCGCAGGTCGATCGCCGGCATGACGATCATGACTTTGCCCGGGGTGAGCGGACGTCCTGGAGCCATGCGGCAAGCAGGGCGAGCCCGGCTGGCCCGCTCTTCTCGGGATGGAACTGCACGCCGGTCGTGCGCGCCATGCTCACGACGGCGGGGAAGCGGTCGGA
>JANNWR010000221.1:0-7382 GCA_031408715.1 bacterium
CCAGCAGGACGACGCGTGTGGTGGTTTCGGCGGGGCGCCGAAGTTCCCGTCACCGGGCAATCTGTACTTCCTGTTCCGCCGCTGGGCGCGTGGCGCCTCCGGAGCCGAGAGCGCGCGACGCATGGCGCTGGCCCAGTTGGATGCGATGCGCGCGAACGGCCTGCACGACCATCTGGGCGGCGGCTTCCACCGCTACGCCACCGATCGGGAATGGCGCATCCCGCACTTCGAGAAGATGCTCTACGACCAAGCGCTGCTCGCGGACGCCTACCTCGATGGCTTTCGCGCCACGGGTGAGGCGCGCTGGGCCGACACCGCACGCGGCGTGTTCGACTACGTGGCGCGTGACCTCACCTCACCCGAGGGCGCGTTCTTCTCGGCCGAGGACGCCGACAGCGAAGGCGAGGAAGGACGCTTCTACGCCTGGACGCCCGCCCAGTTGCACGAGGTGTTGGGTGAAGATGCGGCCACGCTGTTCGCGCATCGCTACGGCGTCACCACGCACGGGAACTTCGAGCATGGCACGAGCGTGCTGCACGAGGCGCATACGCTCGAGGCTTCGGCCCGCCTGCATGCGGTGCCCGAGCCCGAAGCTGCGCAAGATCTCGCCACCTCCCGAGCCAAATTGCTCACCGCGCGCGGCCAGCGCGTTCGCCCACACCTCGACGACAAGGTGATCGTGGCGTGGAACGGGCTGATGATCGCCGCGCTCGCCTACGGCGCGCGCTCGCTTGCCGAGCCGCGATACGCGCAGCAGGCCGCGCGCGCCGCCGAGTTCGTGTGGCAGCGCCTGCGCGGTCCACAGGGCGCGTTGTTGCGCCGGTACCGTGACGGCGAGGCCGCGCTCGCAGGCCAGCTCGACGACCATGCCTACTTCGCGCGCGGGTGCCTGGAGCTGTTCCTCGCCACGCACGAACCGGTGTGGCTGGAGCGTGCGAGCTCGGTCACGACCGTGATGCTGGAACGTTTCTGGGATGACGCCGACGGTGCATGCTTCGAGTCGCCGGCCGATGACGCCAACTCCGGGCAGGCCGGAGGCCTGCTGGTACGTCTTAAAGACACCTTTGACGGGGCCGAACTCGCGGGCAACTCGGTCGCAGCCGAAGTGCTGTGGCGGCTCGGCACGCTGCTCGAGCGCCCGGACTGGTGCGAAAGAGCCGCGCGTTCGTTTGCCTATCACGCGCGCCGGCTCGCCAGTGCGCCGTGGGCCATGCCGCGCATGATCGCGATCATGGAACGCGGTGCCGCAGCTCCCGGGCACGTCGTGATCGTGGGACCGCGCGATCATGCCGACACTCGCGCGCTGCTCGCGGTGGCCGAGGCGCGAGTGCGCGCCGATGACGACATCGTGCTGGTCGACGACGCCAATCGTGAGGCGCTCAAGTCACTGACGCCGTTCGCCGCCCTGTTGCCCATGCGCGAGGGACGCGCGACAGCGTATGTTTGTGTGGACCATGCCTGCCGCCAGCCGGTGCACACACCGGAGCAGTTGGCAGTACTTCTGGATGCCTGAGAAGAACCGGGGAGATTCGATGAGAAGCCTGCGTGCAGTGATGGGAACGCTCAAGCTCGCGACACTGACTGCCCTGCTGCTGTTCGGAGCGCTGGGCACGGCCCTGGCGCAGTTCGGTGCGGGCGACACACCCGCGGCCGAGAAGCTCGTGAAGGTGACGGCGGAAGCGGTGACCATCGCCGCCGGTGCACGCGCCACGGTCCGGCTACACGTCACGATCGAGCCGGGCTGGCACGTCAACGCCAACCCGCCCGCGCTCGAGTACAACATCCCCACCACGGTCACGCTCGTGTCCGCATCCGGCCTTACGCCCGGCAAGCCACGCTACCCGGCGGGGAAGCAGGAGAAGTTCGAGTTCGAAGACACCCCGATGCTGGTCTACGACGGCACCGTCGACTTCACCCTGCCGGTCACGGCTGCCGCCGATGCCAAGAGCGGAGTCTTGCAGGGCACGGTCGAGTTCCAGTCCTGCAACAACCAGGTCTGTCTGGCACCCGCGAAGGTGTCATTCACGGTGCCGGTCACCGTGGAAGGCGTGGCGGATGCCGCGGCGCTCGCGGCCGCCGACACCGCAGCCGCCACGGAGGCCGCCGCCAGCGCGCGCGACAGCGCCACGTTCAGCACCGCGGCACCCGCCGGCGGATCCGCTTCGGGTGTGGCCCGCAATCGGCTCGAAGATGCCCTCGCCAAGGGCGGGATCTTCTGGTTCCTGGCGTTGTTCGCGGGCGGCCTGCTTCTCAACCTGACGCCGTGCGTGTTCCCGATGCTCGGCATCACCGTGGCGATCTTCGGCGCGCGCCGCAAGGAACCGCTGCCCAAGGTGGTGACCACGGCGGTGCTGTACGTGCTCGGCATCTGCGTCATGTACACCGCGCTCGGTGTGTTCGCGGCCGTGACCGGAAAGTTGTTCGGCTCCGCGCTACAGAACGCCTGGGTCCCGGTCGTGCTCGGTTCGATCATGCTCGTCATGTCACTCGGTATGTTCGGCCACTTCGAGCTGCAGCCGCCGACCTGGATGATGGACCGGCTCGGAGGAGCGCAGGCCACGAGCTTTGTGGGCGCGTTCCTGTCCGGCCTCGGCGTCGGCGTCATCGCCGCGCCGTGCGTGGGCCCGTTCGTGGTCGCGGTGCTGGCCGTGATCACGCAGCGGCACGACGTCGGCTTCGGAGCGATGACCATGTTCACGCTGTCGCTCGGACTCGGCTTCCCCTACCTGTTCCTCGCCACGTTCTCGAACCTGCTGCAGGCACTACCGCGCTCGGGCGACTGGATGGTGTGGGTGAAGCATCTGTTCGGCACCATCATGGTGGCATTCGGCGCCTACATGCTGACCATCGGCCTGTCGCCCGGCGTGACGCCGTGGGTGCTGCCGGTCGCGCTCGGCGCGGGCGGCCTATGGTTGGGATTCATCGACCATAGCGCGGGCGCGAAGGGGGCATTCAAGACGTTCACGCGTGTTGCGGGTGCCGCGGCCCTGTTCGCCGGCGTTGTGATCGGCACCGAGATGTACATGGCCGCCGCGCGCACCATGACGTGGAAGGACTACGACGCAGATGCCGTGGCCGCGAGTGTGGCCGCGGGCAAGCCGGTCATGCTCGACTTCTCGGCCGACTGGTGCGTGCCGTGCCACGAACTCGAACTCAACACCTTCTCGGATGAACGCGTGGTCGCGGCGGGCAAGCAGTTCGACCGCTACCACGTCGATCTCACCAAGTACGACTCGCCCATGGCCGAAGCCACGCGCAAGCAGTACGGCATCACCGGCGTGCCGACGGTCGTCTTCTTGGATGCGCAGGGGCGCGAGATCGCGGACGCGCGCGTCGAGGGCTTCATGCCACCGGAGCCATTCCTGGGGCAGATGCGGAAGGGCGGCGCGAAGTAGGGTCTCGCTGGAGCCTCAGCGCAGGATGGTGATGCGCCTGGAGATCAGTCGGCGGTTCCAGGTTCGCAGCAGTGCGAAGTAGAGTCCGGGCCGCGGGCGCACGCCGTCGATGTCGATGTGGTACTGCCGGCCATCACCGTTGTAGGTGCGGCGCCACAAGACACGACCATGGAGGTCGTAGATACCGAGTTCTGCTTCGGGGATGCCGGTGGGGATCGAGAAGTCGATATGCAACGGCCCAGTCACGGGGTCGGCGCTGCGCAGTTCCGCCACATCCACCACGGGCCGCGGCGCGAACGGGAATGCCAGCGAGATGAGCGGTGACCACACGACCGCATCTGCGGTGTTGAGCCGTAGCCGGAACGCGAAGTTCTGCCCCAGCGCCGGCACCTGCCCGGCGTAGTGCACGAAGCCTTCGGCGTCGGCCACCAGCGTGGAGACATCGATCCAGTCGCTGGTCGCGTCGCGGCGCTCCAGCGTGGTGATGCCCACAAAGTCGCGGCCCACCCACCACGTGAGGTCGACCGACGAAGTGTCGGTGCTCGCGGTCTGGAGCAGGGGCTCGGTGGGTTTCCGCCAATCGAACATCTGCAGCACCCACAGCACACTCTGCCCCGGAGCGGGGCGCTGGAGCACGATGCGGTCATGGACGGCATCGTAGTCCCCTGTCACTTCCGAGATCCCGTTGGGCAGCGGCAGCCGTGGTCCCGAACCCTGAAGCTCGGCGAGTTCCCATGCCGGTGGCCCCGCGAGCGAGAGCGTGTACAGCAGCGAGCGCTGGCCGAACGGCTCGTGCGCCAGCACCCACAACTTCCGTCGGCGTGAATCCCACGCCGCGAAGCGGTCCTGCCAGTCCGGCGCGCTGCCCGCGGGAGCGAGCGTCGACCACTGGCCGGTGGCAAGCGAGAACTCCTTCACGTCGTTCATGGGGCTGGTGCCGCGCATTCCGCCCCACACGACGACGCGGTCCGCGAGCGAGTCCAGCACCACCGCCGCACGCTGGCGGCCGAGCGGCACCGTGGCCGAGCCAGCGTCGAGCTGCGTCCACGCCGGCGCGCCCGACAACGACAGCGCCCACAGGTCACCGAGATACCGGGGTTGTCCGCTCACGTCTGGTGCGCGCCCTCCGAACAACAGCACTCGATCGCGGCTCGCGTCGTACACCGCCGAGGCATCATAGCGTCGTCCCGGCCGCGGGCCTTGCACCGGAAGCCCCGTCCACGCGCCACCGTTCGTGCCCACCACCAGCACCGTGTCGAGTGCCCCCGCGCCCCCGAGGCCGCCCACCGCGAGGATGCGATCACGCAACTGATCGCGCACGAACGCGCATAGTTCGGGGGCATTGCCCAACGTCGGGCGCACGGTCCAGTCCGGGTCCTGCTGGACCGGTGTGGTGTAGAGCGCCCCCGCGGTCACGAGGATGGCGCGCTGACTCGCGGGGTCCACGAACAGCCGTCTGCCGTTCGGCGGATCGGGGCGGTCCGGAACTACCGTCGTCCATACCGGTGTGCCGTCGATGTTGAGCTCGAACCGTCCGCCGCGCGCCGGACCACTGCCGCCCGCGAACGAGAACACACGGCGCACAGGGTCGAACACGCCCACGTCCATGGCGCGCGGAATCGCATTCACGGGCAGGAAGCGTTGCCATGTGGCGGTCCCATCGGCGGGCAACGGGAGTTGCCACCAGTCCTCGAGTGCGACCGGCGAAGTCCCGTTGAACGAAGTCCCTCGCCACAGCAGCAGTCGGTCGTTGAGCGAGTCCACCATCATGTGATGGAGATAGCGAGCCGACGGTGCGCTCGTGCCATTGGCGAGGAGTGTCCAGCGTCCGGTGTCGAGATCGAAACGCCACAGATCGTCGACCTCCACCAGTTCGCCGTTGGGCGCGAAGCGCTGATAACGCTGACCGCCGTGCACCCAGAACTGACGCCGCCTCGCATCGTAGGCGAATGCCGGGTCGTGCAGCCCTTGCGGGCGGCCATTGCTGGCGTCATAGGGCGGCGCGAGCGCCGACCGCGCGAGGCTCGGGAGTAGGAATGGCGCCGGTGGACCAGCCGGGATCGGGAACTCCTTGAAGCGGACGTCCCCGCCGAATAGGTAGAGGCGGTCCTCGACCGGATCGATCGCGGACTCGACGCCATCGCGCACGTACGGGTAGCTCAGATCAGGCTCGACCTCTGTCCATGTCATGCTGTCGAGCGACAGGATGCGCGTGCGGTTCTCGTCCATCAGGCTGAGGATCAGCCGCCCGCGCTTGCTGTCCATGGCCGAGAACCGCAGCGTGTAGAGTTGGAACGGATTGAGTCGAGGCTGGGGTTCGCGTGTCTCCATGAGCTTCCAGGGTTCCGGGTGATCGAGGTCCGCGGACCACACGCATAGCACGCTGTCGGTGCTCTCGGCGCCGGTGATCAGGTACTGCCGGCGGTGCACGAGGTCGATCGCCGGCGCGTCATACACGTTGCCCGGCAGGCCGAACATGCGCCAAGTCGGAGTGCTCGGACTGGTGCTGGCGACGGTGGGGCGCGCGACGCCGAGCGCCAAAGCGAGCGCGAACAAGAGTCGTCGCCAGAGAGGGGACACGAGCGGGGATCCTGGTTTCGGCGTGGAACAGTCCAGCGTGCGCCGTCAAGACAGCCCGCTGCGGTGGCGCTGGACGGAGTTGGCTTCGGATGGCACGCCGTGGGTGAGCCCGGAGCCTAGCACTCCGCCGCCCGCGGCAAGAGCCCCGATTCCGGGGCATGTCGCCCACGCGCACGCGGCCCAGCCGCGCCCTGCAACGCGTCATGCATCTGGAAGCGCCGGACCGTGCCCTGAACGTCCGAGTGTCGTCAGGGCCGCGTCATCGACCGTGTTCGTGCACGCGCCTCGCGTGTGGAAGTGCGCGTACGAAGTGATCCGGGACACGATTCGACGTCGAGCATGTGCCCGCACGCGCCGAGAACCTGCACAACGGTCCGGTTCCGGAGGGCGTCCGGTCCGCCGCGCGGCACACCGTGCGGGAACGTGTCCGCCACACGCGGCACGCTCTAGTTCACGCCCTCACGAGCACCGCACGAGAGGATTCATCCATGATGCGACGATCAGGCTTCGCGTTCGCGATCCTCGTGATGCTTTCGACCATGACTCCGGCGGCGGCGTCCGCCGGTTCGTTCACCTACTACGGCCCACATCTGGGCTTCGCGCAGGGCCCCGATCAGTTCCTGGTCGGCGGTCACATGCAATGGAACGGCGTTGCGCCGCGTGTCGCGTTCGTGCCGGGCATCGATCTGGGTCTCGCCAGCGAGCTGACCCTGATCGAACTGAACGGTGACTTCCACTACCAGCTCACTTCGGGAACACACTGGCAGCCCTATCTGGGCGGCGGTGTCGGGCTCGAGTTCCCTTCGGGTGGCAACGGCAACCGGGACGCCACGGCGGGCGGCCATCTCATCGTGGGTGCGGCCGTCCCCAACGGTGGCAGCGGTCGCTTCTTCACCGAGTTGAAGCTGGGTTTCGGCGATTCGACCGACTTGAAGGTCACCGCCGGATGGAACCTGCGCGCACGCTGAGCTCACGCGGCACGCATCGATGGGCAAGCGAGCCGGCTCCGCACGCGCGGGGCCGGTTTCGTCTTGAGCACTCGCGCGAGGTGCTGCCCGCACTCTACCGCGGACCTCAGCTGTCGTCGCGGACGTTCGCCTCGGCCCTGAGTTTGTCGCGGTCGGGGATCACGAAACGCTCGCGTGCCGTGACCAGAACGCCCTCGCGGTTCCAGCGCGACATCACGCGGATGGCCGACTCCACCGTGGTGCCCACGAGCTCGGCGATCTCCTGGCGCGACAGCGCCATGGGGATCTCGATGCCGGCCTCCGTCGTGCGTCCCATGCGTTCGGCGAGCGACAGGAACAGCCCCGCGATGCGCGCATCGACGCGCGTGCCGTGCATGGCGGCAAGCTTGCGCGTCAGCGACATGTTGAGCCGCGTGAGCTCGAGCATCATGCCGCGCGA
>JANNWR010000222.1:0-3076 GCA_031408715.1 bacterium
GCCAGTTCTTGGGGTCGGCGCCCACGGCGCGCATCAAGGTCCAGCGGATCACGTTGCCGAGGCACACCAGCACGTCGTAGGTGTCGCGGTCGGGGGTGGCGCCAAAGTAGCGCTCCCATTCCACCACGCGGGCCGAATCGCACGTCGCGGTCTCGGTGGGGGTGTCGCCGGTCATCATCTTGGTGTTGTTGCTGGTCGGCGTGCACTCGTTCAGCGCGCCGTCGCGCGTGGGCTTCATCTTCATCGCCACGCCCATGTCGTCCGCAGTCATCGCCGCGCGCAGGAACTCGCTGCTGATCAGCCGGTCGAACTTCACCGGCAGCGCGGCCAGGCGCGCGCCCACCAACTTCGCCTGCTCGTGGCCCAGCGCGTTCAGGCCCTTGGCCACGCGGTCGTCGGTGGCACTGGTGTCGCGGTCGTAGATGCCGTGGCGCACCATGTACACGTAGTGCACGCCGGTCTTGGGCGCGGCAGGCGCGGCGGCGGCGCCTGGGCGCGTGCGCTGACCGCGCAGACCAGCACCAGTGCGGCCGATACGAGAAAGCGATTCATCGCCTCGGCCTTCTGGTCGCTGTACGGGCACATTCCGGGGCAGGGGGCCGAGTGCATCGGCGACTTCAAGTCGCGCGAGCATGCCATTCAAGTGCTCTACAGGATGTTCGGCGAGCTCGAGATCCTGCCGTAAAGCTAGGGGCGCGCATCCCGGCCGCTGATCTGCCACCGACATGTGGTCGGGGAGGCCGCCGGGGATTCCAGTGCGTTCGGAGGTTGACAAAGTCGCATACAAATGTGATACTGTCAACCTGCCCCCCAGGAGCTCCGCACATGCCCATCTCACGCATCCAGCAAGCCCGCGTCGCCGCGGGGCTCTCGCTCCAGCAGGTCATCGACCGCCTGCCGGACGGCCTGCGTGTGTCGCGGGCGGCGGTGCACAAGTACGAGGCCGGAACGAGTACTCCTTCGGCTCGCATGCTCATGCACCTTGCCAAGTTGTATGCGGTCTCCCCGCAGCAACTGCTCGGACCGCCGGTCATCGACATCGAGTGGGTTGCGTTTCGGCGCCATCGCGCATTGAGCGTCAGAGCCACCGAGAGCATCAAGGCACGAGCCCGCAGCCACGCCGAACGGCATCTTCGTGTCGAGCAGCTCATCGCGGGTAGGCGCGGGCACGGGTTCCCTGCCCCGGTCCCGGTTCGTACGCCCGAGCAGGCGGAGGCCTGCGCTGCGGGACTCCGAACCAAATGGCGGCTGGGTGAGGCGCCCATCGAGTCGCTCACCGAGACGGTCGAGTCGCAGGGCGGGGTCGTGGTCGATCTGGCAGATGCACCGCTCGAGTTCCACGGGCTCTCGGGGCGCGCCCACGGCGATCACCCCGTGGTCGTGGTACAGCGCGACGCACCAGCCGACCGGCGCAGGTTCACCATCGCGCACGAACTGGGGCACCTCTGCATGAGCACTGGCGCGACGGCGGATGCCGAGCGGTTGGCGCATCGATTCGCGTCCGCGTTCCTGCTTCCTGCCGCAGTGGCCCGTCGCGAACTTGGCGAGACGCGACGTTCGCTCGGCATCGAAGAGCTGCTGCTGCTCAAGCGGCGCTATGGGGTGAGCGTGCAGGCATGGCTTCGTCGTGCCAAGGACCTCGACATCATCAGCCCGAGCGCCTACACGCGCTATTGCAAGACCGTTTCGAAGTTAGGGTGGCGCAAGGCCGAGCCCGTGGTCTACGACGCCGAACGCACCAGTTCGCGGCTGGAGCAGCTGATCCGCCGGGCGCTGGCAGAAGGCGTCATGTCTCGCGACGAGGCCCGCGAGCTCCTGCCGGATCTCGAGGCGCGAGCCGCCACGCTGCACAGCAAGCGCGCCTCGGCCCGCGACCTCATGCGACGCCCTGCGGCCGAACGTGACGAGGCCCTCCTGCGGGCAGCCGAAAAGGCGGCGCCGCTCTACGAGTCTGGCGCAATCGAACGCTTCGCGGCATTCGGCGAACGAGATCTTCGTGACGACGGCGACGAAGCCTGATCCCCGCCGCGGCGAAGTCTGGCTGGTGGACTTCGACCCTTCAGTTGGTCAGGAGCAACGCAAAGTCCGGCCCGCTGCGGTCTTGAACCCGCGTCAGGTGGGGCGCCTCGATCTGCGCATCGTGGTCCCGATCACCAGCCACAAGGCCGGCCGGGACGACATTCCCTGGCTGGTGTCGCTCGCAAAGTCCTCAGCCAGCGGGCTCACCACCGACGGCCACGCGGACACGTTTCAGCTGAAGTCGCTCTCGCTCGAGCGATTCCGACGCAAGCTCGGTGAGCTGAGCGGCGACGAGCTGCTCGAGATCACCGCAGGCATCGCGCTCTGTGTGGGCTACTCGCCTACCTGATCGACCGACTGGCTACTTCCTACCCACCCAACCGCCACCCTTCCCGCTCCACGTCTGCTTCTCGGTCGGGATATGCCCCACGTCGCTGTACATCACCAGCCGCGTGCTCCCGTCCGGGCGCACGGCGACAATGGTCAGTGAGCAGTTGCCGCTGTCCAGGTTCAGCCAGTTCTTCACGTCGGCGCCCACGGTCTTCATCAGGGTCCAGCGGATCACGTTGCCGTGGCACACCAGAACGTCGTACGTGTCGCGGTCGGGCGTGGGGGCAAAGTAGCGCGTCCACTGCACGGCGCGCGCCGAGTCGCACTGGGCAAGTTCGCCGGGCTCCTGCTCGCTGTTCATGCGCGCGTTGTTCGTGGTCGGCGTGCACTCGTTCAGCGCGCCGTCGCGCGTGGGCTTCAGCTTCATCAGCGCGCCCATGTCGTCGGCGGTCATGGCTGCGCGCAGGAACTCGCTGCTGATCAGCCGGTCGAACTTGATCGGCAGCGCGGCCAGTCGTGCCCCGATCGATCGCGCTTGCTCGTGGCCCAGCGCGTTCAGGCCATTGGCCACGCGGTCGTCGGTGGCACTGGTGTCGCGGTCGTAGATGCCGTGGCGCACCATGTACACGTAGTGCACGCCGGTCTTGGGGGCGGCGCCGGGGGCAGCAGCACCGGGCGCCTGGGCGCGGGCGGCACCGGTGCAGGCCAACAGTAGTGCGGTCATCAC
>JANNWR010000223.1:0-1931 GCA_031408715.1 bacterium
CACCGCCCCGCCCTTCATGACCCAGACCACGTGGTCGATGACCACGTTCACATCCTGGAGCGGATCTCCCTCCACGGCAACGATGTCGGCGAAGAACCCGGGCGCGACCGCGCCAAGCTCCTGCTCCTTGCCGAGGAGTGCCGCAGCCGAAGTCGTGGCACTCGCCAGTGCCTCGGCCGGCGTCATACCCGCCTGCACGAACCAGCGCAGCTCGCGCGTGTTCTCGCCGCACATGGTGAACAACGCGTCCGAGCCCATGGCGATACGCACACCGGCCAGACGGGCGCGGCGCACGGTGGCCAGATTGCGCTCGCGGAACGCGTCGAGGTCCTTCACGACTGCGGGACCGTAACCGAATTCCTTGGCGTGCTCGGCATAGTAGCGATTGTGGTCCACGGTCGGCACGTACCACGTGCCACGCCTTCGCATCTCGGCCAGCGTCGAATCGTCGAGCTCCACGGCGTGCTCGATCGAGTTGGCTCCGGCGCGCACGGCGTCGCGTGCGCCCTCGAGACCGTAGGAGTGCACCGCGAGCCGCACGCCCAGCGCGTGAGCGGCATCGGCCGCGGCCTTCATCTCCTCGTACGTGAACGTCTGGCGGGTGGACACGTCACCGCCGGAGCCCGACGAGCCGAACATCTTCACCCAGTCGGCGCCCGCGCCATACACTTCCTGGCGCACGGCGCGCATGACCTCGGTCGGTCCGCTCACCATGCCGGGGTTCGGGAAGTCGAGATGCGGCCGCGACGACGTATACGTGATCTGGAGCGGGATACCGCACACGAACATGCGCGGTCCCGTGATGAGCCCCTGATTGATGAGATCGCGCATGGCGATGTCGTTGTTCTGCATCGCGCCCAGATCGCGCACGGTGGTGACACCGGCACCAAGTGTGCGTTCGGCGTTCTTGCGGGCATGGAACACGGTCACCGCCGGGTGCTCATCGAACATGCTGTAGTCGAACGGCTTCACACCCGACTCGGGATCCCAGTTGTAGGTGAGGTGGGTGTGGACATCGATCAAGCCGGGAATGCCGGTGTAGCGCGACAGGTCGATGACCTTCGCGCCCGCGGGTACGGTGGTGCCGACGCTCTTCACGCGCTCGCCGTCGAGCACCACGACGGCGCCCTTGATGACGCCACCCTTGCCGTCGACGAGCGTGCCGAAGCGAACGGCCGTGAGGGCTGCACTGGCGACGGACGCCGCGCACAGACTCACGAAGAGTGCGATCACGGAGATGAACCGGGAACGGATCATGGTCCGCGACGATACAGCGCGGACCGTCCCCCGAGAAGCACCTATTCGTGGCCCGGACACCTCATCAGGGCCAGGGCGCGCCTCGGCCGGGAATCCACGATCCGGCCGGGATCCCGCACCCGTCAACCCCGATCTACCGCCCCCAATCCCACTGGATGCGCACACCGTGGCGTCCGAGCGCCGTGGTGATGGCCGTGTACGCGCGCACGTCGCCGCCGACGAGCTCGAGCGGCTTGACGCCCGGTGCGCCACCACCGCCGCCGGCGACCCACTGTGCCACGGCCGACGTGGTGAGCGCGGTCGTGCGCGACATGGCGGTGAGCCCCGAATCGCGGTCGTAGCGATCGACGAGCGTGGCGCGCTGCACCTGAGCGCCGCGTTTCACGACCGTCATCATCGCCACGAGGTCGAGCGGCGGCTGGACCGAGCATTGTGCTCTGAACTCGGCCAGGAACGTGCCGTTCTCGACCAGCGGGCGGACTTGCTCGACGTGGCCGGGCCAGCGCAGGGTGCGTTCACTCATGTGCTTCACGCCCGGGAACGTGTCGATGATGGTGCGCAGGCCGTCGGACAGGAACGATTCCATCTCGCCCACGCCCGGCACCTGCACGCGGTCCAGGTCGTCGAACGACGGCAGCGTGACGGGCTTGCCATCGCGCACGATGCGAGCCGGG
>JANNWR010000224.1:0-14620 GCA_031408715.1 bacterium
GGGTGGCATCGTCGAGGTGAATCACCCGGGTGGTGCGTGCTGGTGGACGATCACGCCCGACGTGCGTGGATTCGACGTCGTCCAGATCGACGTGGTCTCGGGTCCGAATGCCGGCCGCTCGGATGCCGTCACGGTGTCCAACATGAGTGTACGGCTCCCGGTCCAGATCGACGCCTCGACGGTCGAGGTGTACGGCACGGCGCGCAACGTGAACAACGGCGGCCAGGTGCCGCTCGGTTCGTTGGTGTGCCGCCTGCTGAGTCCTACGGGTCCGTTCGAGCGTAACGCGCGGCCCCGCATCGAGGCTCCTGGCGACGGCATCCTGCGCTACGACGGCCTGGCGGACTTTCATTGGACCGCGACGTTCAGCGGCCTGAGTCCCGCCGACGTCGAGAACGCGCTCGCCTGTGAGGCGCGCGTCATGGAACTCATCGGCACGACCGGTGTCATCATCGTGGAGCGTGGCCCCGCCGCGACGGGCGGGCCGATGGGCGGCTGCAACGCCCCGCTCGAGGAACTCGCCCCGCTGCCCGGCAGCGAACTCGTGCCGCCGACAGCGGTCACGGACCTGACCGGTGCGGTCACCCTCAACAATCGCGTCACGCTTGACTGGACGCCCAGCACCGACAACGTCGGTGTGACCTCCTACCGCGTG
Source organism: bacterium (assembly GCA_031408715.1). Lineage (GTDB taxonomy): Bacteria > Eisenbacteria > RBG-16-71-46 > RBG-16-71-46 > RBG-16-71-46 > JAIOPA01. The sequence goes on from JANNWR010000224.1 coordinate 656, forward strand.
TTCCGTGACGGCATTGTCGTGGCGATCGTCCAGCGCCCGAGCGGGTTCCCGCCGGCACCGAACCGGTTCATCGAGAACAACGTCCCCGCCGGCGCGCACATCTATACGGTGCAGGCGACCGACGAAGTCGGCAACAAGTCGGACCAGTCGAACCCGGTGAGCGTGTTCACGCTGGTGGCCCCGGATCCCAACACACCGGCCAACGACCCGCCCGTGCTGCCTGTCAGCCTGATCGCGTTCCCGTCGCGTGACTTCGCCTCGTGCAGCGGCTTCGAAGCGACCGACCTCGTGGACGTGATCATCATCCGTGACGGCCAGGTCATCAGCAGCGCGCTCGGGCTCGTCCCGGACCCGGATGGCATCGTCGAGGTGAATCACCCGGGTGGCGCGTGCTGGGACGGCGTGACCCCCGACATCCGCTACGGCGACATCCTGCGCACCATCGCGCGCCGGGCCGACGGCAGCATCCGCACCGCCGACCAGACGCACGTCATGGGCGTGACCGTGCTGCCTGCGGTGATCATCCGCGAGGACGATCCGCTCACGGTCGCCCAAGAAGGCATCGTCGAAGTGCATGGCACGTCGGTCGGAATCAACGGGCGGCCGCTGCCGATCGACCAGATCGAACAGCGCCTGGTGGATCGCAGTGGTGGGCGCTTCGACCTGAACGGCAGGCGCACGCTGCGTGCCGGCCTCGGCGTCGACGGCACGCTGGCGTACGACACCGCCAACAACCCGGGCGGCATCCACTGGACCGCTCGCTACACGGGACTCAATGGCAACGACATCGCGCGCGTGCGTGGCGGTGTCAGCACGCTCGATGGCGCGACGTACGACCAGGCCGAGCCGCGCATCCAGTGGAACGGCAATGACCCCAACCTGCTCACCGAACTGACCATCTACGAGAACAGCCCCGGCAACCCGCCCGGCGCCATGCCCGGGTGTGTCGCGCTCGAACCGATCGACACCATCGCGCCGACCGCGCCGACCGGGTTCAGCAGTTCGTCGGAGGGCACCAATGCGCAGCGCCTGTCGTGGCTGCCGTCGCGTGACGACTGGTCGGTGGCCTACTACCGCGTGTTCCGCGACGGCGTGGCGATCGCTCAGGTGGCGGCCAGCGTGCTCACCTACCTGGATGTGAGCCCGCCGGCGGGTCCGCACGACTACCACGTCATCGCGTACGACCACGCCACCGCGCGTGGCGCGGGCATCGGCCAGGAGTCGCAGATCGTCGCCGGCTTCGGCCAGCAGTACGGCAACGCCTCGCCGCCTTCGGAGACCGGCGGCAGCATTCAGCCGGACAACGTCGCGCCCACCGTCCCGACCAACCTGGTCGCGGTCGTCTCGGGTGCCAGCGTGACGCTCAACTGGTCGCCGAGCACGGACAACCTCGTGCTGGTGGGCTACGGCGTGTATCGCGATGACGTGTTGATCGCCGATGTGAACGCTCCGCTCGCGGCCTACGTGGACGCCGGACTCACGAGCGGCACCTACAGCTATCGGGTCGACGCCGTCGACGGCATCGGCAACCGCTCGTTGAAGTCCGATCCGGCGGCCGCGATAGTCGCGCTCGAGCCCGATGTCATTGTGCCTTCGGTGCCGCCGAGCGTGTTCGCCACGGTGAGCCCGGACCTGCACGGCCGTGACGTGGTGGTCACCTGGGGCACGTCGACCGACAACATCGGCGTGACCGGCTACAGCGTGTACCGCGACGGTGTGAAGCTCGCCGACGTGAGTGCGGCCACGCACAGCTACAACGACGTGGCACTCGCGACCGAGACGTACGCGTACACGGTCGAGGCGTTCGATTCCGAGAGCAACCGCTCCGCGCAGTCGGTACCCGCGCCCGCGGTGGTCGCCAACGATCCGCCCGTGAACGGGCATTCGTTGATCGCGTTCCCGTCGCGTGACTTCATCTCGGCCACCGGCTACCCGGCCGCGGAAGGTCCGTACTTCTTCACGCTGTTCCGCGGCGGTATCAAGATCACTTCGCTCACGGCCGATTCGGACGTCGATGGCGTGCTGGAAGTGAACCACCCGGGCGGCACGTGCTGGAACGTCATGACGCCCGACCTGCGTGCCGGTGACGTCGTGCGCATCACCAACGCCGCGGGCATCGCCGAGCAGATGACCGTGGCGGACGTTTCGGCCGAGCGCGCCATCGCGACCGCGCCGGGCACGGTGCAGATCCACGGCACCGCGATCGGTGCCGATGGCCTGCCGATTCCCGCTGGCCAGTTGCAGCACCGGCTGATCTCGGCGGGCGACCTGTTCGACATCAACGGCCGTCGTGATCTGCGTGCCGGTGTCGCACTCGACGGCACGCTGGAATACGACGCACCCGGTTCGACGCGCTGGACCGCCACGTACTCGGGCCTGAGCGACACCGACGTGCTGCGCATCACCGGTGGCGTCGATGCCGCCGGCACGTCGTTCGTGGCCGCCGAATCACGCGCCGTGTGGTTGGGCCGCCAGCCGCTGGCGCTGGCCGAGCTCACCATCCAGGAGACCGGCCCCGGTGTGCTCGGTGGCCCTGCAACACCTTGTAGCGCCCCGGCCGAACCGTCGCGTCCGGCGGCGAGCGTCGCTCCGGCTGCGCTGTTGTTCGGCGACGTGTCCGCACAGCCGGCGTCGACCAGTGCCGCGCAAGTGGTCGTGTTCCGCAACATCGGCACGGGCGCGATGAGCATCGGCCGCATCTATGTGGCCGGACTGAACCCCGGCGACTACAGCATCACGGGCGCTGTGCCCGCGACACTGGTGGCTGGCGGCTCGATCTCGATCAGTGTGCGCTTCTCGCCGCAGGCGCTGGGCCTGCGGCAGGCCACGCTCAATATGGCGTGCAACGCCGCCAACACCACCGGCCTGAGTGCGGTGTTGAACGGTAGAGGCGTCATCAGCGCGGCGCCGACCGCACCCGGTGCACCGGCATCGACGTTCCAGCCGACCAGCAACCTGGCGGTGCAGAACGGTGCGTCGCTCGCCAACAGCACGATCCCGGTGGTGGTGAGCTGGGCGGCCAGTGTCGGTTCAGTGACGGGCTATGAACTCCAGCAGAGCAGCAATGGTGGCGCGTGGACACCCGTCGCGGCTCCGCCGGGTTCGGCCACCAGCACCACGCTGTCGCTGGCCATGGGCACGGCACCGGCTCCAAAAAGCTACCAGTTCCGTGTGCGCGGCATGAACGGCACGACGGCCAGTGCGTGGACCACAGCACCGGCGTTCGCTCTGACGCCACTCGACCAGACCAACACGCAGGTGAAGTTCGGCGGCACGTGGACCAATGCCAACCTGGCGGGTGCCTACGGCGGCTCGGTGCGCTTCAGCACCAACAACCGCAGCAGGGTCGACCTGCCGAACCGATCCCAGTTCACGATCTCGGGTGCCATCGCCTGGGTCGCGACGATGGGTCCGGATCGCGGCCGCGCCTCGGTGAGCATCGACAAGGGCGTGCCGGTGACGGTCGATCTGTACTCGCCCACGCCGCGTCAGGCGGTGGTGGCGTTCGCCGTCAACAACCTGGCGAGGGGCCGGCAGCACAGTGTCACGGTGCAGGTGCTGAGCACGCGCAATCCCGCTTCGGTCGGTGTGCGCGTGGACATGGACGGGTTCGTGATCCTGAACGGCTCGAGCATCGCTGCGCCACTCGATGCCATCGCGGTGTCAGGCACGCCGGTCGCGCCCGATGAGATGCTCACGATCGGTGGCAGGGCGGCCGTGCTCGAGTTCACGCCGATCTCGCCGAACCCGAGCCGTGGCGAGGCCATGCTGTCGTTCTCGCTGCCGCGTGACGGTGCGGTGGAGTTGGGTGTCATGGACATCCAGGGCCGCCTCGTCCGCACGGTGCACCAGGGCGTGCTGAGCGCCGGCGCGCATCGCATCCAGTGGGATGGCCGCAACTCGACCGGCCAGTCGGCCGAGCCGGGCGTGTACTTCGCGGTGCTGCGTTTCGGGGACAGAGCGCTCACCAAGCGGATCATCCGCGTGCAATAACGGTCCCGGGGAAGGAGTCGCAGACGTCGGCCCGCACCTCCTCAGGGGGCAGGCGCTGCGACTCCGGGACCAGCTCGTGATCATTGTGACGACACCGGCGCCCCGCGGGTCATCGACCGCGGGGCGTCAGTGTTTCGGAGTCGGTCCGCTGAGCGGTGGGCAGACTTGACCCCCCGCGAGGCCAAACGTAACGTCCGCAGCACTATGGTCAACATCATCAACGACTTCAGCATCAACGTGGCCACCGTCAACGGGTCCGGCAGCCAGACCGCTAATAATGTGCTGCTGCGCTCGATCTTCCAGATGGGCATCCCGGTGAGCGGCAAGAACCTGTTCCCGTCGAACATCGCGGGACTGCCCACCTGGTTCACCATCCGCGCCTCGAAAGACGGCTGGGTGGCGCGCCGGGCGCACCACGAGATCGTCGTGGTCATGAACCCCGAGACCGCCGCGGCCGACGTCGCCGGCATGGGCCCGGGCGGCGTGATCGTGATCAACGACGCGATCAAGCTGCCGGATGTGCCCCTTCTACCTGAAGACCGCATCGTGTACCGCGTGCCGTATGCCAAGCTGATCGAACCCATCACCACCGACGTCAAGCTGCGCCGGTTGGTGGTGAACATGATCTACGTGGGTGTGCTGGCCGAACTGCTGGGCATCGAAGCCGCCGAGGTCGAGGGCGCGCTGCAGGCCCAGTTGGGCAAGAAGCCCAAGGCCATGGCGCTGAACCAGGCCGCCGTGCTGGCCGGCATGGCGTATGCCCGCGAGAGCCTGACGAAGCGCGACCCGTATCGGGTTGCTCGGATGAACGCGACCGCCGGCAAGATCCTGATCGACGGCAATACAGCTGCCGCGCTGGGCTCGATGTTCGCCGGTGTGACCGTGGTGACGTGGTACCCGATCACGCCTTCCAGTTCGCTGGTCGAAGCGCTGATCGGATTCCTGGAACGCCACCGCCGCGATCCCGTGACGGGCAAAGGCACGTTCGCCGTGATCCAGGCGGAAGACGAGATCGCCGCCGCCGGCATGGTGCTGGGCGCGGGCTGGGCGGGTGCGCGCAGCATGACCAGCACGTCGGGGCCCGGCATCTCGCTCATGGCCGAGTTCTGCGGCTATGGCTACTACACCGAGATCCCGGGCGTGTTCTGGGACATCCAGCGCGTCGGCCCCAGCACCGGGCTGCCGACGCGCACCGCGCAGTCGGATCTGGCTTTCGTGTACGGACTGGGCCACGGCGACACGCAGTTCCCCGTGCTGCTGCCCGGCTCGGTGGGCGAGTGCTACGAGTTCGCGCAGGTGGCGTTCGACCTGGCCGAGCGGCTGCAGACGCCGCTCTTTGTACTGAGCGACCTCGACATCGGCATGAACAACTGGATGAGCGATCCGTTCGTGTATCCCGACAAAGTGTGGGACCGCGGCAAGGTGCTGGACGATGCGGCACTCGCCAAGGTCGCCAAGTTCGAGCGCTATCGCGATCTGGACGGCGATGCGATCCCGTATCGCACGCTGCCTGGTACCAAGGACTGGAAGGGCACGTACTTCACGCGCGGCTCCGGCCACGACGAAGCCGCGCGCTACACGGAAGACCCCGCGGCGTACGTACGCAACATGGACAGGCTCAAGCGCAAGATGGAGACGGCGCGCACGCTGGTGCCGGCCCCCGAGCAGCACTTGGTCAAAGGCTCAGAAGTCGGCTTGATCGCGTTCGGCTCGTCGCACTGGGCGATGCTGGAAGCGCAATCCCAGTTGGCGGCCATCGGGGTGAAGGCGTCGTACCTGCGCGTGCGAGCGCTGCCGCTGCACGCCGACGTATCGGCTTTCATCGCAGCACACCCGCGTGTGTACGTGATCGAGCAGAATCGTGATGCCCAGATGGGCGAGCGCATCCGCACGGAGCATGCGGCACGGGCCGCGAGCATCAAGTCCGTGCTGCACTACGACGGCATGCCGCTCGATGCGAAGAGCGTCACCGATGGCGTACTGGCTCATGAAGGAGTGACCGTCAGATGAGCACGCCCACTGTTCCGCCCGCGTCGGGCATGCCCGTCAATCGTATCGGCCTGCTGAAGACCGACTACGACGGCAGCAAGACGACGCTGTGCCCCGGCTGCGGCCACAACGCCATCACCGGCGGCATCATCCAGGCCGCTTACGAGGCCGGGCTCGAGCCGCATCGTGTGGCCAAGCTGAGCGGCATCGGCTGCAGCAGCAAGACGCCCGCTTACTTCTTGGGGCACTCGCACGGCTTCAACGCGGTGCACGGCCGCATGCCCAGCGTGGCCACCGGCGTGCATGCCGCCAATCGCGAGCTGCTGCTGATCGGCGTGAGTGGCGACGGCGACACCGCGAGCATCGGGCTGGGACAGTTCTGCCACCTGGTGCGGCGCAACGTGCCGGTGGTGTACATCGTCGAGAACAACGGCGTGTACGGGCTCACCAAGGGCCAGTTCAGCGCCACCGCCGACATCGGCAGCACGCAGAAGGGCGGCAAGACCAACTACATGCGGCCGATCGACCTGTGTGCGCTGGCGATCGAGCTGGGCTGCGGCTTCGTGGCGCGCTCGTTCAGCGGCGACCAGAAGCAATTGCGGCCGCTGCTGAAGGCCGCGTTCGCGCATCCCGGCACCGCGGTGATCGACGTGATCAGCCCGTGCGTGACGTTTGCCGACCACGAAGGGTCCACGAAGTCGTACGCCGCGGTGAAGGAGCATGACGCGCCGCTGCACGACATCGATTACGTGCCGTACTTCGAAGACATCACGGTCGAGTACGAACCCGGCACGACGCGCGAAGTCGACATGCCGGATGGCTCGAAGATCGTGCTGAAGAAGCTGGCGGCCGACTACGACCCGACCAACGCCGGCATCGCCATGCAGTCACTGCGTGAAGCGCGTGACGAGGAGAAGCTGGTCACCGGGCTCCTGTACGTGGACACGAAGGCGCATCGCTTCGACGATGAGATGAAGATGGTCGAAGAGCCGCTGGCGTCGCTGAAGCTCGATCGCGTGCGCCCGCCCAAGAGCGTGCTGGACTCCATCATGAAGACGTACCAGGAGGGCAGTAACCCAGTGGGCTCGGGCGGCGGTTGATGGCCGGCTCTGCTGTTCGCGACAACCGTGCGGCGCGCGTCGATGCGATGCGCGCCGTTTGCGTGCGGGGCGGGCGCGCTGCGCGCGCCTGTGCGGGGCGCTGCGCGTGAACGGCGTGCTCACGCTGCGCGAGCGGCGCATCGCGTTCGACGAGCGCGCCACCAGCTACGCGCTGTGGCCTGAACTGGCGCAGGGCCAGACGCGCGACCGCGTGCTGGAGCGCCTGGAGCCCGTGGCCGACGAGACGCTACTGGATCTGGGCTGTGGCCCCGGTGCGATGGCGCGGGCGGCCGGCCCGTTCGTGAAGCGCGTGGTGCTGTGCGACCTGTCGCCCGCGATGCTGCGTGTGGCCGCGCTGGAGGCGCGCCGCGCGCAGCGTCTGGTGCCGCCGCGTGCGGCTGCCGATGCGTGCGCGCTGCCGTTTCGGAGTGGCGCGTTCGAGCTGGTGGCGTGCCGGCATGCCGCGAGACTGTTCGGCGAGCCCGCGCGTGCCGCCGCCGAGATGCACCGCGTGCTGCGGCGTGGCGGCCGCGTGGCAGTGTGCGACGTGATGGCCACGGGCGACGCGGATGTCGATCGAGTGGTGCAGGGGCTCGAAGACATGCTGGCACCGGCACCCGTGACGCTGCTGACGCCCGCCGCATGGGGCGACGTGCTGGTGGCCGCCGGTCTGCGCTACGACTGGCACGACCAGCCGCTGGCCGAACTCGACGCCGGCCGCTCGCTGCTGGACGCGTGCGCGCGCTGCGGCGTGTCGGAAAACGCGTGCGATGCCGCCCGGCGGCTGCTACTCGATGCGCCGGAAGGCGTACGCAAGGCGCTTGGCGTGCTGGCGCACGGCACCGACGTGATCGTGCACGTGCCGATCGGAGTGGTGGGCGCGACGCGGGTGGGGTGAACGCAGACCGTGGCCGGCGTGGCAGTTGCCCCGCAGGCTCCGGCGCATGCGTGGGAGCACGCCAGAATTCCAGTGCACTCACACCGAGCTGCATGCAAGACTGAGCGCGTGCGGAGCATCACTGCTCTGGGACCGGCATCCGCATTGCTCCCCTCTTCGAATTTCATCTCTTCAGACGGAGGTTCCCCCTGTCCAGATTGCTACGAGTGCTTGGCTGCCTGTCCATTGTCTGCGGCCTGTGCGTCGCGATCACCGCGCGGGCAGGTGTGAAGGCCGGCACTGAGGTGCCCGGCGGACCCGACCCGGTGACCGTGACCGGCCCGGCGGCGCCGTTCCTGCCTGCCGAAGTGCTGATCGACTTCGACGACGTGTCCGCGCCTTGTGTGTTCGTGGAGACCACGGCCCTGCGCGATGCCTATCTGCCGCTCGGTGTACGCTTCTTCGGCCCTGATGTGCCGGGGGGCGGTGCGGTACTCAACAGTTGCAGCAACTTCTCGGTGACCGGGTTCTCAGGCAGCAACTTCCTGGCCTTCAATGCGGGTACGAATCTCCTGGGCGGTGGCGTGCCGGCCACGCCTGAGACGCTGCGGTTCGTGAGCCCCGTGTCGGCCGTGTCGGTGCTGGCGGGTTCGGCCGCTGGAGCCGGCAGCTCGGTGCGGCTCGAGGCCTACAACGCGCTCAATTTGATCGTGGACCAGAACACGCGCACGCTGGCCGCCGCGATGCAGCCCGTGGGAGTCACCGGACCGAGTATCAGCTACGTCGTGATCACCGGGCCCACACAATTGGTGCTCGACAACCTGCGCTTCACGCCCGGCTCGCCGGTGTCCACGCTGCGCAGCAGTTGGGCGCGAGTGAAGTCGGCGTACCGGTAACCACAGTGTGTGGTGTCGTGCGCGCCGGAGTGCGGGCGACGACCGCCATTCGGCGCGCTTGCCGCAGTGTCACGTGGCTTTGGGTCTGACTGGTTCGGATCAGGGCGGAGGGCCACGCATGCTGTTCATGGTCATCGAGCACTTCCGAGATGGCGCCGCACCCGAGATCTACCGGCGCTTCCACGACCGCGGCCGCATGGCGCCCGAGACGCTGCGCTATGTGAGTAGCTGGGTCGACATGGAGTACCAGCGCTGCTTCCAGGTGATGGAAGCCCCCGACGAGGCCGCCCTGGCCGAGTCGGTAGGCTGGAGACCTTCGAAGTGATTCGATTGGGCGCGCCAACTCTCAGGAGCACTCGTAGAACTGGCCCCCGGGGGGAGTCGCACCGTGGCGTTCACTGAAGCACAACTGGCCGAGATCGAAGCCAAAGTCGGAGGGCTCTGCCGTCGGAAGTCGCCCGCACACCTGGCGAGTGAGCTTCGGATTCTCTACATCGTCGAGCGGCACACAGTGACCATCGTGGAGCGGCGTGCCCCGTGGCGGGCCGGCGAGCACTGGAGTGCGCAAGGCTGCGCTCGTTTCAAATACACGGCCAGCGAGAAGCGGTGGAAGCTGTACTGGATGAGACGCGATCTCAAGTGGCACGCATACCAGCTCGATCGGCCTTTGCGTTCGCTTGCGGCGTTGGTTGAAGAGGTCGAGATCGACGAGTATGGGGCGTTCTTCGGGTAGCTTGCGGGAAGGGCCCGGGCGGGGGCATCGCATGGGCGCTGGGCTTCGCGCTCGAGTACCACACTCGGCGGCGCACGCCCGGGGTTGGCGTCTATGGTGTCCACGAACCGTCGCCATCGGTGTCGAGTAGCTGACGTCGCTGACGTGATCGTGCACATGCCGATCGGAGTGGTGGGCGCGACGCGAGTGGCGTGAACGGCGTGGGCGGTTGTCGCCGATGTGGACGACGTGAATGGCCTTGACCTTTGCGCGCGGGCAGCCCAGAATTGCATCTCCATCACCGTTTGGAGTCCTCGATCGAGGCTCTGCCGGCGCCCCCCGAGTTACGACTCGGGGGGATTTTTATGCCCGGGGCCGTCCTCCTTACGCTTCCCGACCGCCCCACACCCGTTCAACCCGCCCCCACGGTCCGGCCTCGATCTGCCTCGAACCGGGCCGCTGGCCCATTGACCTGTACGGATGACGTACGTACAGTGTGCGCACGAATGACGTGTCGATACGAGCTGCAGTTGTCCGAGGAACGGGAGGAGCCCTGAGAAAGCACTACGACTTCAGCAAAGCCATTCCCAACCCCTACGTGAAGCGCGCCAAGAAGTCCGTCACGATCCGGCTGGATGAGTCGTCGCTGGCGTACTTCAAGTCGATCTCCGAGCAGATGGGCGTCCCGTACCAGACGCTCATCAACCTGTATCTGCGGGACTGCACCTGGCGGAAGAGGAAGCTAGCCATGATCTGGACCGTGCGCGGCGGGCGTTGAGTGTGGCGTCTCCGCCGAGGCGAGTGCGCTGCGCGACGCCTACCCGCCACTCGGCATGCGCTTCCTCGGGCGATACTCCCCAGGTCACAGCGCTATGCCATTGCCATTACGTCGTTTAAAAGTACTTGACGAATAAGTCAAGCCTGCTACGCTTGCTCTGCTCCCGCGAGCAGACCGCCCCGTTGGGAGTGCTCCGTGGCGACGATCCCGGAGTTCACGGCTGATGGTGTTCTGCCGCCTGGTGACCACCCCGCGACGTTGACGGAACTGAGGCAGAGCGTGCTTGTCCTCGGCCCGAAGAAGGTTGCCATCGCTTGGGATCGCCGGTGGCGCGCAGAGCTTGTGGAGCATCTCGCACTGCTGGTCCCGACGCTCTGGACGGTCGGCATCGAGGAGGTCTTCGTGGACGGCTCGTTCGTGGAGAACAAGCCCCATCCGGGGGACATCGATGGCTATTTTCGTTGCGACATGGACGACCTGCTCCTCGGCCGGCTGCAAACGCGCCTGAGCCAGGTCGACCCGAGCGGCGTGTGGACGTGGGCGCTCCAAGACAGACTCCAAGTGGAGTCAGGCAAGCCCCCGCAGTTGCGCATGCGGGTGCGTCACCACGTCGAGCTCTACCCGCACTTCCCCGGACTCAAGTCCGGCATCCGAGATGAGTTCGGAGCAGAGCTCGAGCTACCCGCTGCGTTCCGGCAGTCCCGGCGGCAATTCATCCGGAAGGGGATCGTGAGGCTGGTGCGGGACGAGGTGATCCGATGATCAAGACAGACGGCGAATACCGCAGGACGATGGCCATGGTGACTGCCCAGTCGCAGCGGTTCGTGGAGTACGAGCAGGAGCTCGCCGCCCGGGGTTACACCCCCGAGCAAGTGGCCAGGGGCATGGATCCCATGCGCACGTTCCACATGGGCATGGTCGAGGAGGTCGAGTACTACGAGCGGCTGAAGCGCGGTGACATCGGCGCGGTTCAGGGCACCCGGGCGCTGGGAAAGCACCTGATCGCGCTGCGCATTGCCGCCGGGATCACCCAGCGTGAGTTGGCGCGCCGAATGGACGTGCACGAGTCGCAGGTGTCACGAGACGAGCATGGCGATTACCACGGCATCACGCTGGGCCGGGCCGAGAGCATCGCGCGGGCGCTGGGCTTCGCGCTCGAGTACCACGCGCGTCCGCGCACTCCTGACGCTGGCTTCGGCGAGTTGGACGACCTGCCGCCGCTGGCATAGGGGGCGGCAGGAGGAGTCATGGACTCGCCGACGGCCCATAACCCGCTGCAAGTGCTTTGATTGAATTGACTTGACTTATATGTCAAGTTCTCTATGCTTCATCTGCTCCCGCGAATAGACCGCCCCGTTGGGAGTGCTCCGTGGCATCGATCCCGGAGTTCACGGCTGATGGTGTGCTGCCGGTTGGTGACCACCCCGCGACCCTGGCGGAGCTGAAGCAGAGCGTGCTGGTCCTCGGCCCGAAGAATGTCCCCATCGGGTGGGATCGCCGGTGGCGCGCAGAGCTTGTGGAGCATCTCGGAATGCTCGTCCCGAAACTGTGGGCGGTCGGCATCGAGGAGGTCTTCGTGGACGGCTCGTCACCCGCACTTCCCAGGCGTGATGTCCGGCATCCGTGACCGACTGGGGCGAGAACTCTCGTACCCGGATGCGTTTCGATTATCGCGGCGAGGGTGGCACCCGAAGGGAATCGTCCGGCTCGTGAAGGATGGTGACGCGTGCTGATCAAGACCGACCGTGAGTACCGCGATGCGCTCGAGCAGATCGCGTCACAGAAGACCCAGTTCGCGGCCACCGAGCTCGAGCTCGCCGCCAAGGGCTACACCCCCGACCAAGTGGCCAAGCTGCTGGAGCCCATGCGCACGTTCCACATGGGCCTCGTGGAGGAGACCGCGTACTACGAGCGGCTTAAGCGCGGTGACCTCGGTGGGATTCAGGGCATCCGGGCGCTGGGCAAGCACCTGATCGCGATGCGCATTGCCGCCGGCATCACGCAGCGTGAGTTGGCGCGCCGGATGGACGTGCACGAGTCGCAGGTGTCACGCGACGAGCATGATGATTACCACGGCATCACGCTGGGCCGGGCCGAGAGCATCGTCCGGGCGCTGGGCTTCGCGCTCGAGTACCACGCGCGCCCGCGCACTCCTGATGCCGGCCACGGCGAGGTGGACGACCTGCCGCCGCTGGCGTGACGAGCTTGGGGCGAGGAGCGGAGGAGGACCCGTGAACTGGCGTGACCACATCGAGAAAGTGCCCGACGTGCTCGGCGGGAAGCCCGTGGTGAAGCGCACCCGGCTGGCAGCCGAGTTCCTGCTGGGGCTGTTCGCTGCGGGCTGGACGGAGGCGATGGTGCTGGAGAACTACCCGGCGCTGACCGCGGAATCGCTCCGGGCGGTGTTCGGCTATGCCGCGTACGAAGTCGCCCGGAACCCGCGACGATTGAGCGCGTAAGGGGCGAGGCGTCCAAGCGAGACGCTCGGACTACGCCACTCGGCGACCGCGCTTGGTCACGAAGGACACACGCATGCCCGCCCGGCCAAGCATCTCGACCAGCGAGTCGATGCTGAAGCGGTCGATCTTGCCGCGGGTGAGGTCGCTGATTCGCGGCTGACTCACACCCAGCATGCGCGCGCCCTGGGCTTGGGTGAGCTTGCGACGCTGGAGCAGCTTGGTGAGCTGGATCATGAGATCGGCCCGCATACGCAGGTGCTCGGCTTCCTGCGGGGGGAACCCGAGGTCTGTGAACACGTTGCCGGAAGAGCGTCGGACTCGGATAGCCATTCAGTGTTCCTCGTCTCTCTGGCGGCGAACGATGAGCGCTGCAAGGCGCGTGCGCACGAGTTCAAGGTCGAGCCGCGACGTCCTTTGACGGCGCTTCTCGAAGGCATGTAGCACGTATACCGCCTCGGGGAATCGCGCTACATACACAACGCGGTGCTCCTGCCCGGTATGAATCCGGATCTCGTGAACACCCAGCCCCAGGCCTTGCAGAGGCTTCCAGTCGCTTGGCAGGAGCCCGCGTTGGACGAGCCTGAGCTGGAATCCAGCCAAGCGCTGAGCACGCGCCGGAAACTCGCGTAAGTCATCGAGGGCAGAGCCGAGCCACAAGAGCGGCTTGTCCGCCATGGGCCAAGCATATAACTACTTGTATACGTAATGCAAGTGGCGGCGCCTGCAGCGCAAACCTCTTGCGGGCGATGCATTTAGGTGGGTTGGTGGCTGGCGCGGCAGTGCCGGGACCACCGAACACTGGAGCCACGTGGGAGCGTCCCCCCGCTCCCCGCGCTACAGTCCGCCCGCCGTTCTGCCGATTATTCGGGAGGGAGTTGGGGTCCCGCTGAGCCGGGGACGTGCTGCGACGCCACGGAGGTGTGCCGATGTTCAAGTCCATGCTGCGCGTGCTGCCGTTCCTGCTGATCGCGATGCTGGCCGTGCCCGGCTGTGGTGGAGCCAAGAAGGGCGCTGCGACAGCACTGGCCGCCGCCGAGGCCGAATACGCCAAGATCGCCGAGGCCGTGAAGAACCTGGCGCCGGATCAGGACACCGAGATCACCGCCGCGTTCACCGCCGCGCACGAAGCGCTGGCCAAGGGCGAGATCGCGACCGCAGCGC
>JANNWR010000225.1:0-2039 GCA_031408715.1 bacterium
CGTTCGCCAACCACAACGGCGGGCACCTCGCGTTCGGCCCGGACGGCATGCTGTACGTGGGCATGGGTGATGGCGGCGCGGGCGGCGACCCCATGGGCAACGGCCAGAACCGGCACGCGTTGCTGGGCAAGATGCTGCGGCTGGATGTCACGCATGGTTCGCCGTACGCCATTCCCGCAGGGAATCCCTTCAAGGACAAGCCCCGCGATGGCGCGCCCGAGATCTGGGCCCTGGGCATGCGCAACCCATGGCGCTGGGCAATTGATCTCACAGCCAAGCGCTTGATCATCGCGGACGTCGGCCAGAACAAGTACGAAGAGATCAACGTGGTCGACGCCTCCACGCCCGGCCTCAACTACGGCTGGAGTGTGCGCGAGGCCTTGCACGGCTTCGGCCTGCCCCGCCCCCGCCCCGCGAACCTGGTGGAGCCGGTCGTGGAGTACGACCACGACGAAGGCTGCTCGGTGACCGGCGGCTACGCCTATCGCGGCAAGGCCATGCCTGCGCTCGCCGGCACGATCTTCTTCTCGGACTTCTGCCGCGGCTGGCTGCGCTCGTTCCGCTACGACGCGGGCAAGCTCACCGAGGCGTACGAGTGGAACGTGGGCACGCTCGGGAACGTGTCGTCATTCGGAGAGGACGCCGACCGGGAGCTGTACGTGGTGACGCATGACGGGCGGGTGTGGAAGCTGGCGGGCAAGACGGCTGATTAGGAAACCGCTGCTCTCGCGCAACCGGCCCTCACTCGAGGCAACACTTGAGACCCCGACAGAAGCCCGGGCCTCTCGCGACTATCGTGCCGACTTCTTCCTCTCGCTCGCGCCACCAGCGGCCCGCTTCTTTGCCGCCGTTGCCTTGATGATCAGCTGGCCGCCGCCGGTCTTGCCGAGCGGCGGCTTCGCCCGCTTCACCGCGGCGGCCACCAGCGCCTCGATCTCCGGGCGCTTCAGGTCGCTCGCCTTCGCGAGCTCCACGTACCGCGCTTGGCTGCCCCTGCCCTTCAGGATGCCCTTGGGGTCTGGCAGGCGTTCGGCGTGCGGGATGTACAGGCGCACGTCCCGGGCGGTTGCGGAGATGCCGACCACGCCTTGGATGCCGTGCTCCGAGGGCGAGTAGCTGATCACCACGCTGCTCGCGTACTCGTACACCAGCTCGTTCGCAGTTGGAAATCGCTTCCGGAGTGCGGCTCGCACCGCTCGGAACAGCTTCTGGGTCGTTGGCTCCAATCTCTCAGTGAGGCCAGAAAGCTCCTGCGAAGCTGTAGCGGCTGTCGGGGTCGCTGGCTTGATCGTCGGCATCGGTCTTCCACTGTCCGAGGTGGGCTCAGTACACAGTCCAAGCGCTTGCGAATACGCTCAATGGCACCATCACGATGAGCCACAACGCGAACAGTACCAGCGCAACTCTCCGGCGCCGGCCGCCTGATCGCCACATGAACCAGGCCCCGGCATAAAGGGCTGCGTTCGATGCGATGCTAGTCCAGTCCCCGATGCTGCTCGCCGTGCGCCAACCCATTCGGCGGCCTCTGCTGGGGTGCTCGTGCTGCCAGTCCAGATCTGCGACGCCGTAAGCGCCCAAGGAGCTCACTGCGAGGTCCCCAACGAAGCTCCCCGGGAACGAGATCCTGTTGAGGGCGAAGCTCACTCGGGCAAGGGGCTTCGGACTGGGCTCAACAGCAGCGAAGTACCCGTTCGACCAATCGAACAGGAGCGGAACCAGCCCCAGGATGGCGGCAAGGATCAGCTCAACTAGCTGGCGTGTTGCGCGGACTTGCACATGGTCCTCTCGTCAGGTTTCTGCTCTCCACACCATGGCGCGTACGAGCTCCAAGGGAACTTGGTCGCTGTTGTGATGCTCTGCACCCGAAGGCCGCGAACCGCCCACGGACCAGCATGAGGCCGACTCGATCAGCCACGCTGAGTCTTCGTCAAGCCCTACTCCGGCCACCCCGCGCGCGTGAACTTGCCGTTCCGGCTGATCACCTTGCCGTCGGCTTCGATGGTGCCGCCCTGGCGCAGGTCGCACACCATGTCCCAGTG
>JANNWR010000226.1:0-17233 GCA_031408715.1 bacterium
GTGCGCGTGCCCGCTCGCGTCTGGAACGGCTTCAAGGGATTGGGCATGGGTCCCGCCGTGGTTGCCAACTGCGCCACGATCCCGCATGACCCCACCGAGATCCACCGTCTGGACCCGCACGTGAACGACATTCCGTACGACTGGTCGCGGCAGGACGGATGACGACTTCGGGGAAGCAGCGCGTCTCGATCGTGACGCCCGTGTTCAACGAGAGCGCCACTATCGACCGCTTCTACGAGCAGGTCCTGGCCGCGGTGACACCGCTGGCGGACCGCTACGACTTCGAGTTGATCTACAGCGACAACGCCTCCACCGACGACACGCGTGCCAAGGTCGCTGCCCTCCGAGCGCGTGACCCGCGCGTGCAGTTGCTGGCACTGTCGCGGAACTTCGGCTATCAGGCCTCGATGGTCGCCGGCATGAAGCAGGCCTCCGGCGACGCCATCGTGTTCATCGACGGTGACGGCGAAGACCCGCCCGCGCTGCTGGCGCGCTTCCTGGACGAGTGGGAGCAGGGCCACGACGTGGTCTACGGCATCCGCGAACGGCGTCACGAACCCCCGCACATCTCGCTGGCTCGCAAGATCTTCTACCGCGTCAACAAGAGCATCGCCGACAGCGACATCCTGGTGGACGTGGCCGAGTTCGGCCTCATCAGCGCCGAGGTGCGTGACGCCGTGGTGGTGGGACTCTCGACGTTCCCGTTCATCCGCGCCGAGGTGGCGCACTACGGCTTCCGCCGCATCGGCATCAAGTACGACCGCAACGCGAGACTGGGTGGAGTGAGCCACTTCAACACTTATGGCATGGCTCGCTTCGCGATCGCGGGCATCCTGACGAGCACCACCGTGCCGCTGCGCATGGCGTTGTACGGCCTGCCGACGCTGGTGCTCGCGAATGTCCTGTTGCTGTGGCTCGAGGCGACCGGCCGTTGGTGGCTGGGCTTCGAAGTGCTCGTCTCCGGCGACCTGCTGTACATCGCGACCGCGCTGGCGTTCGTGGCGCTCTATACTGGCCGCAACTACCGGAACGTGGTCGGGCGGCCCGTGGTGGTGGTGGACTTCCGCAACTCGCTGCTCGACCTGCCGGCGGAGCAATCGCCCAACAAGCTGCCGAGAATGGGGCCCAAGCGGGGGTAGGGGAGTCTGCCAGCGCGTCGCGGGCCAAGTGTGTGTCTGGTATCCTCGCTCCCGTTGATGTGAGTTCGTGTCGTTGGGTCAGGTCCGTGAGGCATCGATGACCAACCGGGAATTGCTCGAGGGCGATCCCAAGCTGGCGGAGCTCGTTCGGCGCTTGGTGGACGCCCACCAGCCTGCCAGGCTCTACCTGTTCGGGTCGCGCGGTCGAGGCGACGCTGAACCCGGCAGCGACTACGACCTGCTGATGGTGCTGAACAATCTCGAAGCTCCCGCCTACCAGATTGCCCAAGATGCCCACGCGCTCGTCTGGGGCCTCGGGATCTCTGCGGACATTCTCGTCTGGGCGCGAGACGACTTCGAGGGGCGACTGTCGTTGAAGGCCTCGCTGCCTGCCACAGTCGTGCGCGACGGACTTTTGCTGCATGCTGCCTGATCCCGCGCGGGTTGCAGAAGCACGCCCGTGGTTCGTTAAAGCGGAACATGATCTTCGCGCTGCGAGCGTGCTTTTGGCGGCGACTCCACCGCTGCTTGGCGAAGCCGCTTACCATTGCCAGCAGGCAGCGGAGAAGTCACTCAAGGGTTATCTGAGCTGGCATGACGTTCCCTTTGGCAAGACCCACGACCTCGCCGCGATCGGCGGACTCTGTGTTCAACTCGATTCCGAACTGGAGTCGATCTGTTTGAGGGCCGATCGCCTGACTGTGTTCGCGTGGGCGTTTCGCTATCCCGGCGACCCTGAAGAGCCCGGGCAACTCGAGGTGGAAGCTGCACTCGAGCTCGCTCGCGAAGTCCATGCGAGCATGCTTGCCGGGTTGCCTCTTGAGGTGCGTCCCTAAGGCCGGGCCCGAGAGCCGGCTGAGCAAGAGCGGACGTGATTCCACTTCGATGAGCGATCAGGGACTCGAACTCGGCCTCTGAAAAATGACAGGCTTCAGCGTCGCGATGCCAAAGACGGGCGCACGAGTGGTTCCCCGCGCGCCCCGGACTCGCTACGTCCCGTACCTCACGCGCTTCTCGAGCCGTGCGAAGCGCGCGTCGGTCTCGGCCTGGATGTGGTGGATCTGCTCGTCGCTCAAGTGCTTGAAGCGGCCCTGCCGACGCACATAGGGCGCCACGGGCTCGGCCGGGTGGTCCATGCTGAAGCGCCAGCGCTGGCCATCCTCGACCTCGATCAACGGGAACACGCGGCAGTGCACGGCCTGTCGCGCCAATGCGATGGTCTCGTCGTCGCCGCTGCGCCAGCCGGGCGGGCAGGGGGCGAGCAGGTGGATGAAACGCGTGCCGCGGATGGCCTTGGCCTTCTGCACCTTGGCGATGAGGTCGGCGGGGAAGGCCACGCTGGCGGTGGCGCCGTACGGGATGCCGTGCGCGGCCATGATCGCGAGGATGTCCTTCTTGGGATGCGATTTGGGCGTGCCGGTGGGCGTGGTGGTGGTCCACGCGCCCCATGGTGTCGACGACGAGCGCTGGATGCCGGTGTTCATATACGCTTCGTTGTCGTAGCACACGTACAGGATGTCTTCATTCCGTTCGGCCGCACCGGACAGCGCCTGCAGCCCGATGTCGAACGTGCCGCCGTCGCCGGCCCACGCCAGCACCGTGGTCTCGGTGTCGCCGGCCATGTCGAGCGCCGCGCGGATGCCCGAGGCCGTGGACGCCGCGGTCTCGAACGCGGCGTGCAGCAGCGGCACGCCGAGTGACGATTGCGGGTAGGGGCCGGCCACGATGGTCCAGCAGCATGCGGGCAGCGACACGATGGTCTTCGGGCCCAGTGCCTTGAGCACGAGCCGCATGGCGAGACTGCCGCCACAGCCCGGGCAGGCGAGGTGGCCGGGCGCGACGAGTTCTTCGTGCGGGATCAGGTCCTTGATCTCGATCTGGCTCATGACTTCACCCCCACCCAGATGTCTTCGCGTTCCGCTTCGGCCTTGGGCCGGATGGCGGCTCGTGTGCGTGCGATGCAGTCCTCGATGGTCGCGGGCGTCACATCGCGCCCGCCGAGTCCGACGATGTAACCGTGGATGCGCGGCCGCTGCCCGGCCGGCATGTCGTATAACGCGGCGCGCGTCTCCTCGGCGAAGATGCCGCTGTGGCCGGGCGAGATGTTGCGGTCGAGCACGGCCACGTCAGGGATACCGGCGAGTGCCGCACGCAGGTCTGCGGCGGGGAAGGGTCGGAACATCTTCACCTTCACGAGTCCCACCTTCTCGCCCTTGGCGCGCAGCTCGTTGATCACGTGCCGCGCGGTCGAGGTGATGGTGCCGGACGTCAGCAGCACCAGCTCGGCGCCGTCAGTGCGGTAGCTCTCGATCGGGCCCCAGCGCCGGCCGAAGCGCGACTCCCAGTCGTCCTCGATGGCCACCAGCGTGTCGCGCACCTCGTCCATGGCCTCCTGCTGGCGCAGCCGGATCTCCATGTACACGGCCGGAGTGGTGAGCGCGCCATAGGCGTGCGGCTCGTTCGTGTCGAGCTTGTGTCGTGCCTGTCGGGCGGGCAGGAATGCGTCCACATCCGATTGTTCCGGGATGTCCACGGGTTCCGACGTGTGCGACAGGAAGAACGCGTCCAGCACGACCATCACCGGCAGGTCCACTGCCTCGGCGAGCTTGAATGCGATGATCGTGGTGTCGAGCACTTCTTGATTGGTCTCGCAGTAGAGCTGGATCCAGCCGGTGTCACGCTGCGAGAGCGAGTCGTTCTGGTCGGTCCACACCGTCCAGCCCGGCGCCATGGCGCGGTTCACATCGGCCATGACGATGGGCAGTCGCCCGCCGCCCGCCCAGTGCAGCAGTTCGTGCATGAGAGCCAGCCCCTGTGCCGAGGTGGCGGTGAACGTCCGCGCCCCGGTGGCCGACGCGCCGATGCACGCGGCCATGGCCGAGTGCTCGGACTCGACCTTGATGAAGCGCGCCTTCAGATCGCCGCTGGCGCACATCTCGGACAACTCCTCGACGACCTGCGTCTGAGGCGTGATGGGGTAGGCGGCGATGACCTGGGTGCGTGCGAGCTTGACGCCGTAGGACACCGCATGGTTCCCGATGATGACCTTCTTCACAGGCCCTCCCGCGTCATGCTCATGGCACCGCGCGGGCACTCGGCCACGCACAGGCCGCAGCCCTTGCAGTGCTTGTAGGACAACGAGAACCCGTGCCCCTCGGAGTGGTGCTTGATGGCCACGTCGGGGCACAGGATCATGCACAGTTCGCAATCGTTGCAGACGCCACAGTTGAAGCAGCGCTTGGCCTCGGTCACGGCCTGCTCGCGCGTCAGACCCAGGGCGGTCTCACCGAAGTCGCCGCTCGCCTCGCCCGGTGCGCGACGGATGTCCGGCGCGGCTGGTGCATGTGTGAAGTACGCCATGTTCAACTGCTCGAAGCGCACCACTTCGTTGCGCTCGTTGCTGCGCTGCACGGGATCGTCCCCCCGCCAGCGCGTGATGCTCATGTTGCCGGTGCCGCCGTAGCGCAGCGCCTTGGCGTCAAGGGGCGGCAGCGTTTCGCCGGCCTTGCTGCGCAGCGTGTGGTCGATGCCGATGGCCGCGCGCTTGCCCGAGCCCAGCGCGTGCGCCACCGTGCGCGGCTCGTCCACCAGATCGCCGCCGGCGAAGAAGCCGTCGCGGCTCGTGCGCCCGAACTCGTCGGCTTTCAGCACGTAGCCACGCCGGTGCAGGTCCGCGGGCAGGCCGTTGGCCGCGGCCTGGGCGGTGTCGGAGACCAGCGCGCAGTCGGTACGGATCACGAATGCGCTGCCGGGCACGGAGTCACCGCGACGCGCAGCACCCGGCACCGTGCCGCTCTGCACGCGCACGCAGGCGAGCCCCACCAAGCGGGGGGCGTGATGCTCGGGACCGCCCGAGTCGAACATCCCGTCGATCGCATCGAGCGCCGGCTCGTCGTCGGGATGCGCGGCCACCTGTGCTCCCACCACGCGCGTGCGGAACTCGAACCGCACGCCTTCGTTGAGAGCGGCCCGCACGGCATCGCGGCCGGCGCTCAAGTCGTCGTGCCCGCCCTCGAACAGCACCACGGGCGTCGCACCCAGCCGCAGCGCGGTGCGCGCGCAGTCGAGCGCCAGGTCGTCACCGCCCACGATGGTCACGTGCTTGCCTTCCAGCGCGCACTGGCCGGCGCGCACCTCGTGCAGGAAGTCCTCGGCGGGCCGCACATCAGGCAGGTCGTGGTCGCGCCACTCGAAGCTCTCGCGCGCGCGTGCGCCCGAAGCCAGGAACACGGCATCGAACTTGGCGAGCTCGTTCCACGCCAGCTCGGCACCCACGCGCACGCCGCAGCGGAACACCACACCCTCACCCCGAACGCGATCGATCTCGCGTGCCAGCACGGCAGCCGGCAGGCGGTACTCGGGCACGCCATAGCGCAGCCAGCCGCCAGGCTCGGGATCGGCCTCGAACACGGTCACCGCGTAGCCGAGCCGCGCCAGGTGGTAACTGCAGCTCAAGCCCGCCGGGCCAGAACCCACCACGGCCACGCGCTCGGGCCGCATGCGGCGCGGCGTCACGGTGGCGGGGGCGTCGGCGACGTCGCCCAGCATGCGTTCGACCACGTGGATGTTGACCGCATCGTCGAACTGCGCGCGGCTGCACGCACTCTGGCAAGGGTGGTCGCACACGCGGCCGGTCACACCCGGCAGCGGGTTCTCGCGTAGAAGCAGCTCGCGTGCGGCGTCGACCTGGTCCAGGCGCAGCAGGTTCATCACACCCTCGAGGTCGATCCCCACGGGGCAACCGGCGTTGCACGGCGCGACCTTGTCTTCGTAGATGGGGCGGATGTACTTCCACGAGCCGGTGCGGTTGGTGAGCGTGGAACTGTTGCTCACGGAAATGGTGGGCACACCGTGCTCGAGCCCGCGGGTGGCATGACGGTCAGGCATGGTGCACCTCCGCGAAGGGTAGCCGCACCACGGCGAGTGCTGCCTCGCGTGCGGCGGCGATGTTGAGGTCGGCCTTGCCCGGGATGGCTTCGGCGATGGCCTCGCAGATCGCGTTCAGGCTCACGAGCCCCGACGCGGCGGCGAATGCGCCCAGGATGGCGGTGTTCACGATCGGCTGCGTGCGCGAGCCCAACCCGTACTTGCGCGCGATGTCCGAGGCGTCGACGAGGCTGACGCGAAACCGGCTGGTGAGCGTCTCGTAGCTGTCGGCATCGCGATCGCTGTTGATCAGGATCGTGCCGCCGGGCTCCAGCCCCTGCGCCACATCCACGGCCTTGATGAGCGTGGGGTCGAGGATGATCAGGTCGTGCGGCCGCGTGATCTCGCAGCGCAGCAGGATGGGCCCTTGGGAGAAGCGCAGGAAGGCGGTGACGGGCGCGCCACGCCGCTCGACTCCGAACGCGGGGAACGCCTGCACGGCACTGCCCTCGCGGAACAGCGCGGAGGCCAGCACCTTGGAGGCGATGACGGCGCCCTGTCCACCGCGGCCATGAATACGAAGTTCGCGCACGGGGCTCGTGATCGAGCTCGGCAATGCGGGTCGGTCTGACATGGTGCCTCTGGATGAGCCGAATGCACACGGGCGCCGCTGCGAGTGTTCGCGGCCGCAGCCGTGAGCGCTACCACTCTCAGAAGCAGAGCGGCGCCGCATCAGGCGTGCCACCGAGCGACACACACTCGCGCGCGCGGTGCGACGCACACGAACGTCGCGAGTGGCAAGCGCTTGCCGTTCGCACTGCAAGTGCACGCGCACACGCCACCAATGTTCACCGCATGCCGACGGACGGTCAGACTGTCAGTCCATGGCGCGCGTCTGTCAGGTCGGCACGCTTGTGCAACTGGCCAGCAGCTACTTTGGGAGCGTGATGGCACAAGGGTCGGATGCAACCATGGGCGAACGCGGCGACGATGAGAGCCGGCCCGGGAAAGGCGAGCGTGTCGTCTGACGTGGTCCGACGCAGACATAAGACTGGCGAGGCGGGCGCTCGGCAGGGCGTGCACTCCGTATGTAGTATGGAGTGAGCCTGTGGCCTACCAAGGTAGCGGGTGGCCTTCATGGCGTATGAACCCTGACATCCATCGGGACCGGTCGCACGGTGCGAATCTCAACCAACGAGGCGGGTGCGATGTTGAACGCGAATAGAAGCACACTCAGTCCACGCAGCGGGGCGGTCGCGTGCTGAGGCGTTCGAAGTACGTCGTCTTGTTCGCCACCATGATCGCGTTGCTGGCGGCGCGATCGGCGCACGCCGCAGACCTCGGATTCTCGTACGCCGCGCTCGACACGGTGCTGGGTAGGCATCTGCACGGAGGGCGAGTGGACTACGGCGCGCTCGCCCGCGACCGCGGCCCGCTCGAACGCTTCATTGCCGCGACCCGAAAGGCGCGACCGGAGACATGGTCGAGAGACGACCAGATCGCCTTCTGGGTCAACGTCTACAATGCCCGTGTGCTCGAAGGCGTGATCCGCCGTCCGGGATTGAAGAGCGTGCTCGACGTGGGCAAGAAGCTCGGCATCCCCACGCTCGGCTTTTTTCGCGAGCAGGGCGTGAGTGCAGGGCGCAGGCTCAGCCTGAACGACATCGAGCACGACATTCTCCGCAAGGGTTTCAAGGAGCCGCGCATCCACTTCGTGCTCAACTGTGCGTCGGCGAGTTGCCCGGTCCTCCCGGAGCGGGTGATCGAGGGCGCCACTTTGGATAGCGCGCTGACTGCGGCCACGGCGGCTTTCCTGGGCGACCGCACCAAGAACCCGGCCACGGCCGGCAGCGAGTTGCGACTCTCGTCGATCTTCAAGTGGTATGGGTCTGACTTCGAGGCAGCGGCCGGAAGCCTGCAGGCATTCATCCAGCGCCATCAGACGGGTGGTGTCACGATCGCGGCCGGGACGCCGATCCAGTTCGTCGACTACGATTGGTCGCTCAATGGCCAGTGGTGAGGCGGCCAGTGGTGACACGCTCTCGGTCATCATCCCGAGCTGGCGCGAGGGGCCGCGACTGCTCGACGCCATCGGTGCGGCACGTCTGGCGCTCGGGGCTGTCGAGGTCGTGGTGGCCGCCCGCGAGGAATCCGCCGAGGTGCGCGATCGCGCCCGCGCCGACGGGGTGGTGTGGGTCGACTGCCCCGAGCCCAATCGCGGCCAGCAGCTCGCCCTCGGCGCCAGTCATGCCAGTAGTCCCCGGCTCGTCTTCCTCCATGCTGACTCCCGGCTGCCTGTTGCAGCTGGCGCGCTGATCCACCTCGCGCTCGACGCTTCCGGAGTCTGTGGTGGTGCATTCCGGCTGCGATTCGACCATCGGCATCCCGCGCTCGACCTGCTGGCGTTCATGAGCCGGGTGGACCTGCCGACGTCGTTTCTCGGCGACCAGTGCATGTTCTGCGTGCGCAGCGCCTATGAAGCGGCGGGCGGCTTCCGCGCCTACCCACTGTTCGAGGACGTCGACCTGGCCTGCCGATTGTCCCGCGTGGGCAGGCTGGTACGCGTGCACGAGTCCGTCACGACCTCGGCGCGGAGATTCCTGCAACGTGGACCGTATCGTCAGCTCATCACGAACGCCGTGCTCATGCTGGCGTTTCATACCGGCGTGAGCCCGCGCCGGTTGGCGCAGGTCTACGCGCCGTCATCCGCGGATCGCGCGGCATCGGGAGCGGCGTAGTGGCGGGGGCAAGGCGCGTGCCTGCGGATGGCGTCTGCACATGCTGACATGGTGGCTGTTGACGACAGCGATCACGCTGAGCTGGAGTGCGCTCGCGGACCGCAGTGGTCCATGGCGAGAGCTGTCGTACAGGGGGCACACGGCCTACACCATCCAGCGCGACTCCACGGCGACGGACTCGGCCATGAGCTGCCTGCACGCCGAAGCTCGCGGCACCTATTCGGCGTTGGTGCACGTCGTACCGAAGGGCGCGGGTCTGACCGAACTGTCCTGGCGGTGGCGGGTACTGCGCCATCCCGACGGGGCGGACCCGTCGAGTCGCAAGCGCGACGACCGCGCAGCGGGAGTGTTCGTGCTCGTGCATCGCAGTGTGCTGCCGTGGCGGACGCGCGGGATCCTGTATCAGTGGTCGCCCGCGGGCACCCCGGGCGTGTGGACCAGCAGCCCGTACGCATCGGATATCAAGGTGCTCACTCTGCAGACCGCGCCCGCGGGGCCCGCATGGCGGACCGAGCAACGCGACATCCGGGCGGACTTGCTCGCCGCATTCGGAGTCGTCCCCTCGTCGATCGAGGCGATCGGTGTTGTGTGCGATGCGGACAACACGGGTGGCACGGCAATATCGGAGTTCGGAGAACTCCTGTGCCGGTTTCAAGAGCTGCCGAAGCGAGACCGGTGAGGATGGGCCCGGTTACTGGAGCCGAATGGGTGTCGGCGTGCTCGTTGCCGACCGCGATATTCCGCAGCACCACCATCGCCGGACCTGCGGACCCAAGCACTATTGGTGTTCCGTGGGAGCCACTTGGTGGGCGCCTTGAGCTCGGCGCATGGGGAAATGCGCCGCAGTGAGGGTGTGCGTCAACATCGACAATCAGAAGCAGGGTCGGCGAAGTGCGGAATCGACTCGCAGTTCCAGTCAGAACACGAGTGCTTGGTCTCGCCAAGCAGCCGAATCACTAAGAATTGGCCTTGTGCGGTCCTCCCTTGTGGTCCAGAGTGCCCTTCAGCCGTCAGCCTGCTTTGCGACTCTTGTCTGGATCCCCCCGGTCCCGTCCGTTCCATCGGAGAGAGTCGCCGAACCATCCGACATCGTCGTCCGCCCGCGACCACGGCTTCACGCCTGCGACGGTCCGGCTCACACGGGGGCGGTTCGACCGCAGACCCCGGCCACGCCTCGAGCTCGCTCGAGACGGAACCCCGATCGCCGTGCCGCATCCGCACCTCGCTCGACGCGAGCCCGGCGACCATCTGCTGCCTGGAGGTCTCCATGCGTGCCGCTCGCCATGTCATTGGGCCATTCCCCCTCACGTTGCCGCGCCTGTCGCTGCAGGCAACGCTTGTGCTCGCACTCGTGCTGCTGGGCAGCGCGAGCTGCAGCCGCCGCGAGGTGCTCGCACCCACGGTTGCGATCACTGCCGCCAATCGTTCGGCGGACCCGTTCCATCGCGGCGATGCAGACCGCACCGCGATGCACGTGGAAGGGCGAATGCGGTCGGGTGCACTGTGGGTGCTCGACAAGCCCGCGAACTGGAACCGTTCGCTGATCGTGTACCTGCACGGCTACACGAATCCGGCCGAACCCATCGCTCTTCCAAAGAACGGCGCGATTCGCGATTCCCTGCTGGCGCGAGGCTATGCCGTGGCGGCGTCCAGCTTCTCGAGCAACGGCTTCGCAGTGCCCGAGGGCGTGCGCGAGTCCGACGCGCTGCGCGAGATCTTCGAGGAACGCGTCGGCCATCCGCGCCGCACGTACCTGTTCGGCCAGTCCCTCGGCGGGCTCATCGGACTGCTGCTCACCCAGCAGCGCGCGAGGCCGTATGACGGCAGCTTCCTAGTGTGCGGCATCGTCGGCGGTAGCGCAGCCGAGGTCCAGTACATCAGTGACGTCCGCGTGTTGTTCGACACGGTCTATCCCGGCGTCCTGCCCGGCGATATCGAGCATTCGGATCCGATCACCGATCCCAATGCTCAGATCGTCGGCCCGGTCGTAAAGGCGGTCACGGCGAACCCGCAGGGCTTGGGCATCATCCAGTTGCTTGCGCGCGAGAAGCTGCCGGGCAACAACGGCAACGAACTGGTGGCCTCGCTGGTCAACGTCATCGGCTTCTCGATGCAGGGCGCCAGCGACCTGTTCGCACGCACCGGCTCCACGAGCTTCTTCGACAACGCCACCTATACGTACAACTCCGCAGCGCTCCCGCCGGCGTTGCTCGCCGACATCAACGCGAGGGTGAAGCGCTACACCCGGGCCCCCGAGGCGGCGCTGTTCCTGGACCAGTACGGTGAGCCCTCGCCGACGCTGCGCATTCCGCTCATGACGCTCCACACGTCGCGCGACCCCGTGGTGCCGGCGACGCACGAGGATCGGCTCGCGCAAGTGATCACGAGCCCGCTTCTGATCCAGCGCCGCGTCGACCGCTACGGCCACGTCGCGTTCTCGGCGGGCGAACTCATGGTGCACTTCAATGATCTCGTGAACTTCGCAAACGCGAATGACCGCGAGCACGGGCACGAGCACGACGACGATATCGTGGCGGTGGGCTCGGGGCGTTAGGAGCAGCCAACAGACGCGGGTGGGAGGGAGTGCGAGAGCACGACTTCCCACCCGCGCGGTGTTCCGGGACGGTGGGAAACGCCTTACCTCGGCACCGCCACGCGCTGCCGCAGGTCCACGCCCGGCGCCTGCATGCGCATGAGGTGGATGCCATGTGCGAGCGTTCCGGAGTCCACGCGCACCAAGTGATGGCCGGTGGTTAGCTCGCCATGGCGCTGATCGTGCACTCGCGGCGAACGCGCTGACGCTCTTGGTTCAGCGCGACTCCAACCCCTTGCCCGCAAAGAACTCCCCGAAGCTCGCGACCATGTAGTCGAGCATGGGCTGCGTCAGCCCCGGCCACACGCCGATCCAGAACGTGTCGCGCATCACGCGGTCGGTGTTCTTGAGGCCGCCCACCACGCGGTGTTCCACGCCCACGAACGCCGGCTGTCGCGTCATGTTGCCGGCGAACAGCATGCGCGTCGCGATCTTGCGGCTCTCGAGCCACGCCACCAGCTCCGCGCGCGAGAACGGCGCGCCCTCCTGCACCGTGATCAGGAACCCGAACCACGAAGGCTCGCTGTTGGGCGTCGCTTCGGGCAGCAGCAGGTAATCGCTCCACGGCGCTAGCGCTGCGCGCAGCCACGCCCAGTTCTTGCGCCGCGCGGCGATGAACCCGGGCAGCTTCTTCATCTGGGCCATCAGCAGCGCGCCCTGCAGGTCGCTGGTTTTCAAATTATAGCCCAGGTGCGAGTACGTGTACTTGTGGTCGTAGCCCGCGGGCAGTTCGCCCAACTGCCAATCGAAGCGCTTGCCGCAGGTGTTGTCCTTGCCGGGCATGCACCAGCAGTCGCGGCCCCAGTCGCGGAAGCTCTCCACCGACCTCTTGAGCTTCGCGCTGCGCGTGAACACCGCGCCGCCCTCGCCGCACGTCATGTGATGTGCGGGGTAGAAACTCAGCGTGCCGAGGTCGCCGTACGAGCCCACCAGCTTGCCGTTGTACGTGGCCCCAAGCGCGTCGCAGCAGTCCTCGATCACCCACAGGTCGTGCTTCTTGGCCACGGCCATCACGGCGTCGATGTTCCACGGGTTGCCCAGCGTGTGCGCCAACATGATCGCGCGCGACTTCGGCGTGATCGCGGCTTCGAGCTGCGACACGTCCATGTTGTAGGTGCCCAGCTCGATATCCAGCAGCACGGGCACGCAGCCGCACTGCACGGTGGGGGCGATCGTGGTGGGGAATCCGGCAGCTACACCGATCACCTCGTCGCCGGCTCGCAAACGTCGCTCGCCCATCATGGGCGACGTCAGCGCGGTCAGTGCCAGCAGGTTCGCCGACGAGCCGCTGTTGCACAGCATCACGTCGCGCGCGCCCAGGAACCCGGCCAGATCGCTCGACACCTGCTGCGTGAAGCGGCCTTCGGTCCACCAGGCATCGAGTCCTGCTTCAAGCAGCAGCTCGAACTCGTTGTGATCGTATACCTTGCCGGTCACGGGAACGGGCGTCTCTCCGGGCACGAACGGCTTGGCGCCGTGGTGACGCTCGGAGAACTGACGCACGGCAGCCTTCAGCGCTGCCAGATCGGTGTCGCGGTCGGTGGGGCTCGGGGTCATGGGCGGCTCTCGTACAGGGCTTTCAGGCGGGGCAGGCAATCAGCCAGTGCGTCGTCGAGCGACAGGCGCTCCACGCCGAGCAGGCGCTTCCACAGGTCGTTCTTCAGGCCCCCGCGCAGGGGCCGTGCGGCAGCCTGACCCAGTGCCGAAGTCGGGCGTTCGTCGATGAGTGATGCGTCCGCGTGCAACAGCGCGGCGATGCGTCTGGCCAGTTCGCCGCGCGACACCAGTTCGTCGCAACCCGCATGCAGCAGTCGCGGCGAAGCGGCCGCAAGAATAGCGCCTCGCTCGCACAACGTCACCCACTGGTCGGCGAGCCACGTGGCGTATGCCGGCGTGGCCAGCTGGTCGCTCGGCACCACGAGCGGCTTCCGGTCGCGCAGGTAGGTCACGCAGCGGTGCACGAAGTTGCGGTCGTCGAAGCCGATGTCGAACACGTTCGTGATGCGGATCACCAAGCCGCGCGGCAGCGCAGTCACGATCTGCTCCGACGCCAGCTTGCTTCGGCCGTACACCGACAGCGGCGCAGTCGCGGCGTCCTCGGAATAGGGCCCGGTGGCGCCATCGAACACGTAGTCGGTCGAAAAGTGCACCAGCGCGGCTTCGTGCGCTCGGCACCAATCGGCGATCGTAGCCACATCATCCACGTTCCGCCGGCGCGCTTCGTCGGGTGCGCTCTCGCAGGCATCCACGTGCGTCATGGCACTCGCCAGCACCACCAGGTCGGGGCGCTGCGCATCCAGGAACGCTGCCGTGCCAGCACCCAGCTCGAACGGCACGAGCCCAGCGCGCGGGTGCGAGTGGCAGGTGCCGGTCACGCGCACGCTGGCGCGTTGGAGCCGCGCCGAGATGCGGGCAAAATACGCCCCGCCGACCAGGCCGGAAGCGCCGATCACGAGGACGTGCTGGAAGCGGGCAAGTGGGAGCGGGGTCGGCATCGTGCACGACATTAAAGGACTTCGTGCAGGCCTGCATCCATGAGCCACCCCGCGCGACTTCTGCTAGGGTGTCGCCCCATGCGAAACGCTCTTGTGTTCTTCATCAGTGCATTGCTCCTGGTCGTGGCGGGTTCGGCGTGGATCCTGCTCTATCCGACCGTTCCTGCCGATCTGGGCGGCGTCGAGAGCCTGGATCACGTCGCCAAGCGCGTGAAGATCCCCGTCGGCGAGGATGATCATCTGGACGGCTGGTTCATCGCGGGTGAGCGCAAGGCCACCGTGATCCTGTTCGCGGGCTACGCGCGCGACCACCGCCGCGTCTGGCGCTATGCGCACTTCCTTCGAGCTGAGGGCTACAACATCCTCGCGATCGATTTCCGCTCGGCCCGCACCTTGAAGCGCAAGCCGACGACGCTCGGCTTCTTCGAACTGCGTGACGCGCGTGCCGCGCTCGACTGGGTGCGCGAGCAGCCGGCATTGCGCGGTCAGCGCGTCGGGTTGTTCGGTGAGTCGCTGGGTGGTTCCACGGCTCTCGTGCTGGCGGTTGAACGCCCCGATATCGCCGCGGTGGTCGCCGACTGCCCGTTCGCCAGCGCCGATGAGGCGATCTCCGACGGCTTCAAGTTCGTGGCACACATGCCCTCGTACCCGACGGGTCCGTTGGCGCGCCAGATCGCGCGGCTCATCACCAGTCACGACCCGGGCGAGATGGACGCGACCGCGGCGCTGCGTGCGTTGAACGGCCGGCCGGTGCTGCTCATTCAAACGAAGGTCGAGGACCGTTTCTCGGTCAAGCAGGTCGAACGTCTCACCCAGGCGGCGGGGCTGCGCGCCGAGACGTGGACGGTCGAGGACGCCAAGCACACCGAGGTGTGGGTCAACTACCGCGAAGAGTACGAGCGCCGCGTCGCACGCTTCTTCGACGCCCACTTGGGCGGCAAACCGGCGCCCAAGGTCACCGACCGTGCCGTGAAAGGCGCCAAGGCCGGAGGCAAGGCGGTCGTGGGGGGCGCCAAGAAGGCCGGCAACGCGATCGCCAAGCCATTCCGGAAGAAGGGCTCCAGCAATTGAGCGCCAGCATCCGGCTCGGCACGCAGGGTTGGTCCTATCCGGACTGGAACGGCACGTTCTATCCGCCGGGGTCGAAACAAGAAGACCGCCTGCCGTTCTACTCCGAGATCTTCGACACGCTCGAGCTCGACACCACTTTCTATCACGCGCCCAAGGGCACGATCGCGCGCTCATGGGCACGCCACACGCCCGACGGCTTCAAGTTCGCGGCCAAGCTGCCGCGTGCGATCACGCACGATGCCGCGCTGCGCGACTGCGGTCCGGCGCTGGCGGACTTCGTCAAGGCCCTCGACCCGCTGGGCGCCAAGCGCGGGCCACTGTTGGCGCAGACGCCGGCTGAGTTCCAGCACAACGACGACACTTGGTGCGACCTGGTGGCGTTCCTGGCGACCAAGCCCGAAGGGGTGCAGCTGGCGATCGAGTTCCGGAATGCCTCGTGGCACACGCCCGAGGTCATCGATCTCCTGCGCCACCACAACGTCGCGGTGGCTTGGACCGAGTGGCGCGACCTGCCGCGCCTCACCGACATCACCGCCGACTTCCTGTATCTGCGCTGGCTCGGCGACCGCCGCGAGATCGCCAAATACGACCGCGTCCAGATCGATCGCGCCGAGGAGTTCGCGTCGTGGGAAGGCGCACTCATGAGCGCGCTCGGCCAGGTCCAAGAAGTCTACGGCTACTTCAACAACCACTGGGCCGGCCACTCGCCCGAGAGCGCCAACGAGATGAAGCGCCGGCTCGGGCTCAGCACAGTGGATCCCAAGGAACAGTGGCCGCAGAAAGAGCTGTTCTAGATGCAGTCGTCGGACGCGCCGGCCGCACCCGGTCCGCGCCGCGCCACCATCGCGTTCATCTTCGTCACCGTGTTGATCGACGTGCTCGCGATCGGGCTCATCATCCCGGTACTGCCGCGGCTCGTGCAGGACTTCGTGGGCGGCGACACGGGCAAGGCGGCGGCCATGTTCGGGCTGTTCGGCACGTCGTGGGCGCTCATGCAGTTCCTGTTCTCGCCCATCCTCGGCTCGTTGTCTGATCGCTTCGGCCGCCGTCCGGTCATCCTGCTGTCGTGCCTGGGGCTGGGGCTCGACTACGTGTTCATGGCCATGGCGCCGAGCCTGGGCTGGCTGTTCGTGGGCCGGCTGTTCTCTGGCATCACGGCCGCCACGTTCTCGACCGCGCTCGCCTACATCTCCGACGTCACGCCGCCGGAGAAACGCGCCGCCAGTTTCGGCATCATGGGCGCGGCCTTCGGCTCGGGGTTCGTGCTGGGCCCGGCGGTGGGCGGACTGCTGGGCGGACTGTCGCCGCGTGCGCCGTTCTGGGCGTCGGCAGCACTCGCCTTGATCAATGTCATCTATGGATACTTCGTGCTGCCCGAGTCGCTGCCGCGCGAACACCGCCGCGCGTTCGAGTGGAAGCGCGCCAACCCGGTCGGCGCGCTGTCGCTGTTGAGCAAGCGTAAAGGGCTGCTCGGCATGGTCGCCGTGTACGGCATCTACATGCTCGCGCATCAGGCGCTCCAGAGCACGTTCGTGCTGTACACGCAGCATCGCTATGGCTGGGATGCGCGCACTGTCGGACTGATGCTGGCGGGAGTGGGCGCGTGCACCATCATCGTGCAGGGCGGACTCGTGCGACACGTCGTGCGGCTTTTCGGTGAGCGACGCACGCTGTTGCTCGGACTCACGGGCGGGATGTGCGGCTTCATCGCGTACGCGCTGGCGGGCACCGGGCCGGCGCTGATGGCGTCCGTTCCGATCTTCGGCCTCATGTTCTTCACCGGCCCGCCGCTGCAAGGCCTGATGTCGCGCCGCGTGCAGCCTAACGAGTACGGGCTCTTGCAGGGCGCCAACGCCAGCATCATGGGCATCGCCGGCATCATCGGACCCGTGATGTTCTCGCAGGTGTTCGCGTACTTCCTGATTCCGCACGGTGGCATCGCGGTGCCGGGCGCCGCGTTCTTCCTGGGCGCGGGACTACTGGCGTGCGCGCTGGTGCTGGCATGGCGCGTGACGCGATTCGACGGGGCTTCGCCGGGGGCGGCTGCGGGAGTGGCTCCGTCCGCGAGCGGGTCCACACCAGCACCGTAGTTCCACCGCACCTGCGCCCGCGCCTGTGACGAATCCGGCCGTCGAACCGGCGGGCCGAGATAGTGCGGGGCGATTCTGTACGCCTCGGTCGAGTTAGCTCGCGCATGCACCGGTGCATGCGATCCGCCCATCCCGGAACGCGCTGGGCAGTCTGCCGCTCGCGAATGCACCGGTGCATGCGAACTGCCCACACGAAAACGCGCTGGGCAGTTCGTCGCTCGCGCATGCACCGGTGCATGCG